>JAUXXX010000038.1 GCA_030684695.1 bacterium
AATGGTAGATGGGAATCAATGGCTCGAAGATCGATATCAAAAGACCCAACTTGAGATGCAATGACAAGCGTTCCAACTTGTGCAGGGGGGATTCCTCCCGCTACTCCGATGTTGATGACAGACGTCACAGGATATTGTTGAAACAACAAAGAGGCAGTCATTGCCGCATTGACTTTACCGATTCCTGACAAAGCAACGACAACCAAATGATTACGTATCCATCCGCGATAAAATGTTTTACCTGCGATTTTTTTCGTTCTTTTATATTTCATTTCACTTAGTAATCGTTCCAATTCCTTATCCATCGCCGCAATAATGGCTATCATTTCTTCACCTCTTCAAAGAAAAAAGAGAAAATTCTCATTTTCTCGTCATTTTACTTCTTTCACTTCGATTTTAAACTCTTGTCCCGTTTCGGATTTAAAGGTAACTTTGTTTCCCTTTTTTTGTCCGATTAGCGCTTTTCCAATCGGTGATTCATTGGAAATCTTCCCTTGCATCGGGTTCGCTTCTAAATGACCGACGATGGTATATTCACTTTCTTTGTTCTTACCAATGAACTCAATTCTAACGGTTTTCCCAATCGTTACCACTTTTGAATTAGTTTCTCTGATAATTTCAGAATGCTTCAAGATGTTATCGATTTCCTTAATACGAGCTTCAATACGTGCTTGTTCTTCTCTGGCTGCGTCATAATCCGCATTTTCAGATAAGTCACCTTGTGCTCTTGCTTCTTTCAAAGCTTCTAAGTTTTGTTTACGATCCACATCCTTGAGATTTTCAAGTTCTTGTTGAAGTTTTAAGTATCCCTGTTCGGTTAATTTAAAGGTATTTTCCATGGTTGGTATCTCCTAATTCATAGTGGTATTATTATACCATAGTTTACTGATTTAATATAGATAGTATTTTTGAGTTAATTAAGTCCACAGCCACATCGTGTTGATAGTCGTTGGGAATGATAATATCTGCATACCTTTTTGTTGGTTTGACAAAAGCATAATGCATTGGTTTTACCGTAGATAAGTATTGTTCCACAACACTTTCTAAGGTTCTTCCACGTTCTTTGATGTCTCGTTTTAAACGTCGGATAAATCGCAAGTCGTCATCCGCTTCCACAAAAATTTTTATGTCTGCCAAATCACGAATACGTTTGTCTTCTAGAATCAAAATCCCTTCGATAATGATAATTTTACCAGGTTGAATGAACTCAGTTTTTTTTGCTCTTGTCAACTGAACAAAATCATATGTAGGCTTATGAATGGATTGGTTGTTCATTAATTGTTCTAGGTGTTCATAAAATAAATCATTATCGATGGAAAAAGGATGGTCATAATTGACAACGCGTCGTTCGTCTAACGTCATTTCGGATTGGTCTTTATAGTAATCATCGTGTTTGATTACAACCACCCCGTATCCGACAAGATTAGCAGTAATCTTGTCAACTACGGTGGTTTTCCCCGAGGATGAACCACCTGCTACTGCAATTAAAACTGGTCGTTTGTTCATGAGGAAACCTTCCTTAATAAGTCATATGGCTGACACTGGACAGATGTTTTTATTTTGATTTTTTGCATCGGATGACGAGCAGCATCTAACAAATTCCCTGCACTGTCATAGATGGCTTCTACTTGGAAGATTTGAGTGTTTGGATTGGGAGAAAGAACTTCAATCCAATCACCTGCCACAAAGTGATTGCGTTGTTCAACTAGTAAAAAACCGTCTGCATACCCTTCCACGAGCCCGACAAACTCTTTGTTTGGAAACTCGCTTCTTGCATTGTAAAGCTGTTGATTCACAGATGGTTTCCCAAGCAAAAAGCCACTTGATGTTTCTCGGTTTTCAGCTTTTGCCATTTTGTTCTCATAATACTCATATGGTTTACGTTGGTTGCAAAGTGAATCGTTGATTAACTCACGGTATGTTGATACGACAACTGCGATGTAATGAATCGATTTCATTCGTCCTTCAATCTTTAAAGAAGCAATACCAATATCGATTAGTTCAGGAATTTGTCGAATGGTTTGTAAATCTTTAGAAGCCATCTGAAAATCATATCCATTGCTAAGTACAGTGTCTTTGTGTCGTAATAAATAATTCCAGCGACAACTATGAGCACACCCTCCGCGGTTGGCATCTCTTGAGGTCATCGTATTGGACAATGTGCATTTTCCAGAATACGAAACACACATTCCTCCATGAATAAAGACTTCGAGTTCCGCTTTGGATTTATGTTGAATTTGACGGATTTGATCTAGTGATGCTTCTCTACCTAAAACGATTCGTGATACACCTAAATCAGCCCAATAATTGAGAAATACAGAATTGAGTACGGATTGTTGGGTTGATAAATGTACTTCTAACGAAGTATGAGTAAAGGCCGTTTCCATAATGTAAGGAGAGGAGCAAATGATGGCGTCTACACCGATTTTATCAAGTGCTTGCAAGTATTCAATCAGTTCCCCCATATCTTCGTTGTGTGGAATGATGTTTGTGGTTACATAGACTTTTTTCCCTAGTTGATGAGCAAATAATACCCCTTGTTCAATCATATCAATGGTGAATTTAGACGCCCGAGCACGTAGTGAAAACTTAGTTCCACCAATATAGACTGCATCCGCTCCATAATATAACGCAACTTTTAGCTTTTCTAAGTCCCCTGCTGGTGCTAATAATTCTACCGTACTCATTTCACTTCCTCCTTTTTTGAGGAAGTCTTTTTATAATAAAAGCCTGAATCATAGTGAGGATATCGTTCTAAGAAAGTAGTATTATCTTTCTTCCCAAGGATACACTCAATGGCATGACAATATTCTTCTATGGGTAAAAACAATCGTTCTACGAAGAAATCAGTAATAAATGGTCGTAACACCATTAGTTCTTGAAATGATTGTAGTGCTTTAGGACGGAAAATATGCGTTCCAAAGGAATCTTCATAGATGGGATAAATTAACCCCTTCCTTACTTCTTCTTCAATGGTCAATGACTGATCATTTACATATGATTGTGGAGACTTCAAATAGTCAAAATATGAAGTAATCAATTGCCTTCCTGAATAAAACATTGGTAAATATCCATGACCGATGATACTAAGTTCAATGTGATCGGTTTGTTCAGTCATGTAGATGATATCTTCTAAGGTAATCTCTGGTGAAATCGTAATCCCTTTGATTCCTTGACGTTCATAAAACGTCGGATCAAAGGCATTGGTGTTTTGCGTTCCTGGTTGGTAGATAATTTTGGATCCAAGTCCATAATCACTTGCAATGATTGCGACGGTATAGTCATAACAAATCAATGCATGAAATGGAATCTGTTTTAATTCCTCGATACAGCTTCGTAATGCAAGAATATCCGTTTCATGAATGATGGTATTCATTTGCAGATAGCTATATAACCCACGCTCTTGCATGATGGCCGTGATGGAAGAAATTTCATGAACGGAAAAAGACCGTGTTGCTTTGGAAGAAAATCCTGCAACCGGTAGTAAAAGCCCTTGAATACCAAGGTGTTCAAACATTTCAATTTCTATCACATCATTTAAACAAGCAATTACGTTCATATGTCACCTATTTTTTAAAACTGATGGACATCCCATCTCCAAGAGAAAGAAAGGAAGTTTCCCAAGCATCTTCAGTAGAAAGCCAAGTCTTAAAACGATTTATTTTTCGAACCAACTGTTTTAAATCTCTGCTTAACGCAACCTGGGTCCCATCCGCAAAACCATGGAAACTTAAGTTATCACAAACAACAATTCCTCCCACTTTGACCAAAGGAGAAAACTTTTCAAAAAACTTCTGATATTGGGCCTTCGCCGCATCGATAAACAACAAATCAAAAGGCAATGGATCAAGCAATTCCAACACTTGCGCATCCCCTTGGATGAGGGTAATTTTAGACTCCATCATGCATAAAGCGATGTGTGCTTTTGCTTGTTGAAACATCGATTCATTTCGTTCAATCGTCGTGACCTCTACTGGATGAGCTATACTCAAAGCGATTGCACAATAACCAACCGCAGTCCCGATTTCTAGGACTCTATGTACTTGGTGTTTGGATATCAAGAAAGAAAGGATTTCTAATCCTTCGTCCGAAATGATAGGAATGGCTTCTTGTAAGGCTTTTTGCTTAATTTGTTGTAATCGTTCAGAAGGATTCATGAATAAAGGGAGAAGAAGAGTAGAAATTACTCTTCTTCAGATTCTTCTTCAGTTTCTTCTTCTTCGACTTCATCTAGTCCATTCTCTTCTAAATAACTTTCAAGAACTTCTTCGACAAAATCCCATTCTAAATCGGATTCGATTTCGAATAAGCGACCTTCATCGCCATCTTCTGGATTAAATGCGGCTGCGTAATATTCGCCTGATTCGTCGCCTACTACTTGATAGACCACATATGATTTACCAAACTCTTCAGATTCGAATGTCATGATGATTTCGCATTGGATTTCTTTGCCTTGTTCGTCGGTTACGGTGAAAAATTCGGTTTGTTGTTCCATGTGTTCCTACTTTCTGCTATCGAGATAGCTTTGCAATATAATAGTCGCCGCGATTTTATCAACCGAGACTTTCTTCTTTTTTCGACTATAATCTGCTTCAAACATCACAGATTCAGCCATTTTGGATGTTAAGCGCTCATCCCATAAATGAATGGGGATGGCAAGTCGCGGTTCAAGCAATTCTTTAAATCGTTGTACCACTTGGCCTTGAAATCCAATCGAACCATCCATATTTTTAGGCAGACCGAGTACAATCAAATCTACCTTATTATTATCGACAAAACGTACGAGATAGTCAAGAGGAACTTCAAATTTCTCTTGCTCAAAACGTAGTGTTTCCAAACCAGTAGCTAAAAACCCTGTAGGATCGGATAACGCAAGGCCCATGGTCTTATTCCCTAAATCAATTCCAAGTGCCCTCACTTTGTTAATCCTCTTACCAAAGCGATTGCTTGATCGACTTGTTCAATAAGTTTGCCACCAGCTTGAGCAAAATCATTTCTGCCCCCACCGTTTCCTCCGCATAAAAGAGCCGCTTGCTTGACGATGTTTCCTGCATGAATTGATGCATCCGTGCTTTTGGCAATAAATGTCACTTTTTCATCTTGTACAGATGCTAAGAACACAAAACCTTGACCAATGACATTCATGAGGTTATCAACAATTTGTTTCATAGAGCCAACTTCTAAATGGTCGATTCTTCCAATAAATTGATTGCCTTGGATTTGCTTGATGTAATCGTCCATGGATGATAAAGCACGAACTTCAAGTTGTTTAGAGTATAGTTTCTCCAGTTCTTTCACCGCTTTTTGCAGTTCTTGAACTTCTTGTCGCTTTGCAATAACATCGGCATAACTTCCGAGTACAATCTCATTTCGTTTATAGGTAAAATCTAGTTTAATACCTTGATGGAATGCCTCTTCTTGAATATGTTTTGCTTTTTGTACTAAATTATCAATGTCTTGATTAATTCCACTTAAAGAATCCACAATTCCATCTACATTAACGTTTGTCAGTCCTTCAACTCTAAAAATACCGGACCCAATGGAAGCAACGCTTACTATTGCGAATCGGTTGATTTTAGATAAATCATCAACATGCGTACCACCACATAAATCGAGTGTATGTTTTAAATTAACGACCCGAACAACATCGCCATATTTTTCACCAAATTCTGCTACCGCACCTTTTTGAATAGCTTCTTCTACGCTAAGTAACAACGTTTCAGTGGAAAATGGTTGTTGAATCATATCGTTGACTGTGGATTCGAGCTTCAAAATTTCAGCTTCTGTAATCGGTTGATAATGATTAAAATCAAAGCGAAGATATTCTGGAGTTACAAGGGATCCTTGTTGGCTCACATGAGGACCTAAAATATCACGCATAGCTTTGAAGAGTAAATGGGTAGCGGAGTGATTAAATGTTGTTAATTTTCTTTTTTGGTCATCGATTTTGGCTAGCACTGTTGCACCTTCTAAGACAGTGCCTTCTTTGACTTGGTAGTGATGTAAAAACTGTCCATTGGGAAGTTTGGTAACATCAAATACTTCAATCGAAAACTGTTCATTAAAAATTACACCTGTATCAGCAATTTGTCCACCACTTGTCGCATAAAATGGGGTTTTTTCTAATACAATTCCTTCTGGAAATACTTTGATGATTTTGGTTTCTACCATGGTTTGCTCATATCCAACAAATGTACTAGGTTGAATAAATTGTAAGAAATCTACGTTTTGTGATTTCATCGATTGCATGTCTTTTCGAGCACCACGTGCACGCTCTTTTTGTTTGGACATTTCAAGCTTAAAGCCTTCAATGTCAACTTCAAGTCCTCGTTCTTGTGCGTACTCGACAGTTAATTCAATTGGAAAACCAAACGTATCATATAACAAGAAAGCGTCGGTTCCTGAAATGGTTTCGTTAAGACTCGCATCTGCCATGGAATCAAACCGTTTTTCACCTAAGGACAAGGTTTCTAAGAACTTAGTTTCTTCTGCACTGATTACTGTTTTAATAATCGGAGCTTTTTCAACCAAATAGGGGTAAAAATCTTTCATAATGGATACAACGTCATCAACAAGTTGATCCATAAAAGGATAGTTGATTCCCAATTTGCGACCATATTTGACTGCGCGACGTAACAAACGACGAAGTACATATCCTCTTCCTTCGTTGGATAAAACCGCTCCATCAGCGACCGCAAAAGAGACGGTACGGATATGATCCGCAATGACTTTAAATGCCATTTGGCCAGTATAGGGGACACTTGAAATGGATTCAATTCGTTTGATAATGGGTAAGAATAAGTCTGTTTCAAAATTGGTATCTGTTTCTTGCAATACCGAAGCAAACCGTTCTAGCCCAGATCCGGTATCGATGTTTTTATTGGGTAACTCAGGATATTCACTACGCGAAAGTCCAGGTTTGGCATTGAATTGAGAAAAGACGATGTTCCAAACTTCAATATAACGATCGTTTGGTGTGTCATCGCGAATGGCATCGGGAGTAAAATCACCAAATTTAGGCCCTCGATCCACAAAAATCTCTGTACATGGTCCACAAGGTCCTTCGCCGATTTCCCAGAAATTCGAATCTGCTGTTGGAATAATATGAGATTCGAGGATGCCAAGTGATTTCCAAAGTTCTTTGGTTTCTTGATCTCCTGGATAGATGGTTACGTAAAGTAAATCCTTATCAAATCCAAACCACTTGGGATCCGTTAATAATTCAAATCCCCAAACAATCGCTTCTTTTCGAAAATAATCTCCAATCGAAAAATTCCCAAGCATTTCGAAAAAAGTGTGATGACGAGCGGTCTTTCCCACATTTTCGATATCATTGGTTCGAATACACTTTTGGGCATTTACAATCCGAGGATTTTTAGGCACAACAGATCCATCAAAGTATTTTTTTAGTGCTGCGACTCCCGAATTCATCCATAATAAGGTTGGATCATCATTGGGAATCAAACTCGCTCCCGCCTCTACTCCATGTCCTTTGGATTGAAAAAAATCAATCCACATTTGTCTAATTTGCTTCCCTGTTAAGTATTTCATTGTTTATCCCTCCAAAAAAAAGAAAAACGTCCCTAAAAAAGGACGATTGCTCGCGGTACCACCTTTGTTCCAGAAAATCTGGCCCTCTATTCGTTAACGCCGACAACGGGTGTGTTTTCACACCTCTTGAAAGGAGCTTCATTCATAGGTGGTTTTGTTTAGTCACACCGCCCTAAACTCTCTTGAAAAAACACCGATTGAACTACTTATCTTTCGCATTGATTTAGACCATTATACAATAAATACCCTTAAATTGCAACGATTATTCACTGTTTTAGAGTGGCTTCTTCCACCGTTTTAAGTGAACTACGACGTCTATATCTGTTTTTTCAACTTCTATAGAATCAATTAATAGTCCGGCGATTTCTAGTCCAGAATCCCCTAGTAAACTCCAACCGTATGTTTCAATTTCTGTTTCGCGATGTCGTCCCATTTTTAATACGAGTTCTTCTTCATCTTTTGGTTCAAGAGTTGCTAAACGGATGATAATGGTTTCAAGCATCGCTTCTTGTTTGATTGAAAAGTGGAATGTATGGTATCCACGATTTAACAAAAATACAATCAACTCGCCAATGATTTTTGAAAATTTTAAGTTTTCACTATGGTTCATGCAGGATCGCCTTCTTTCGCTTTTCGAAATGTATGAAATAAGGGGGATAGCACTGCAGCTACAAATCCTGCAGCGAATCCATTGTTATATAAATCAAATCCTCCTTGAAAAGACAATGCACGTGACGTGATTAGTAAGTGTAAGAACCCTGCGATGATTCCTGGAATAAACCCAAACCTACCCGCAAGTGGAGCCAGTCCAGTTACAAACAATACTGCGAGTATCGGCCCCATGGTCCACTCGATGGAAGGAATCAAGACAATGGCCAAAACAGCGCCTAGGACAACTGGTATAGAATTCTTTGGATGTTTTCCAAACGCTCCAAATCCCATAATCGTTAAAATCGCTCCCATAACGGGTCCATTAATCTGAATCGGTGAAACAAGAATTAATACGACGGTTAATAACCCCATAAGCCCAACATTTAGTAGTGTCGTCTCTACTCCGGCATCTCGGACAAAATCGGTTACCAATCGTCCACTTTTTTTGATAATAACTCCATATTGCTTATATGAAACTGGATCATATAGATAAGAACAAACCAAGAAAAATACCGACAAAACAACGGTCGCAATGAGTAGCACAACATGATAGTCATTGCTTACAGCACTCGGAAGTGGTGGCATCGGGGTGAATGTTTGAATAATGGCCGTGGCCATCATTGAAATAACACCCATTGAAAATCCAGTGTTATACAAATTGTATCCTTGATGAAATCGTAAAGCATGTGCATTAAATGCAGGCAACACGAATCCTATAACGATACCTACTGTAATCGCTACAACAACATTGATGATCGGAGGTATCCCAATTCCAAACATTAAGAAGGAAACAATTGGACTAATTCCCGATGAAAACAATAATACCAAAATATGATTGCGAAACTCTGTTTTCGTAGCCAATGAGTACAAATAGACTCCAAAGTAGATCGGAAGTGCATTGTACAAGTTTTTTCCGAAAAACCCGAATCCTGCGATTGTAAATAAAGCAGCGAACACGGGACCTGTCATTTTGATCTTTAAGCGATGGAGTAATATCAAGTTAAGAAGAGTCGTGGTCGCTACATTGAACAACGTAGCCCCCAATCCTCCAACCACAATATAGTCGGTTAACAAAATGGATGGACTGGTTAAAATCGCGATATACCCACTCATCAATGTATCTAGTGGATCAACGAATAAAGATACAAGAAGCAATAGAAAAAAGATGGCTGGTACGAACATTTGTGTTCTTTGAACTTGAGTAAGTTTTTTCATACGTCAAATCCTTTCTATATTAGTCTTGCATAAAATCATCTAAAGAGGGTTCTCTTGGAGCGGTAATATCAATGTTTTGTTCCAGCCAATGCCGAAGTAATGTGTTTCGAATCGGTTCTAAACCAAAAATTCCATTTCGTAAACTATATAAATCCCCAATAATCACCAAATGTTTCTTTGCTCTTGTGATCGCTGTATACAGCAGTTTACGTTTGAGCATATGACGAAAGCCGGGAACCAGTGGTAAAATAACGGTTTTAAACTCACTGCCTTGTGATTTGTGAACGCTGACTGCGTATGCCAATTGAAGATTGTCTAAATCTTTTAAACTGTATTTGACCTGTTGTGAGTTAAACTCAACAATCATTTCAACGCCTTCAACAATCGCAATCACCTTTCCAATATCACCGTTCATCACCCCATCTTCGGGGTTATTGAGCAATTGAATGACTTTGTCATCCAAACAAAAGGTTTTGGTTCCAAAAACGATCTTATTCAAGGCATTTTGTTTATTGAATGTTGCCTGAATATGCTCATTCACAACATCAATTCCACATGGACCTTTGTACATTGGAATCAGGATTTGAATGTCTTCATGCAAGTCTTGTCCTTGAAGTAAAGCGTGATGTACGGTGTCCGTAATGAAACGAAGTACTTCCGTTTCCTTGGATTTGATGAAATGAAAATCATCTGTTTGTTTTAATATGGATTCTGGAAGTTCTTGATTTAAAACATGATAGGCAATCTCGATGATTTTCGAATCGGTTGCTTGGCGATGGATTTTTGTCAATCGAATAACCGGACAAATCGAAGCAGATAATAAATCGGACAATACTTGTCCAGGTCCGACGCTTGGAAGCTGATTTTCATCTCCAACAATAATCACCTTTGTTTTTGGATGAATCGCTTGAAACAAATGCTTTGCTAACATAACATCCATCATCGATGCTTCATCGACAATGACGCAAGATGCATCGATGGGATTGTGTTCGTCGTATTGGAAGATACCAGAAAAATCGTATCCAAGCAACCGATGAATCGTCGAAGCTTCAAAAGAGGTTGCTTCCATCAAACGCTTCGCCGCTTTTCCTGTAGGCGCAATTAACTTGATGGATTTTTTATACATTGGTTCCGTTTTATGTATCAACTCTAAAATATCAACAATTGCCTTGATTATCGTCGTTTTTCCGGTTCCTGGTCCACCAGTAATGATGACCAAATGGTGTTTTAGACTACTTAAGATTGCATGACGTTGATTGTCTGTATACGTAATAAAATGATCTTGTTCATAGTGATGTAATGTTTCTTCTAAAAAACCATCCTCATAAATACTCTCTTCCATGGATGAAAGTAGCCGGACTTTCTTAGCCAACTCCATTTCTGCCCTATATAAATAGGAAAGCATGATGACGTCGCCAATCTCAACCAATCGATCTTCAAAGATTAAGTCAGCGATGATATCTTGGACTTGCTCTAAAGTGACAATTTCTTCGGTTCGATTTAAAAAGCTTAAGGTATATTCCATTAGTTTAAACTTGTCGATTAACGTATCGCCAAATTTATTCATGTATTCCGTCAGTAAATAGTAAATCACAGCTCTAATTCGTAAAGGAGAAGAAACTTCAACCCCCATTTTCAAACCGATATCGTCAGCTCTTTTGAACCCAATTCCTTCGACGTCGTCAATCAGGATGTATGGATTATGTTTTAAAGTATCAATGGTTCGCGGTCCATATTTCTGGACAATTCGAAAACTCATCTTCGGAGATATTTCGAATCCATACAACCAAATTAATGTACTTTCTAGTTGTCGATTTTTCCGAAGTGTTTCATAGATTTCTTGCTTCTTACTTGCAGGCATTTTTTTGACAGAATCAAGAACACTGACATCATTAGCAATTTGATCTAAACAAGTGACACCCAATACATCCACTATTTTTTTCGCAGTCTTATGGCCAATCCCTTTGAATAATCCACTCGCAAGGTATTCGATGATACCTTCTATTGTATTATCCATGATTCGTTCGAAGGTAGTTGCTTTGTACTGCGTACCATATTTAGGATGGTCTACAAACGCACCACTAAATCGATATTTGACCTGTGTCTCTAATCTAGGAAAAAACCCACTAATGACGATGGTGGGTTCGTGGTAAAGCAAACTGTGTTCCGTCGTGTCTGTAATCTCGAGTTTAATAACCGAATATCCGCTATCTTCAGCAAAAAACAGCACTTGACGAATGAGACCTTCTACATAGGGCATGTCGTGTCCTCTTTGAAACGTTTATGACTTGATGTATGCTTCGATATCAGTGATTTCTTTGATGATGTCGATACTTAAGTTTTGATATCCTTGTTCGGTAACCAACACATCATCTTCAATTCTAATTCCGATTTGTTCCTCATCCACATAAATTCCTGGTTCGATGGTTAACACGATTCCTGGTTTAAGAGGTTCATGGTAAGTACCGACATCATGAACATCAAGGCCTAAATAATGGGAAACATTATGATAATAATACTTGTCAATTTCAGTGATTTCTTTGATTAAACCAAGTGCCAATGCACCTTCTGCTAACAAGTTTTTTGCATATGCGTTTAGTTGAGCCATAGTGATTCCCGGTTTTACAAAAGCGATGCTTGCTTTATTCACTGATAACACCAGTTCATAAAGTTCTTTTTGTCTTGGTGTGAATGTTCCATTGACTGGGTAGGTACGTGTAATATCAGAAGCATACTCATTGGATAAGGCACCTAAATCACAAAGAACGAGACTACCGTCGTTCATCACTTGTTTGTTATCTTCAAAATGCAAGGTAGTAGCGATTGCTCCAGAGGCAATGATGGGGTTAAAAATAAAGGCAGTGGATCCCAAGCGCTTGATTTGATATTCAAATAAGGAATCAAGTTCTTGTTCGCCAAGTCCGGGTTTTAGTTTTTTCATGATGGCTTCTAAGCCAGACTTTGCATAAGTGATTGCCTGAGACATTTCAAAGATTTCTGTTTCGTCTTTGAACATCCGCAGTTGATCAAGAATCTCATTTGCACTATGAATGGAAAGTTCTGGATATGCTTGAATAAAGGAATCCATTTGTAAGAATCCATAAGATCTCACCAATGGTTTATGACGGTATAAGTCGATATACAGCCGTTTTGGAGCGCCAATAATGGATTTTCTAGAGTTTCCTAGTACTTGATTGGTTAAAAACCCTGGAAATGCTTCAAGATACATGATGTTTGCTTCACTGATTCCACAAATTGCTGATGCTTCTGCTTTGGTCATTCGTTTTCCAAGCCATTTTGTGGCGTATTCACTAGACTCTTCAATAAAAAGATACACAAATTGCTTGTTTAATCCTTTGATCAGTACCAAAATAAACGATTGTTTGACCAATCCGGTGAGATAAAAGAAATGTTTATTTACTGTAAATGGATAGTGCTGATCTGTTGTCTTATGAGGAGCTTCCCCTGCAAATAAAACTGCAAAAGATTCCACATCCATTTGCTCAAAAAAACGATTACGACGATTGATAACTGAACTTTGACCCATAATAAACCACTCCATTCTATTGAATTAATTATACCATAAATTCTATTTCAAAAAGGAATATTTCCAATAATTCAAAAGAAAAAGCACCATGTAGGGTGCTTAGTCTAAGGTAAATCGAATAGAAATGGGACCATTGGATGTACGAACTCGTACATCGAGTGAAGCACTCGGATTCACAATCGATGCGTCGGTTTTCACACCATTCAATGTTTTTGAGCCGTTCGATGTAGCCATATCAATGCGGTACATCGAATGAGTCCCATGGAGTTCTACATTGACGGCGCCATTGGATGTTTGAACATCTAACTCTCCAACCGTGGTTTTCTCCACGATAATTCTTCCGTTGGATGTCCTTGCTTTCGCAAGATTTTGTACCATCAACTGATTAAACTCTACAAGTCCATTGGAAGTATAGGCATCAATACTTTTAATTTGCGTAATCTCTCCTAAGACAATCGCTCCATTCGATGAACGCAAGCGAAGTGTTCCAAGTTCGCTTAAATCGCTTATGTTAATGGATCCATTAGAGGTGGATAAATCCAAATCAAAGATCATATCTAAAGGAAGGTATAAGATAAA
>JAUXXX010000039.1 GCA_030684695.1 bacterium
ATGTTAGAGGAGTTGAAGTGGGATTAGACACCAACGCAAGAAAGAATAGAACAGGTATAGCAATGGAAAGATTAGTAGCCTCATATATAATGAATCAGTTAAATTTGACTTCAAACGAAATATATAGAGAGATGTCGACAAAGGAAATTTATAGATTATCAGGGGTAGATTTATCCATTTTCGAAGAAGATAGAATTGCTAATAAAAGATTTGATTTTGTGGTATTTAAGAACAATCATTTATATGCAATTGAAGTGAATTTTTACTCTGGTGGTGGATCAAAATTAAATGAAACAGCTAGAAGTTATAAAATGCTTTATGAACAGACAAAGAGTATAGAAAATTTTACTTTTATTTGGATCACAGATGGGATTGGTTGGAATTCTGCAAGAGGAAACCTAGAAGAAGCATATTACTCAATTGACTATGTGTTATCTATCGATGATTTAAAAAATAATAAGTTGATTGAGATTATAAAATAGCACATGAAAGACTCAATATTAGAGAGTGTCAAAAAATATAATCGACATATTCAAAAAAGAGTGGAGTTTATTAACAATAGCAAAGAACTAATTGATAAACTTGAACAAGTGTTTAGTTCTGACATCGATAACATAACAAGTGAGCATCAAGCCCAAATAAGTAATCTATGTTTTAATTCAAGTTCTACAAGCATGTTAATATTCGATGACTATCTTTTAGAATCGTTTAAATATTATACTAAAGTATTAGCTGATAACATTTTAAATTATACTGTTTCATTTCAAAAACTTATAGAAGATTCTTCATATGTTAATAAGAGTTGGCATAATGTAATTTACTCAATGCACGAGGAGATAATTAGAAGAACTTATGAATTTGAAAGATGGGATTTAGCTTTGTTTGAAGCATCACCGAAGGATCAAATCGAATGTAACTTCAATAGAGAAATAGATGAGATTAGAGAGATATCTTTGAGATCCGATTCTTTTTATCACCCTTTGGTAAGATATGCTACTAATAGAAATGTGATACAAAACACAATTGCAAAGCATGATATAAAATGTTATCATTTTGCTTGTCATGGCAAAAACGGTACAGCTTTGGTTTTAGAAGACAATAGCGTTTCAGTTAAGCTATATTATCACCAATTTTTGAAATTTTTTATAAATAGATCAGATGAAGTTCATTTGGTATATCTCAATGCATGTAGGTCGAGCGATTTCGCAATCCAAGTTAAGAATCATTCAATAGGGAATACACGATTTATTTCTACAATTGGATTTAATGCAGATATAAATAATGAACATGCCACAGAATTTTCAATTTCGTTCTATGACTCATATCTAAAGAAAGAAAATCATAATACACAAGAAGTTATAAACATCACTAAACAGTTGTTTGCAAGTAATAGTGGTGAAACAGAATATGTGAATCATCTTGAAATTAATAATTAAAAAAGAAAAATCACTCTCTCATTAGTAATATATTATGAGAGGTGATTTTTATAATGTTATATTTAGGTGATTGCATTGAAGTAATGAAAAGATTAGATAATGACTCCATTGATCTGGTTTTTGCAGATCCACCATACTTTTTATCTAATGGTGGTTTAAGTATTAGCAGTGGCAAAGTAGTATCAGTGAATAAAGGCGAGTGGGATGATAAGACTAGTTATCAAGATATAAACTTGTTTACAAAGAATTGGTTATTTGAATGTTATAGATTACTTAAACCAACAGGTACAATATGGGTATCAGGAACTCATCATAACATTTTCGATGTTGAAAAAGAAATGAAGAAGATAGGATTTAAGATAATCAATATAGTTATATGGCACAAAAGTGATCCCCCACCACTATTGTATAAAAATAAGTTTAGGTTTTCATATGAAATGATCATATGGGCTAAAAAGTTTAATAGGCACACTTTTAACTATGATAAAATGTTTCAGGTTTGTAGTAAAGAGATGGATGATGTGTGGACATTACCGGCTGTCCAAAAGTTCGAGAAAAACTTTGGTTATCATCCAACTCAAAAACCAGAATATTTACTTGAAAGAATTATTATGGCATCAAGTAATGAGGGCGATATTATTTTAGATCCATTTTTGGGAAGCGGAACAACTTGTTATGTTGCAAAGAAACTAAAAAGAAGTTATGTTGGAATAGAAAAAGAACAAAAGTATTACTTTATAGCAAAGAACAGAATAGAAAGTATATAGTATATCATTTAATCATATGGCCAATGAAATGTAATACTCGTGGTTATTATTCTCATTTGTCCTCTTTTGTCCTCCAAAGGGTATGTTGGTGGACAAAAGAACACTTTTCTTTCATTGTCCTACACTTTCCTCTGTTGTCCTCTAAAAGGTATGTTGATGGACATTGGGACACTTTTAAGTGTTTTCGCTAAAAAGTGCGAGTTTATTTGTTCTCTTATGGCTCCATAGATAACTTTAAAGACTCCTAAGGGGTCTTTTTTATCATAAATCTTGATGTTGTGTATCAAATGTGATACAATTATTGTGAGGTGATAAACATGAGAAATGAAATTATACACGTTAGAGTATCAGATGATCTCAAGGAATCGGTTGAGATTATTCTAAATAGCTTAGGTGTTACTTTGTCATATGCAATCAATATGTATTTAAAACAAATCGAGTTGAATCGTGGGATACCATTTCAAATCGTTTTGCCAAATCAGGAAAAACAAAAGGAAATAGAAATGCTAGCACACGCAATTAATCTAACTGGTGGAAAAGAAGTCAACGCATATGCTACTAGGATACTTGGGTTATATGCTCAAGACTTGATTGATTATGAAACTACAGTTTTTGCTTTGGGAAGAAACTTATCATGAAGGAC
>JAUXXX010000043.1 GCA_030684695.1 bacterium
ATCCTGTCAGATTTAGTACTTTTTAAATAAATAAGTGATTAAATATAATTAAGAAGGAAGTGATTTTTATGGGACGCCCGAAAGGTGGCACAAATCGATACTGGAGTAAAGAAGCAAAATATGAGCATGAACAACTATTAATGTCAGGAGAGATCAGTGCAAATGAACCAGGAAGACTAAATATTATCAGTAATGGAACGATATCTACTTGGATAAAAAGATTCCAAGAAGGTGGAATAGAAACGATAGAAAACAAATGAAACCAGGAAATCCGCTAGTGAAACATTTGAGTAGAAAAGAGTTAACACCACAAGAGGAACTCCAGTGTGTAAATCTAACGTTAAGGATTGAAAATGAGCGGTTAATAAAAGATTACACCACCGAGATGGTGGTGGTTTTAAAACATGAATAATTAGTGATAGGCTCAATTTATCCAGTTTGCTCAAAAATGGTAATTCCTAACAAGTCATGTAAAAAAAATACCCAAAGATTCATGTCACCAAACATCACTTTTCGACATATTAACGACATAGCACCTTGGACATTGTAAGACAGTTTGGAATCACAATAATCCTTATTGTCGATGATCCAAACGAAAGATAAGATTCATTAGTCACAGAGTCGTTAATTATGACTTCATTCAATCCTACCGGTAAATAATACCCATTTGCATTATAACTTCCAGAATACGAAGTCGTACCGAAGATATACCCGAAAGAAGCATTTGTACTGGTAGATATTCTTGAGTTTCCAACAAATGGAAGAGTAATACTCGATAGATTGCTCGTTCCTGAAAAGGCAGCTTCTCCAATACTTGTTACACTATTGGGAATCACGATCTTGGTTAGACTACTTGCGCCCAAGAAGGCCAATGGCCCGATCCTCGATGCATCAGAAACAGCAACTTCTTGTAATCCTATTGGTAAATAATATCCATTTGCATTATAACTTCCAGAATATGAAGTCGTACCGAAAATATACCCGAAAGAAGCGTTTTTACCAGTTGATGTTCTTGAGTTTCCAATAAACGGAAGAGTAATACTCGATAGATTGCTTGTTCCTGAAAAGGCGGCTTCTCCAATACTTGTTACACTGTCTGGGATAATAATGCTCATTAAACTGCTTGCACCTGAAAAAGCAGAATTACCTATACTCCTTACACCGTTTGGAATCACGATTTTGGTTAGACTACTTGCACCTAAGAAAGCCAATGATCCGATGCTTGATGCGTCTGAAACCGTAACTTCTTGTAATCCTATCGGTAAATAATAACCATTCGCTTGATAGCTCCCTGTATATGAACTCAATCCAAAAATATATCCGAAAGAAGCATTTGAACCAGTAGATATTCTTGAGTTTCCAATAAATGGAAGAGTAATACTCGATAGATTGCTTGTTCCTGAAAAGGCGGCTTCTCCAATACTTGTTACACTGTTTGGAATCACAATACTCTTTAAATTGCTTGCGCCTGAAAAGACATGGGTACTAATAATTCTGACACCATTCTGAATCACCACACTTTCTAAACTGGTTGCCCCTGAAAAAGCATATGATCCGATACTCATAACACTATTGGGAATTACAATGCTCTTTAAGCTGCTTGCCCCTGAAAAGGCATATTCGCCAATACTTGTCACACTATTTGGGATTACTATATTTGTTAATCTGCTTGCACTAAAAAAAGCATATTCACCAATTCTTGTCACACCATTGGGGATAACCATTTCTGTTAAACTGCTTGCTCCATAGAAAGCATAAGGTCCAATGCTAGCTACACTGTCTGGGATAACGATGCTTGCTAAGCTGCTTGCATCCCGGAAGGCAGATGCTCCAATACTTGTTACACTGTCTGGGATAACGATACTTGTTAAGGTGATAGCCCCTGAGAAGGTATATTCACCAATACTTGTCACACCATTGGGGATAACTATATTTGTTAAACTGCTTGCATCGCGGAAGGCAGATGCTCCAATACTTGTTACGCTGTCTGGGATAACGATGCTCGTTAAACTGCTTGCTCCTTGGAAAGCATAAGACCCAATGCTAACTACACTGTTTGGAATCACGATACTTGTTAGACTTATTGCTTTTAAGAAGACTGAATCCCCAATGCTTATTACACTATTTGGAATCACGATACTCGTTAAACTGCTTGTAAAAGAAAAAGCAAAATCACCGATACTCGTTACACTATTTGGAATGATTATGCTGGTTAAACTACTTGCAGATGAAAAGGCATAATCGCCAATACTTGTCACACTATTTGGGATAACGATACTTACTAAACTGTGTGTACCTGCAAAGGCAGCTTCTCCGATACTTGTCACACTGTCGGGGATCACGATATTTCTTATTAGACCAGCATTCTTGAAAGCGAGTTCTCCTATGTTCGTTGCATCAGTTATAACCACTTCATACAACTTTCGTGGTAAGAAGTATGGAGATGTCCAATAACTCCCAAGATATGAAGTCGTTCCAAAAATATAACCGAAATGAGCGTTTGATCCAGTAGATGTTCTTGAGTTTCCAATAAACGGAAGAGTAATACTCGATAGATTGCTTGTTCCTGAGAAAGCTGCTTCTCCAATACTTGTTACACTGTTTGGAATCACAATACTCTGTAAGTTGCTTGCACCTGAAAAAGCAGAATTGCCAATAGTTGTAACACTATTTGGGATAACTATAGTAACTAAACTGCTCATTCCATAAAAAGCAAAAGCCCCTATTGTAGTTACATTATTTGGAATTTCGATACTTGCAAAACTACTTGCTTCATAGAAAGCAAAATCACCAATGATAGTTACACTACTTGGAATCACAATACTTGCTAAACTACTTGCACCTGAAAAGGTGGCTTTACTAATACTTGACACGCCTTCTGGGATAACGATACTTGTTAAACTGCTTGCACCTGAAAAGGCATACTCGCCAATACTTGTAACACTATTTGGGATAACGATGCTTGTTAAACTGCTTGCGCCTGAAAAGGCAGAATCACCGATGCTTGTTACACTATTTGGGATAAAGATATTTATTAAACTACTTGCATCCTGGAAGACTGAAACTCCAATACTTGTTATGCTGTCTGGGATAACGATGCTTGCTAAACTGCTTGTACCTGCAAAGGCAGAATCACCGATGCTTGTTACACTATTTGGAATCACCATACTCTTTAAACTGCTTGCACCTGCAAAGGCAGAATTACCAATACTTGTCACTCTATTTGAGATCACTATACTTGTTAAGCTGCTTGCTCCACAGAAGGCTGATACTCCTATTTCCATTGTGTCTGAGATAATAACACTTTTCAATCCTGTAGGTAAATAATATCCATTTGCATTATAACTTCCAGTATATGAAGTCGTTCCAAAAACATACCCGAAATGTGCATATGTTCCAGTTGAAGTTCTTGAGTTACCTACAAAAGGCAAAGTCATATTTATCAAACTACTTAGTCCAGAAAAAGCATTTGAACCAATAGAGGTTACCGTGTTAGGAACATAGATGCTAACTACTTTGTTTAGTCCAATAAATGCGTTGTCGGTGATGGCTGTTACAGGATAATTATTGATTGAACTAGGAATGTTTAGTTCAGTAACATTGACATTTGTTACTCCCTTTATAGTAATTTGATTGTTTTCTAATTGATAGTCGAGATAAAACTCAAATATTGCAATTAACTCTAAATCATGTGCAGGCATATTTTCCGGCAAGTCGACATTCCAACCAACAAAGAAGTATCCTGAATTTGGATGTGTTTTTGGATACACGATGCTAGATAGATCTGAACCAAAACCGATATCCATAATTTGAATTGTTTCATTCTTATCGATAAAACGAATTGCATAACTATTAATTTCCCACTTTGCATATAGAGTCACATTGTCAGATGGCATCGTACTAAAGGTATATTCGTTTGTAAAAGCACTATCCAAATGCCACCCACTAAAAGTGTGGCCTTCCTTTGTAGGAAAAATAGGCTCGTTTACAATAGTATTGATTTCTTGTGTGATACTGCTTACTTCACTACCGCCATTACTCTCAAAGGATATTGTAGAAGTTGCATTAGTCACTATGCTGCTTGTGATTGGTTCCGATGAAGCAGTGGTTGTAGGAGAATATGAAGTTGTGTTATGTATTGAAGAAATTGAGTTCGTGGAAGTCGAAGTAAATGTAGTAGTAGATGTTATGGTAATTGTTGTTTGAACCATGGAAGATATTGAAGTGGTTGAGTTTGTTGATTCTTCGGATAGTGTTGTTAGACCACTTGATCCACAAGCACTTGAATAAAGAAGTAGCGTTACGATAAATATAAGAGTAAAGAATCTTTTCAATAGCATATAGTCCTCCGAAAAAAAGTATCTTCAATATACATTGTATCACTTTATATTTATTATTTAAATGTCGATTTTGGATTTTTCCATAAATGGTATCTGATTCCTTATAAATACTGTTGGAATATGTTGAAAAGGGAATCGCTGTAGCAGACTTTCAAAAGTTAATATCGCCAAACATCACTTGATAACATGTTGACTACACAGCACCTTGTTTATTGAGGATACTTTTTGTTGTGATAGAGCCACAATTGAATGAGGATGAAATTTCAAGAATCGGATACCGTTTATTGGGCAAGATAAGTAGTTTTATTCTTTATAAGATTTCCCGATAATTCATATTTTGATTTATAAGTCTGAATAGTATACGGACTTATTCGATCAAACTAGTAGTAAATAGCACGTATATTATTGCATAATTACGTTATATAAATCACAACCCCCTTAAATTATTATTCGTTTCTACTGTAATCGATATATAAGTTAAATATTATAATCATTTAGAATATAATCGAAATTGAGGTGATATCGTGATTAATAGAGAAACATTTTTAATATACTTGAAGGATACAAGGGAAAACATTTTATTAAAGTTTTGACAGCTTTAAGACGAGTTGGTTAATCAACATTACTCTCATTATTTATTGATTACTTGATAACTCAAGGGATAAATCAATCGTAATTCTAAAATTAAACTTTGAACTACCTGATAGTTTCCATATTGCTGATTACAAAGCATTAACAGATTATGTTTTAGAATTTTCAAAAGGTAAAAAGGGTCTTATCTATTTGTTTTTAGATGAGATAGGACGTGTTAAGGATTGGAAAAAAGCTGTAAACGCATTTCATGCTATGAATCAATATGATATCTATATCACGGGTTCAAATGCCGATATGCTTTCATCGGAACTATCGACTTGTTTAGCGGGTCGATATGTAGAAATACTGATTCATCCATTTTCATTCAGAGAGTTTAAACAACTCTATAGCAATTCTAATTTTAATGACTTTTTAATTTATGGTGGTATTCCATCAATCCATTCTTTTACTTGCAATATGAGTTTTCAATGAATGCGTTAAGAGATTCATTTAGATCAGCAATTTTACACGATGTTATATCTAGATATCAAATTAGAAACGCTACTGTATTAGAAAAATTGATTCAGTATGTCTTTTCAAATGTGGGTAAGACTTTCTCTGCACTCTCAATTTCAAAATATTTCAAATCCCAAAGAGTCAATGTTTCAGTTGATACGATATTGAGCTATTTAAGTATGATTCAAGATGCATTTCTGATTTATAAGGTCAGTAGAAATGATTTGATTGGCAAAAACATCCTCAAGACAGAAGAAAAATATTATATTGCCGATCATGGCATTCGTGAAGCGATCTCAGGCAGCAATATGAAAGTGATCGAATCCATTTTGGAAAATATCGTTTATATTGAACTTTTAAGAAGAGGATATAAAGTATATATTGGTAAGATTGAAGATTATGAAGTCGACTTTGTTGCTAATAAGGGTAAAGAAGTTAGTTATTATCAAGTTTCTTACCTAATGGAGCAAATATCAACACGTGAAAGAGAATTTAGAGTATACAAACTCATCAAAGACAATTTTCCAAAATATGTAGTATCAATGGACAAGGTTGATTTCTCTCAAGACGGTATTGTTCACATGAATATTGATGATTTTTTGAACGATGAAAGATTACATTAAAATTGGTTAACAGACAGTTAATTGGATTTAAAAAGTTGGACAGTTACTGTTATATATGAAAAGAACCGTCGTTTTATTGACGGTTTTCTATTATAAAGCCATTATTCTCAAACTCTTCTATAGATACCGTTGAAGAGAGAACCCCATAAAATGAAACAAGTTCCAAAGGAAGAAGGAAACTACTTTACTAGATATAAAGTGAATAATCTCAGTAAATTGTTTGTGTTCTATTCTTATATCTTAGTTTATGCTATAATGAACATAACTGCGCTGTCTACTCGTATTCAGTAGATAAGATATTGGTAATATAGAGTCTATGTTATGTTGAGTCAGATATCTAACATATCATCCTGATTCACCTGGAAGTATGCAATCTCTATCCAAAAAAATGTAGTTGTTCGTTTTGTACAAACTTCTCGGCCCCCCCAATTTGCCTGTTTTTGTAGTAAACTCAAAAAAATGATTTTGCCAAACATCACTTGACGACATATTGATTACACAGCAACTTGGGTATGACAAGAAAAACATAGCCCCTTGAATATGTTGAAACAAAAAGAGATGATAGCATTAGTTTGGTAAAAAAACAAAAAAGGTATCAGTCTAAGAATCACAAGAGTTATACTTTTATGAACGGAGATCCAGATGAAGAAAATCGTTTCAGTTATCTTTATTGCATTATGTGTTTTTTTACTATCAGCCTGTCAAGCAACCATCACAACAACGGTTAATACAACACCACCAATAACATCAGTTACAACTGTTAATACAACAACATCAGTATTAACAACAACCGAAACCACTTCTACATTACCCAGTATCATTCATTCACTATCGATTGAATATGATTCACTTACTACAGAAGAAGAGGTTCGTCAGTTCAACCTCGATTTTGAAGCTATCTTACAAACCCTTCATCAAGATGGGTTTATTTTCCCGTTGAATAAACCCATATATGTTCAGTTTAGTCTCCATCAGTTTAATAAATTAATTGACAACTCACTTAACTTAAACAAGAAATCAGTGAAGAGTATGTCTGCTTTAGAAAACATCTTCTTTGCGATGTATGGAAACTTTGCCAATTATGGACTTGTTTATGGCTTATCAAGATATTATGCAAGCAAGTTAGGTATTCAAATGGAAACATTACCCACACTATCCATTCGAGATGACATCAATGAAATCAATCAACACTTGTTAGAATTGTGGTATGTTGGGTTCATTGAGCCTTATTCAACACAAGGAGAATCCCTTCTTTCCAAACAGATATCGGTTCAATTTGTGAATTATCTCATCGACAATCATGGGTTTGAATATATTCAGTCTTTACTTTCCAAAGCCAATGACCTAGTTGAGTTTGATTTGGCTTTTACTGATATTAGAAACCAGTG
The DNA here is from genome assembly GCA_030684695.1 of bacterium. Lineage (GTDB taxonomy): Bacteria > Bacillota_I > Bacilli_A > Izemoplasmatales > Hujiaoplasmataceae > JAUXXX01. The sequence continues at coordinate 7,441 of JAUXXX010000043.1, forward strand.
GTTCACTCATAGTGGCTCTAGTATCCAAATGGAACCACGTCAAGTTCCACTTGCCTTTGGATATGAATTGCACTGGTATAAAGCGATTTGGAAATCACCTCGAGCTATTTGGTTTTTACACCGCGATTATGAAGATTTCGCTGCACAATATACGGATCACGCTGATTATTTTACGTCAACACTTGACAACCTTATTACAATTATCACTACTTTAGAACATCAAATGGCTGACATGGACAAGATATTCAAAAACACGAATTTAAATCCAACACTTCAATATCTCGATTTAATTATCTATTTAGGAGACCAATCCCATTTTTCAAGAAACGTGTTCGTGAACATGCTCTATGCTTTTATCCATGAATACGTGCACTATTTAACTAGATACTGGATTGAACCTTATAAGTGGTTAATTGAAGGGATACCACTTTATTACACGAGAACATATGGTTATGAAGGAGAAGTAATGCGGAAAGCCAATACTTCTGAAATCGATCCTACGATCGCAGCATTTGAAGAATATCTAGGACGGGAGTTTGTGTTTGATAACGATTGGCTGGATTGGATAGACCATAAAATTTACACTTCGGATAACTACGACAAAACAAAGGGTACTCATCCGATTCAAGGGATTTCCTTTGTCCGTTATTTCATCAAAGTATATGGAGAAGATACCTTTTTCATATTTGCTACAAATATATCTAAATCTTATGAACTAACAGGAAGAACCTATGAAGAATTAGTAGAAGACTGGATTCAAGATGTAAAGGATCGCTTTTCAACAAACTAATCAAAGAATATCAGGAGACTAAATGAGTTTGATCAACTCGGAATTGTTTTTAAGGGATGAAGTAGCCAAACACAGTATTATCTGTAGGGAACATATAAAAAGATGATTGTCAATTTGACAATCATCTCTCACTAAATAATGATATTAATCATGTGTGTCCTTAGATAGAGGACACATTTTATTATTTACATTTTATTGTTATATGGCTATTTTGAGCGGTTTTTCATGTGTGGGAACAACAAAACATCTCGGATGGAAACAGAGTTTGTCAGTAACATCACCAAACGATCAATTCCAATACCGATTCCACCAGTAGGAGGCATTCCATATTCCAAGGATTCCACAAAGTCGGTATCCATTTCGGTTGCTTCCACATTGCCTAGCGCTTTTTCTTTCAGTTGATTTTCGAAACGCTCTAACTGATCAATGGGATCATTTAATTCCGTATACGCATTTGCGAATTCTCGAGAATCTATGAACAACTCAAACCGTTGCGTGAATCTGGGATTCAAGGGGTCTTTTTTGGTAAGTGGGGAAATTTCAATGGGATGACCATAAACAAAGGTAGGTTGAACAATCTTCGCTTCACAAAAAGCCTCAAAGAATAAATTGATAATGTGGCCCACTCCGTAAAGATGTGGTTCTACGTGAAGTTTGTATTCATTGGCCAAGCGTTTTGCTTCTTCGAAATCAGTGATATCAAAGAAGTTGATTCCCGTTTCTTCTTTAATCAAATCCACCATATGAGCTCTTCTCCACCCTTTTTCAAGATGGATGGTTTTATCACCATAGGGGATTGAAGTGGTTCCAAGGGTGCTCATCGCAACCGAATTGACCAAATTTTCAGTTAAATCCATCATGCCTTCTAAATCACTATATGCCAAATATAGTTCCATCATCGTAAACTCAGGATTATGTTTGATACTAATCCCTTCGTTTCTAAAATTGCGTCCAATTTCATAAACACAATCCAATCCACCAATGATGAGGCGTTTTAAGTACAGTTCTGGAGCGATACGTAGGTAAAAAGGCATATCCAAGGCATTGTGATGGGTTACAAACGGCCTTGCATTCGCTCCTCCTAAAATTGAGTGAAGAATCGGAGTTTCTACTTCTAAGTATCCAAGATTATTTAAGTAGTTACGCATGGCTTGAATGATTTTCGAACGAAGAATCAATGTATTTTTTGAGTCTTCATTCATAATCATATCGACATATCGACGGCGATACCGTTCTTCGACATCCACGAGACCATGGAATTTATCTGGGAGTGGACGAAGTGCTTTGACCAAATGGAGATAGTTTTCCACTTTGATCGATAATTCACCAGCATTGGTAATCATCGGGCGACCACTTACACCAACAATGTCTCCTAAATCCGCTTTTTCAAACAAGTCGTAGGCGACTTCTCCGACATTATCAATTTTTACATACAATTGAATTTGTCCATATTGGTCTTGAATATGAGCAAATCCAGCTTTCCCTTTGATTCGTTTGGTCATAATCCGACCAGCGATTTTTATTAGTGGGGGATGTTCTAAGTCATGTAGTTCTTCTTTGGTGAAGCTCTTAAATTCTTCTTTGAAAGAAGCCGTATTGTGTGTCCGATCAAAACGCGATCCAAATGGATCGATTCCTTGATTTTTTAAATCTTCTGCCTTTTGACGACGGACGAGTTCTTGTTCGGTAAATTTGTTTTCCATGGTTACTCCATTTCTGGCGACACGGTCGCAGTACGTATGAATTCTAAGTTGGATTGCATGATCTGTATATAATCACGTCCAGCACTGACATCATCTTGAAAGAGATTGTGTAAAATGTGATACTGAAGTATGGTGACAGTTACTCCAGCATCTTTTAACGATTGGACAATAGCATTCGATAAAGGAGAGGAGCTATTTTTTTCAAAAAAGATAAATCGGATGTTATGAATCAGTGCTTCTTGAACGATGTTATCTTTTTCCTGAGTGGTAAACTGTTCGGTTTCCTCGTGATATCCAGGAGATATCGATAAACTATGGAATCCATAATCTTCTCTTAAATATCCGTAGATATTCGTTGCAGTCAAAGCTAAATTAGTTTGTGTATCTATGACTGCTTGGAAAGAGTCTGAAAGTTCTTGAAGTGATTGTAGTAATAACTGATAGTTGATAGATAAAGCAGAAGCAGAATTTGGATATTTTAGGACTAACTTATCATAGACCAAACGCGCTGCTTGAATCATCCGTTTAGGGCTCATCCAGAAATGGGGGTCAAGTCCAAGGTATCCAGTGGTTTCGTGGTGGTCTTCTTCTCCATCATGATCGTGTTCATGATGAATGCCTTCCATCATGGGAACGTAGAGTTGCATTTGTGAATCTACTGCGGTCTCTAGCTTGACGAGTTCGACGTTTTTGTTCTTAACCAACTCAATGAAACTTTGATCGATATAAGCATCGAAACCAGCACCAATGTAAAACAAATAACTAGCATTGGTCATAGCGATGATGTCTTGAGCACTCCAATCCACCGAATCGTGATGAGACGTTACTCCCGGAACTAAGCCGACTGTTACAACGTCTTGGCCAATCCTTTCAACTAAAAAAGCAAGGGGATATACGGTAGTATACACATCGTATGTCTCAAAGGTTCGTTGACAACCCACGATCAGACTTACAAAACAAACAAGATGTAGAAGAATAAAGAATCGTTTCAAAGTAAGTCCTCCCTTCGGATGAAAATCCGTCCACATTATACCAAAAAATGGCTGAATTAACAATTAAATCCGCGATGGTTCCGTATTTTTTTTATCTTCGATAACCTCATACATGAGCGTTGCTTCGGCTTTCTTTACATTTTCTTCTACCGACAATACTTTTACTACTAACAAACGTTCGCCGTAGTGAATCGTAATGATATCGCCAATTTTGATGGTGGTGGAAGGCTTCGCTGTTTTTTGATTCACTTCAATGCGGTCGTTGGCAGATACTTCTTTGGCGATGGTACGCCGTTTAAAGATTCTTGATGTTTTTAAATATTTATCTAGTCTCATAGGACCTCCAAAGGAAGAAGAAGGGATACGCGAGGTATCCCTTCTTTGATTAGTTCGCTTGATTAGATTCTTTTTGAATGTCCCCAATAGGAACTTCTTTTAATTCATCTGCACGCTTTAAAGCGCCAGTATCGGTGATTTCATCGATATCTTCTTTGGTGAGAGTTTCTACTTCAAGGAGATAACGAGCAATTTGTCGAAGTAAGGGATCGTGTGCTGCGATCACTTCTTTGGCTTTTTCATAACAGGTATGAATAATGGCACGGATTTCTTTATCAATTTCGGTCGCAATGGCTTCGGAGAAGTTTTTATCTTTTCCGTAGTCACGGCCTAAGAAGACCGTTCCAGTGTTTCGTTCATAGGAGATAGGACCCATATGTTCAGACATTCCATATTCAGTAATCATGGCACGAGCAATAGCGGTAGCACGTTGTAAATCATTATGAGCTCCCGTAGAGATTTCATTGAATACATGTTCTTCCGCAACCCGTCCAGCGAGCAATCCAGTAATCATATCCATTAAACCAGGTTTTGTGGATAAGAATGCTTCTTCCTCTTTGGGTAACATTAAGTTGTATCCACCCGCTTGTCCACGAGGAATGATGGTAACTTTGTGAACAATCGAGGCGTTCTTTAGTTTGATTCCAATGACGGCATGACCCGCTTCATGATAAGCAATCGTTTCGCGTTCGCGTTTTGAAAAGACTTTAGAACGTTTGGCTGGTCCCATCATGACGCGGTCTACCGCTTCATCGATGTGAGCCATTTCGATTTGTGTTTTATTTTCACGCGCTGCTAATAACGCAGCTTCATTCATTAAGTTTTCTAAGTCCGCACCGGTAAATCCAGGGGTACGACGAGCGATTTCTTCAAAGGTAATCACAGGATTGATTTTCTTTTTACGAGAATGTACTTTTAAGATTTCGACACGGCCTTTGATATCTGGAGTGCCTACATAAATTTGACGGTCAAAACGACCGGGACGCATTAAGGCAGGGTCGAGAATATCAACGCGGTTCGTTGCGGCTAAGACAATAACACCAGAGTTGTGTCCAAATCCATCCATTTCAACGAGTAATTGGTTTAAGGTTTGTTCGCGTTCATCATGTCCTCCACCAAGTCCAGTACCACGTTGTCTACCAACGGCATCAATTTCATCGATGAACAAAATACAAGGAGCGTTTTGTTTGGCGGTTTTAAACATATCACGAACACGGCTTGCGCCAACCCCTACAAACATTTCTAAGAAGTCAGAACCACTTACAAAATAAAATGGTACATTGGCTTCCCCAGCAACGGCACGTGCGATTAAGGTTTTCCCTGTTCCTGGAGGTCCTACTAACAAGACACCCTTGGGAATTCGAGCACCTAGTTCCATATACTTTTTGGGGTTTTTCAAGAAGTCGATGATTTCTTGTAATTCTGCTTTTTCTTCATCGGCTCCAGCAACATCATTGAAGGTAGTTTTTTGTCCTCTGGATAACCGTGCACGGCTTTTTCCAAAGTCAAAGGCTTGTTTGTTGGCGTTGGAATTTCCTTTGGTCATGTACACCAAAAAGAAGATGACACCACCTACTAACACAATTGGAAGTAAGATGTTAATAAAACTATAACTTTGAGCAGGAACGAACGTATAGGTGATGTTATTGGTTGGAATGCCATCGGTATTCACGATACGTATGGTTTCTACAATATTGTTATAGTCGGAGTCGTTTGCTAAATAGGAGATGTAGTTGGAGCCATCACGTAATTCACCGCTGACTTTGTATGCGCGGTAATTGGCGTCCCCAGCGATTGGGGTAATTTTGATTGTCGCAATGAGATTGGCTGAGAGTTGTTGCTCAAACTCATCATTACGAAATTCCTTTGGAGAATTCAAGTTTCCAAAACTTAAGAAGATTGCGATTCCCAAAAGGAGAAGCAAGCCAATCATCACGAAGTGAGAAGCACGATTGGTTGGAATAGGCTTTTTGGGTTGGGTATTATTTTCTGCCATTGTAAACCTCCATTAATTTTTCTTATATACTTCCGGTTTTAACACGCCTACATAGGGAAGGTTCCGGTATAGTTCATTGTAATCCAAGCCGAATCCGACAACGAATTCCTTGGGGATGGTTGTGCCAATGTATTTGGGAGTAAACTCCACAATACGACCAGCCGGTTTATCGAGTAGAGTTACTACTTCAACGCTTCTTGCGCCGCGATGAATCAATAATTTAGAAATAACATCCAGGGTTTTTCCGGTATCGACGATGTCTTCTGCGATTAAGATGTCACGATCATGGACCGATGTTTCCAAATCTTTGGTAATCTTTACATCACTTGAGGACTGAATTCCTCCATGGTAAGAAGATACTCCCATCAATTCGATTTCACAATATAAATCAATATATTTAATCAATTCCGCCATAAAAGGCATACAACCTTTTAATAAACCAATGATGATCGGTGTTTTACCGTGATAATCATGAGTGATTTTTGCTCCTAAGCGTTGACAGATATGGGTAATTTCTTTTTCAGAAACTAAAATACGTTCAATGTCTTTTTCCAGCATAGTGTTATCCTTTCAAATGGTATGTCATATAAAGTGGTGTATTGCCTAACGAGAGTGAAGAAGCGATTTGTTCTTGAGGAATCCATACAATATCTTTTGTAGCGATTTGCATTAAATAAAGTTGATTTCGCTTTCGCAGATTCACTTTCTTATCGATAAACAAATCTTTGATTTTTTTTGTCCCATAAGAAAATAGCATCTTATCTCCATCTTGACGTGGACGAAGTGTGATTGGAAAGATTTGTGATAATTCATTATACCATAAAACAAACTTGATTCCATTTGAAAGAATGGGTTGATGACTAATAATCACCATATTTCCATCTGATAAGAGATATTCTCCAACAGAAGCCAAAGTGATTACTTCCACTGTCGAAGAAATCTGGGTTTCTCGCAATCGTATGATGTGATAGTTTTTTTCGAAAAGGTATTTTTTTGATAAGGCCATTTGTAGATTGGGTTTTGTAGATTCACAAATGGACATCATTTGATTAGACAAAGAAAAATTACTTTCAAAGGTGTTATTGGATAATTGATTGATCAGTAAGTTGAGTACCATTCGTTTTACTGGAATGGATAACTTTTGGAAAGTAGTAGTAGAAAACTCGATTTCTGTTGAAGTGGAAACGGTGTGTTCTAAGAGATAAATGGAAGCTTCCTCTTCAAAAAAATCGGCAGCTTCTTTAAAATAAGTCGCTGCTTGAGCGGCTTTTTCATTCCACTTTGGGTTTTCTCTTTCCAACAAAGGCACGATTTGATGACGATATCGGTTTCGTGTATAATCACTTTGACGATTGGTCTCGTCTTCTACAAAAGGGACATGATGATATTGTTGATATGCTTCAATTTCTTTTCTAGAAGCATGTAAAATAGGACGAATGATGAAGATTCCCTGTAAGTCAACAGCTTCTTCCATTCCAGCATACCCTCTTAGAGTAGACCCACGAACAAATCTCATTAAGACAGTTTCAGCTTGGTCGTCTAGTTGGTGAGCAAGTGCCACATGTGTTGCGTGATATTGTTTACAAACATCCATAAAAAACCGATAGCGTTCATTGCGTGCTTCTTGATGAAAATTACCGCTATTTTTTAAGTGAAGTTGAATGATATGTACATCTAGACCATGACTTTTCGCATACTCGGAAACAAACATCGCATCTTGTGAAGAAGTAGGACGTTTTTGATGGTCGACATGAGCAACGATTAATGTACATTTTTTTGAATCTTGAATGGCGATGAGTTGATGGAGTAATACCATCGAATCAATGCCACCCGAAACTGCGACGACAATGCGTGCATGTTTGGGAATGAGTTGGGTGTGTAAGAATGGCTTCACTTGGAATCCTCCCTTGTGGTTGTCACCCCTTTATTGTATCAATGAATCATGTAATCTCCTATGGAAATTACGAAATCTATCACTAAATTGCATAAGAATTATATCAAGAATCTGTGATGGATTTGTGCAATTGCCCAATTTGTATGATAGGGAGTACTCAAAGTGAATTATTTGATATAATAGTACTAATCAACGGAGGTATCATATGTCACAATTTATCTTAGCAAGCAATTCTCCACGTCGAAAAGCATTATTAGAACTTCTGGAGATTCCCTTTGTTATCGAAGCATCTAATATAGAAGAAATTCTTGACCCATTAAAACCCATTGAAGAAGCCGTTATGGATTTAGCATTTCAAAAAGGGGTTGCGGTTTTTCGTCATCATTTAGAAGATGTGATTTTAGCATTTGATACGATTGTTATTGTAGACGGGCAAGTGCTCGGAAAACCAGTGGATAAGGGTGACGCCAAACGAATGTTACAATTATTATCAGACAAAACTCATATTGTTATTACTGCTGGAGCGATTTTATCCAAACAGTTATCCACGACTTTTTATGAGAAAGCCCGGGTTACTTTTTGTGCGTTATCAGAAGCTGAAATTGATGATTACATCGAAAGTGCAGAACCATTTGATAAGGCAGGAGCGTATGCCGTTCAAGGATTAGGTGCTAAATTTGTACGAGGAATCAATGGAGATTATTATGCCATTATGGGGCTACCTGTTTCAAGATTGTATCAAGAGTTAAAACGGTTTGGTCTATAAGTATCACCGAATGTAATAGATAAGCCGATTCTTTACATCAAGTAAATGAAAATAGCACTCCAAAGGGTGCTATTTCTTTTCAAGATAGGCCTTACGAACGGCGTTTGAGACCACTTTTGAGACACGTAGATCAAAGGGGTTTGGGACGATGTATTCTACAGATAATTCCTCTTCTTGAATCAAATAAGCAAGCGCCTTCGCAGCAGCGATTTTCATATCCATCGTTATCGATTGTGCTTTTGCCTTCAGTGCCCCTTTCATTAAACCAGGAAAGATAAGGACATTGTTAATTTGATTTGGGTAGTCACTTCTTCCGGTTCCTACGATAAAAGCATTGGCTTTTTTCGCTAGATGAGGGTCGATTTCTGGAGAAGGATTGGCCATTGCAAAAATGATGGGATGTGGTGCCATTTGACGAACCATTTCTTCTCTAACGATATTGGGAGCACTGACCCCTATAAAGACATCTTGGTTTGTTAAAAGAGCTTGCAATGAATCTTCTTGGTCGAAAGGTTGGATGATTTGTTCATCGAGAAGCTCTCGAACAACAAAATCATAATCAGAGTATTTTTTAGTACTGACCACACCCAACTTATTATAGGCACGAATTTGTGTGATCCCAATGGCTTTTAACATTCGACACACAGAACTACCGGCTGCGCCGGTTCCGGATATGACGACTTTATATGTGGATAAGGCTCTTTTTTGAAGTCTTGATACATTAATTAATGCGGCTGCGACGACAATGGCCGTTCCATGTTGGTCATCATGAAAGACGGGAATGTTCAACTCTTTTTCCAATCGACGTTCGATTTCTACACAAGCAGGAGCTGCGATATCTTCTAACATAATGGCCCCAAATGTGGGTTCAATGGCTTTGCAAAACGCAATGATTTCATCGGGAGTATGTACATTCACACAAAGTGGAAACGCATCAATCCCAGCAAACTTCTTTAATAAAATCGCTTTTCCTTCCATCACTGGCAACGCTCCAAAAGGCCCGATATTCCCAAGACCTAATACAGCCGTTCCATCACTGACAATCGCAACACTATGAGATTTCATTGTGTATTGATAGCATTCTTTTGGGTCGTTTGCGACCAAAGAGGCAACGGCAGCGACACCAGGGGTATAAGCAGTGGATAAGTCGTCTTTGTTTCGTAAAGGAACGCGGGATTGAATCGATATCTTTCCCTGTTTTTTTCGATGTAACTCAAGTGATTTCTTTCCCCAGTCTTCCATGAACAACCTCCTGAAACATACTAATTTTATTATATCATAATCCATTCATCATTTACCCCCCTATTGAGTGATTCTACTGGGGGAATAGACCGGATTTATCTATATCTTTTTCTTGCAATTGAATGGGTTGTTTGATATAATACTTTTGCTTACGGAAAACTTACTATGAGAACTTATCATGGCAGAAGGAGAAATCGTTATGAAAACTGGAATTCATCCAAAGTATAACAACATTACTGTGACTTGCTCCACATGTGGAAATGTATTTGAATCAGGATCTACTACGAAAGATATTCGTGTAGATACATGTTCAAATTGTCATCCATTCTTTACTGGAAAACAAAAATTCACAGCAACCGACGGAAGAATTGATAAATTCAACAAACGTTACGGTATCGAAAACAAATAATCAACTGCGACCTTGGGAAACCAGGTCGTTTTTGTTTTCTAAATTTTTAATCGTTGTAGTAATTTTATAGATGATGTTTTATAATACTCATAGTAATGGAAGGAGCGATACCATGTATTTAAAGCAACGTGATGGGTGGATAGAAGTCATTACAGGACCAATGTTCGCTGGTAAAACAGAAGAATTGATCAGACGTGTCAAACGGTTGGAATTTGCCAACCAAAATGTGATTGTCTTTAAACCAAAAATCGATGTTAGGTACGCCGATGGAGAAGTGGTGAGTCATAATAACAATCGCACCAAATCCATTAATATTTCATCATCTTCTGAGATTATGAAATATGTAGCGGATGATACCGATGTGGTTGCCATTGATGAAATCCAGTTTTTAGATGAAGAAGCCGTCAATATTTGTGAATATTTAGCCGATCACGGAAAACGAGTCATCGTCAGTGGATTGGATCGCGATTTTCGTGGTGAACCGTTCTCGTTTATGCCGAGGTTGTTATCGATTGCCGAAGATGTTACCAAACTAACCGCGATTTGTGTGGTTTGTCATACCCCAGCAACGAGAACTCAACGGATTATTAATCATCAACCAGCGAGTTATACAGACCCCATTATTCTTGTTGGGGCCTTGGATTCGTATGAAGCAAGATGCCGTCATTGCCATCAAGTACCCAACAAACCGGTTCATTATGAGAGTTTACATGACTAACGACGAACACTTCATGCAAGAGGCCTTGAAAGAAGCACAAATCGCTTATTCAAAGGGAGAAGTCCCGGTTGGAGCGGTGATTACCTGGAAGGATGAAATCATTGCTAGAGGGCACAATCAACGCGAAACGTTGCAGCATGTGTTTGCACATGCCGAGATGTTAGCCATTGATGAAGCGGTGAAAGTAATTGGATCTTGGAGACTAGACGAATGCACGCTATACGTTACTTTAGAACCTTGTGCCATGTGCGCAGGAGCGATGATTCAGTCAAGAGTAAAGAAGTTAATCTACGGTGCGAAAGAACCCAAAAGTGGAGTACATGGTTCGATAGTAAATTTATTTGATCAACCATTTAACCACTCGATTGAAATCATTTCTGGAGTATTGGCTGAAGAATCGAGTCAACTCTTAAAAACCTTTTTCAAATCATTGCGCAATACAAAATAATTGAATCAGTCTTGTTTTATGTTATAATGTATATGAATCTCCTACGAAGCATCTTCACTCAATAGCTACCCACGAATCAGGTCAGATCTTGACGGAAGCAGCCTTAAGTAAGGCAGTTATGTGGGTGGGGATGCTTGGTAGGAGATTTTTATATTGGAGGGTAACAATGGCAATTGTATTTCTTGATTTAGATGGCACGATTCTTGATAATGGTGCCCCAGCAGTTGGGGTGATTGAAACCATAGCGGAGTTAAAAAACAATGGGCACGTTCCCGTCATTGCGACCGGACGTACCCCACATTTATTATATGGAATTGAACATACCCTAGGAATTGAATCGTATATTGCGGCCAATGGCGGATATATCAATTATCAAGGGAATGTATTATATACCAAGTATATCCCATTTCAAACCGTTCAGCGGATGGTGGACTATTGTACTCGTCTTCAAACCGATGTCGTGTTTGAATCCGTAGATGGTTATGTGGCTTTTAGCAAACATACTCCCTTAGTCGATTTGTTTAGCGAAGCATTTCAAATTGAACTACCAATCGTTGATCCGAGTTATTACCTTACTCATCCGTTGTTAGCGATGATTGTCTTTGATGACCAATACATCGAATTATTTCGTCAAGATTTTCCAGAATTGGTCTTTAATCGATCGAATCGATTTGGCTATGACGTGAATCCAGCAGGGGGATTAAAAGCCGAAGGGGTTTCATGGTTAATCAATCATTTAAATATTTCTCCCAAAGAAGTATATGCCATTGGAGATGGATACAATGACATTTCGATGATTTCCTTGGTTCATAATGGCATCGCCATGGGCAATGCGTATCCTGAGACCAAAGCGGTGGCGAAGTTTGTAACCAAAAGCATCCACGAAGGTGGAGTTCGCTTTGCTTTACAGCATTATCGTTTGATTTAAGCAAAAGAAAGAACGTGATTGTATGTTTCAAGCCATTGTTATAGGTGGTGGACACGCTGGGGTAGAAGCCGCATTGTCCCTTGCCAGAAGAAACTTAAAAACCTTATTGGTTACTGGAAACATCAAAATGATTTCAGCCATGTCGTGTAACCCTTCCATTGGCGGACCTGCCAAAGGCATTTTGGTCCGCGAAATTGACGCATTAGGTGGAGAAATGGGGAAAGTAACCGACCAAACATTTCTACAAATGAAGATGCTTAATTATTCCAAAGGACCAGCGGTACGTGCACTTCGTGCCCAAGCAGATAAAATTTTATATCCGCGTAAAATGCAAGAAATCTTATTATCACAAGCCAATTTAACCATCAAAGAAGCCTATGTGTCACAACTGTTAATCACGGATCAATTGGTCAGTGGAATTCAACTTGAATCAGGAGAACAGATTCAAGCTGGATGTGTGATTGTTACGACAGGGACCTACATGGAAGGAGCTATTTTAGTCGGTGCGACGAAAACCTCTTCTGGACCAGACAAACAAAAACCATCCATTGGATTAAGTACACAGTTGCGTGAATTAGGGATTCCAACGTTCCGTTTAAAAACCGGAACGCCACCACGAATCAAAAAAGATACCATTGATTATTCCAAAATGGAGTTAGCTCCAGGAGATGGAAATAAGTACCATTTTAGTTTTGATGATTCCTTTTTTGTACCCATAGAAAAAGAGTGGCCGTGTTACCTCATTCACACGGCGGAACAAACCCATAAAATCATACATGCAAATCTACGGAAATCGGCGATGTATAGCGGTTTAGTCAAGGGAGTTGGGCCACGATATTGCCCTTCTATTGAAGACAAATTGGTTCGGTTTTCCGACAAAGAAAGACACCAACTATTCATCGAACCAGAAAGTCAATTTCTCGATGAAGTGTACTTGCAAGGATTCTCGACTTCCATGCCTCATGATGTCCAAGAAGAAATGGTTCATTCACTTCCCGGACTTGAACATGCCGTGATTGCAAAGTATGCCTATGCGATTGAATACGATGCCATTCATCCCACAGATTTATGGCCTACATTAGAAAGCAAACGGGTGAAACACTTATTCTTTGCAGGTCAAGTCAATGGGACCAGCGGGTACGAAGAAGCCGCTGCTCAAGGCTTGATGGCAGGCATTAATGCAGGGAATCAATTATTACAGCTTGAGCCTTTTATTTTACGTCGCGATGAAGCCTATATTGGTGTATTAATCGATGATTTGGTTACCAAAGGAACCGAAGAACCGTACCGGATGTTAACTTCGAGAGCAGAGTTTCGTTTGTTACTGCGTCATGACAATGCGGACTTACGTCTAAGTGAATATGGGCATCAACTTGGGTTAATTTCACAACAACGCTATGATTATTTTACAAAAAAGAAAGTCCAAATCGAGCAAGAGATCTCTCGACTACGAAACCATTATTTACTACCCAACCCCGATACCAATAAACGCCTTCTTCAAGCAGGGTTTGGAGAGATTAAAGATAAAACACCCTATTTTGATCTTCTAAAACGACCAGAGGTGGAATACATTCCAATGATGTCTTTTTTAGAAGATACCACTGTTACTTCTTTAGAAGTTTGTGAACAAGTGGAAATCTCTGTGAAATACGAAGGATACATCAAAAAAGCACTTGTGGAAGCCCAAAAGTCGATCAAAGAAGAAAAAATCCTGATTCCTGTAGATATTGATTACTCCCAACTTAAAAACTTAGCTTTGGAAGCACGAAGCAAACTTCAAAAGATTCGACCATTAACAATTGGTCAAGCCTCACGAATTAGTGGTGTCAATCCAAGTGATGTCCAAACCATCTTAGTGTATATGAGATCAATCAAAGCAAAATAACCAACAAACTTCCATCAACCCCCGCAAATCAGTGCGAGGGTTTTTGTTTTAAACAAAAAGAGACAGTAAACTTTGTCTGATTATGATACAATACTACTAAGGTGATCAACGATGAAATGGTTTGAAGACGCACTACTTCATTGGAATATTCCAATAACAATACCACAACTTAGACAATTCGATACGTATTGTCAATTTTTGCTTTCGAAAAATCAAGTGATGAACTTAACAGCCATCACGGAACCATCTGAAGTGTATCGAAAACACTTTTTAGATTCGTTGTCACTTACTCAAGCAATGTCGCTGGAAGGTAAGACGTTGCTAGACGTGGGAGCGGGAGCTGGCTTCCCTTCGATTCCTTGTAAAATCATAGTTCCTTCTTTACAAGTACATATCATTGATTCCTTAGGAAAACGAATTACATTTTTAGAAGAGTTGGCTTCTTTATTAGGGATTCAAATTCAAGCCACACACGGTCGAGTCGAAGAATTACCAAAAACGTCTCTTTATGACATCGTTACCGCTCGGGCCGTTGCTAGGTTATCCATTCTTTTGGAACTGTGTCTGCCTTTTGCCAAGGTAGGCGGCGTATTCGTAGCCATGAAATCGATGGATTATGTTCAAGAATTATCCGAAAGCAAAGAGGCGATTACCCTACTTGGAGGAGTCTTAGAACAAGTGGTTCCTTATTCCATCGAAGGGGATGACAAACGAGTATTGTTAGTGTTTCGTAAAATCAATCCAACCCCCATTATTTATCCAAGATCATTTGGGAAAATCAAAGCCAAACCATTGTAGGTGAATTATGCAACGGAAAAAACGTTATGTGTTCGCGGAAATCGAAGATACCCGTGAACAGTTAGAAATTAAACATTTACGTACGAAAAACCATTTTGTTCTGGGGTTTCTTTTCGTCATTATGTTGTTAACGTTTGCTTATTTATACATTTCGTCCACCCCATCTGAAGATTGGATTTCAATCGGACTAGGATTTGGATTTGTGTTTATTATGAATATCGCTACCTTAGCTTATGGAAAAGAACAACCACGTTTTTATCAACTGAATAAATACATTACTACGTTTGGCATCTATTCTGTGATCTTACTGGTCATTTTTTCCTTGCCATCGCCTGGATTGTTCCCAGCGTTGTTCTTAGCTTATGCGATTAGTGCGTTTTACCAAGATTTAAAAGTGATGCTTATTTCCAATATGATATTGCTGTTTTCTATCATCATGATTATGATCAACTATCCGGCTATTTTAAACTTCCCTGCTGGAGAATTTGAAGATAACTTAGGACTGGCCTTTTTTGTTTTCTTGTTTGTATCGTTGTTAACGATTGCGAGTTATATCATTATCAAACAAAAACGGTTTTTCTATAATCAAATCGCTTTGGCAAAAGAAACGGAATTTCGGAACATTGATTTACTCATCGACCTTAAAATAGCCAATGGATTTCAAGATGTTGCCTTAAAACAATACTTTGGGAGAGTCAAAGCTTTTACTGAAGCATTTTCTAAAAAACTAGAAATGGAAAACCAATTTATCCAACGACTTGATATTTATGCCATGATAGAAAAGAAAAAAAGTGTTTCCGAAATTTTACAAGCACATCCCAACGTATCAAAAGAAGAGTTAAGTAAGTTAGAAGATTTATTACTTACCAATCATAAAAAATTATTAAAAGTAGCGATTAAACTCTCACAGATTTCCAATGTTCATATCAAACAACGGGAGATTTTTTCAGAAACTCAATTTAAGAGTTTTAATCACCAAGGGGATAATTTAGAAATTAAAACCATCGCATTCGCGATTTTCTATGCGTCATTAAAACACGGTAACGCCTTTTTACGCCCTTTAACAGATACTGAAATTTCGCATGTGTTACTAGATACAGATTACTATTATTACAACGATTCTCGCATTATGCGAATTTATCAGGATAACATCAAAGTATTTGAAGACATTGTAACCGATGTGTTTGGAAGGGAGTGCCGGCGATGAGGGATTTCTTTCAACGGGTGTTTAACACCGAATTTCTACCGATGAGTGAAGTAAGGAAAATCAAAGTTATCATAGTTTTGGTGTTCTTGTTTATCGTAACCATCGCAACTGTCCCATTTTCTTTGGTGTTTGATTATTCCTTGGGCGTCAAGATTGGATCCATTGCCTTATTGTTCCTGTTGTATATTTCGATGATTTTTATGGTTCGTTTTGGAAAACATAAAGCAGCGATCCAATTATCCATCGTCTATATGTTTTTAGTAACCTTGTTTTATACCCAAGGGACATCGAGTTTTTATGCGTATCTATTCTTTTACATCTTGTTAACCATTGTCGTCTTTTATCAAGAATTATATTTATACTTGTTTTATGGAACGTTAACCGTTGTGCTTGGTGTGAGTTATGTATTATTTAATGTGGAATCGTTCCAAGAACTTGGAAACTCTCCTTATATCGTTTTATCTTTAGTGGCGATTTTGGTGTTGTTCTTTTTGGTGTTTTTGGTTCAAATTCTTCATAGTGAAGTATTATACACCGGACTGAACTTAGAATGGGTAAAGATGAATCACATTGTGGAAAAACATCAGGAGCAAAGTTTGTTCTTTATCGAAGAGCTCCGGAAGAAAAACAAAGAAATGCCTTTGTATGAAAACCTTGATTTCCAAAAAGTAGCGGACGAACTTGCCATTTTCATTGCGGAACAATTCCGTGAAAATGGCAAAGAAATTACCAATGTACTCGATTTGTATTTATACATCCACGAACGTGGATTGGCACATATCTTAGAAAATGATGATTTTAGTGTTGCGATGAAAAAGATTGCCAATCGATTGGATAAGTATTTACTAAATCATCGTTCCGATATGATGTCGATGATTTTAAACTTCTCCACTAAGTTTTTACCAACAGAAGCATACAAACCAACTCGTTATGATTACCATTTAAGTCAACTGTGTCCAACGCTTGAAGATCAAGTGATTGCTCTTGCCATGATTTATCAATACTTGGCAAATGAAGTATCTGGACTCGATACGTATGACCAAATGACCAAAGTGTTAACCCCAAACGAAATCGCGTCCTTACTTACTTCTTCGGAAGTAGAAGACTTTTTGTCTCCTGAGCTGATTGCATTTTTTAAGGACAACCAAACATTATTTGAAGAAACACTTCTATCTTTGAAACGAAAGGATTCATAACCCATGGGACTCATTTTATCGATTGCCAACCAAAAAGGTGGGGTAGGAAAAACCACTACAGCCATTAATTTGGCTAGTTCACTTTCGTATTTAGAGCGAAAAGTACTCTTAATTGACTTAGATTATCAAGCAAACGCTACTACTTGCCTTGGGATTCATCGTGGTAGTTTTGAATACAGTGTGTTTGATTGCTTAACTGAAGAAACGACATTACAACAAACCATCTTAAAAACAGACAATCCTTTAATTGATGTACTACCTGCTCGTACGATGGTCGAGGGTGTCGAAGAAAAAATCATATTGAATAACAACCGTGATTTTATTTTAACCATTCAGATGAAAGCAATCAAAGAAATGTATGATTACATTTTAATTGATTGCCCTCCCTCTCTTGGTTATATTACCATCAATGCCATGATGGCCAGTGATGGGATTATCATTCCAGTTCAATGTGAATTCTTGGCCATGGATGGCTTGACTCAACTATTAAACACCATTCGTCTCGTTCAATCGAAAAAGAAAGTCAACATGGAAACATTAACCATTTTTGGGGTATTACTCACCATGCTTGATACCAGATCGACATCAGGCTATCAAGTTATCGCAGAAGTAAAAACCTATTTCAATGAAAAAGTATTCCAAACGGTGATTCCTCGAAACGTTAGTTGTTCGAACGCCACGTTTTATGGGGTTCCTGTCACCGAGTTTTCTCCAAAAAGCAAAAGTTCATTATCTTACCGCCAACTCGCAAAAGAGGTGATTTCGCGACATGAACAAACAACCATTCGTTAAACGTGGGTTACAAGACTTACTAGCAGAAAATGAAATCCAAGGTCTTGGAAAAGAAGAAGTCATTGATATTGACTTAGATTCCATCGAACCCAACCCTTTTCAACCACGCAAACATTTCGATATCGAAAGTTTGCAAGAGTTGGCAGAATCCATTCGAATCAATGGAGTTCTTCAACCTATTATTGTAAAAAAAGTCGCAGCCGGGTATATGCTCGTTGCGGGCGAACGTCGTTGTAAAGCCTCTAAAATCGCGGGATTTACCACCGTGCCAGCGATTGTACGGGATTATAACAATCAATATCTTGCGGAGCTTGCACTCTTAGAAAATATTCAACGCGAAGACCTAACCATTGTGGAAGAAGCGGAAGCATATAAAAATGCCATTGATAGTCTTCGCTTAACCCATCTTGAATTATCTCAAAAGATTGGGAAAAGTCGTTCGTATGTATCCAACACCTTAGGAATCTTGTCATTACCACAACCCATCTTGGATTTGATTAATACAGGAAACATCTCCATGGGACATGCTAGAGCATTAAGTAAGTTAAAAGACATGGACCGGGTGAAAAAAATCGCTGAAATGGTGGTTTTCAATAAGTTATCGGTTCGTGATATAGAATTGCTTGCCAAAGACGAAAAAAAGAAAAAAGCGGTAAACCGTCCAGTCGTGAACCAAGAACTTAGTAGTTCTTTATCCCTTGCAAAACAAACGTTAAATCATGTATTTCACTTCGCCAAGCCAGTGAAAACATCAGGATCAAAATTAGTGATGGAATTTTCATCCGCTTCTGAGTTACAAACATTCTTAGAATCCATTCAAAAAACCAATGAAACTCATTGATCAAAACATTACGCTTGGCAGTGTCGTTACATTAAAAAAAGGCCATCCATGTGGAGCGAACAAATGGGCGATAGTTCGTTTTGGAGTGGACTGTAAAATCATGTGTATGGCTTGTAACCGCGTGGTATTAATTGATCGCGTCGCCTTAAAAAAAGCCATCAAGAAAGTGTTGGAAGAAACGTATGAAATCCCTACTGAAGAAAATCATTGAGTTCCGCGATGAACGCGGCTGGAGAGAACATGACACTCCAGATGCACTTGCCAAATCCATTATCATAGAAGCCGCAGAATTATTACAAAACTTCCAGTGGCCTGATGAATTACCCAACCCTGAGAACGTGAAAGAAGAGTTGGCGGATGTGATTATCTATGCCCTTGCGATGTGTTCTGATTTAGGGCTAGATCCTGAAGAAATCATCGCTGAAAAACTGGAAAAGAATAAAATCAAGTATCCAGCGAACAAATTGCTATAGCGGCTGTAATCCTTGGTGTTTTGCCTTCTTGATTCGAGCATTTCCGAAAAAAACTAATTGACAATTATACCGTTCGATAGTACAATATTATTCGCACTGTAAAGTGCATTGGGGGGCCTATAGCTCAGGTGGTTTAGAGCGCACGCCTGATAAGCGTGAGGTCGATGGTTCAAGTCCATTTAGGCCCACCATTTTTTTAGGGGAATTAGCTCAACTGGGAGAGCACCTGCCTTGCAAGCAGGAGGTCAGCGGTTCGATCCCGCTATTCTCCACCATTATTATCGGCGGTGTAGCTCAACTGGCTAGAGCGTACGGTTCATACCCGTGAGGTTGAGAGTTCAAGTCTCTCCGCCGCTACCAAATAATGGACCCGTAGCTCAGTTGGTTAGAGCTATCGGCTCATAACCGATTGGTCGTAGGTTCGAGTCCTACCGGGTCCACCAATCATGTGCATGGAGAAATACCCAAGCCCGGTTGAAGGGATCGGTCTTGAAAACCGACAGGGCGTGCGAGCGCCGCGGGGGTTCGAATCCCTCTTTCTCCGCCATACTTTGCCGATATAGCTCAATTGGTAGAGCTACTGAATCGTAATCAGTGGGTTGTTGGTTCGAGTCCTGCTATCGGCACCAGCATTCATCTCACTAGCTCATTTTTAACCTAAAGAGCTCATTTGACCCGCTAGCTCAGTAGGTAGAGCATTTGACTTTTAATCAAAGGGTCGGGCGTTCGAATCGCCCGCGGGTCACCATCAAGTTTGTGTATTAAGTTTTGCCTGAGTGGCGGAATAGGTAGACGCGATGGATTTAAAATCCATTGACAGTAATGTCGTGCCGGTTCGAGTCCGGCCTTGGGTACCACTAGGGGAATTAGCTCAACTGGGAGAGCACCTGCCTTGCAAGCAGGAGGTCAGCGGTTCGATCCCGCTATTCTCCACCATATGGAGGCTTAGCTCAGCCGGGAGAGCATCTGCCTTACAAGCAGAGGGTCGGCGGTTCGATCCCGTCAGCCTCCACCATGTGGTACTTAGTCTCGAGTAAAATCGAGATTTTTTTATTCAAAAAAGTGACATCTTCGTCGTCTAGAATAAGTGTTGACAAAGGTGCATTGATTTGATATTATAGAATAGCCGTAAAAGGTGATATCGCGGGGTGGAGCAGCCTGGTAGCTCGTTGGGCTCATAACCCAAAGGTCGAAAGTTCAAATCTTTCCCCCGCAACCATTTGGTCCTGTGGTGTAGTGGTTAACATGCCAGTCTGTCACACTGGAGATCGCGGGTTCAATTCCCGTCGGGACCGCCACGGATGGCTCGGTAGCTCAGTCGGTAGAGCAATGGACTGAAAATCCATGTGTCGCCGGTTCGATCCCGGCCTGAGCCACCATCCTTG
>JAUXXX010000049.1 GCA_030684695.1 bacterium
GCCCTATCTCAACAAACCGCTGCCAATCATTTTGATTTGGTTCGGTTTGTACCTTATTCCATGCCTTCTTTAAACATTGATATGATTGATTGCCATGTAGATTTATTTGATCATCGTTTCAAATGGCCTGTATACATTAATGCGATGACGGGTGGAACGAATAAAGCATTGGAAATCAACACACTGCTTGCCAAGTTAGCGCAAGCATGCGACTTAGCCATTGCCAGTGGTTCACTTTCGGCTGCCATCAAAGATCCTTCCACAAAAGAATCGTTCCAAACACTCCGTAAACATCATCCACAAGGTTTTATTTTCGCAAACATTGGATTATCCTACGATGCCTTGGGTGCCCAAAAAGCCATTGATATCCTCCATGCCAACGCTTTACAAGTGCACCTAAACGCTCCTCAAGAAATTGCGATGCCTGAAGGAGACAAAGACTTTACCCAGTGGGGAAAAAATCTTCAATCCATACTTTCTACCGTAAAAGTTCCGGTGATTGTCAAAGAAGTAGGGTTCGGAATGAGTAAAGAGACGATTCATTCCTTAGTGAATGTAGGAGTAAATACGATTGATGTTTCCGGAACAGGGGGCACAAATTTCATTCAAATCGAAAATCAACGAGCCGGAGGTGGAATCCAAGGGTTGGAAAATTACGGATTTTCTACCGTGGAATCGTTATTAGAAGCCAAAAATCTTGATGTTTGTGTCTTAGCAAGCGGAGGCGTAAGAAACGCCTACGACGTTGTGAAGTGTTTGGCACTTGGAGCTAAAATGGTGGGACTTAGCCGGTTTTTCTTAGATGTAGTCGTGGAATATCCGCTCGAAGAAGCCATTCTTCGGACAAAGCAATTCTTAACAGATATTAAACATCTAATGGTGATTTTACAATGTCAAACCATCGCTGATTTGACGAAAAAGCCCCTCCTATTCGATCCTCTCTTGCTTTCATTTTTACATCAACGACAACAGTAAAAATTGCTCAAATATATAAGACCCCAATAAGTCATTTAGACAAATTGGGGTCTTCATTTTTATAGGGCTTGGTAGATTCGGTTTCCACGATCAATTTTGGCTATCACAAAGCGGTTGTAGTCACTCAAATACTTCATCGTTGGAACGAAATTTTCGAGCCGCTCTTTGGATGCAAACAGCGTCATTAATTCTTCATAGCTAGAAAAAGATACGGCTTGACGATGTTCAATCTTCTCAATCAGTTGCCTTCTATTTACCACAGATTCAAAGCCATCCTGAATGGTGACGCTAAAGAATTCTCCAATCGCTCCCGAGCCATAGGAGTACATCCCAATGGTTTGGTTGGACAGTTCTTCTTTGGCATACACCAAGACCGATAATAGACTTAAGAATAAAGATCCATTGTAAATATTTCCAATCATCATTCCAAAGCGTTTCGTAATATCCACTTTTTCTTTTGATAAGGGAATTTGCAGTGCTTTATTGGCTTTGTCTGCCATGCTTGCAAATGGTAAATGGAAACAAGTATATACATAATCAATGCCAGGATCAACTTGTTGAAGCATCGATGTGTAACAGCGGATGGAAAGTTTTCCATCGACGATGGGTATTTCGCTGTAGGTAGGACGGTAGAAGTCTGCTAAATCTTCTGTTACAAACGTTCCCTTGTGAACTTCTGCTAAACGTGGATTGACGGATACTAGTAGCGCAATCGCTCCCGCTCCTTGTGTCGCTTCTCCCGGGGTGTCAAAGCCATACCATGCGACATCACTCGATAATACTAAGACTTTCTTATCGGGTTGAATACGTACGTAATCACAAGCCAGTTGTAAAGCTCCTGTCGCAGCGTAGCACGCTTGTTTGACTTCTAGGATACGAACGTGAGTCCCAAGTCCTAACATCTTATGCACGTAGTTTCCCGCTGATTTTGAAAAGTCTACAGCCGATTCTGTGGCGAGCAATATCGTATCAATACAATCTTTGTCGTCTTGAATGATATCGTAAGCTGCTTCGATGGCCATGGTAACGATGTCTTCTAAAGGAGATAGGAGCGCCGTTTGATGTTGTCCAATGCCGATTTTATACTTGTCGACTTCGACACCTCTAGCATGTGCTAAATCTTCCATATCTAAGTAAAATTTTGGGACATAGAATCCCATTTTGTCAATTCCTACCTTCATGTATTACTCACTCTCTCAATCATGCTGTGACTATTGGTTAATTCAAATTGATTGGTTAAGGCAGCCATCAACGAAAGCTCACCACATAAGACCAGTGCAGCGGCGATCTGTGCACATCGCTGTGCTCCATATGGACCAATGCAACCCATGTTTTCTAATTGTGTTTTTGGACCTTCGAGGTTTTTTCCGTGTCCGATGGACCCAACGATAATATTGGGGATACTGACGGAAAAATAGAGTTGATCATCGATGACTTCGCAATGGGTAACGCCTTGAGACCCTTCGACAATGTTCGCTCCGTCTTGTCCGGTTGCGATATAGAATGCCAACAACATATTGGCATAGTGAGCATTCGCACTCATAATCGATCCCGAAGAGATCGAACCAATGAAATTCTTTTTTATATTCAATTCTACCATTTTTTCAGGAGTTGTGCGCAATATATTGGTGCAAATTTCTCTGGAAATCCACATTTCAGCGATTACACTTTTTCCTCGGCCCCATATTGAATTGACTGCACTTACTTTTTTATCCACACAAAAGTTACCTGATACCGATAAATACTTCACACGAGGATGTTTTTGTACGATATAAGTAGCTAAGGCATCACTTGCAAAGGTGGTCATATTATGGCCAGAGGCATTGCCTGTACGAAATGCAAATCGAACGTATAACAAATTACCAACTTGGTGGGTTTGAATTTGGTCAAGAATGGCATGTTTACTTTGTTTGGATACCACTTCTTGTTGGAACTCTACGATGGATGACTGAACATAGGTGGTCAGCTCTCGTGCTTGAAGCGCATTGCTTGTTTCAAATAAGACCGAACGAGTCATCAAGTCATGAAGAATCGTGGTTGTTAAGTTTTTGGTGTGTCGCGTACACTTGGCTCCTCTTGAAACGGAATGAAACAAGGTGGTTTCGTACGTGGCGAGGGGAGCACTGACTTGAATGGAAGATTCTTGATGATCTACATAGTTCATCGATTCAAAATAGATATCTTTGATGATGGATGTTGGAACGGCTGTATAAGATTGAATGGAACTCATCGCTTACTCCACCTCCTAATTGACAAGGAAATAACCTTATCTATTTTACTATAAAATCGAAGAAAAGACCATATAAGAGTAATGAGATTTTTCTACTATTGGTAAAAATTGCTTAGATACCTTACATGGATAGTCATTATTTGACTTTCGATACCCATCAACTCTTCATGATTTGAGATTAGATTGTCTAGCAATGGATAAAAATTGTTGTAAAAACGATACAATTAAATAATCAATTTGATACTTGTGTTATATAATATGAGCAATATCGATATATTGAACAATGTATGAAAGGATACTTCCATGGACAAACAAAGACACATCCTAATGATTGTATCAAGTTTTGTAATGATGCTATTGATGGGTTCGGTATACTCTTACAGTATTTTTCGGTATCACATCGAAGAGTATTATCAAATTGGAACATTTCTCAGTGGAATTCCCTATATGATTTCATTGTTTTTTTATGCATTATCCATGATGATTTCCGGGAGATTTATCAACCCAAGCCGATTACGCTCTTTTGTTTTCATTGGAACGCTGTTGATTTCTGTTGGTTGGTTGATTTCTGCTTTACCAACCTCTTTTCTAGTCTTTACCCTCGCTTATGGTGTGTTTATTGGTACCGGGGTAGGAATGGTGTATGGAATTCCTATTTATATGGCTCAAAAACTCTATCCCAAAAAGAGTGGATTGATGACTGGAATCATCTTACTTGGATTTGGTATGTCTCCGCTTTTGACTGCCCCAATTGCTAGTGCACTGATTTCACAAACATCGCTTCATACCACATTTCTATTCTTTGGCATCTTGTTTGTGGTGATTCAATTGCCCTTGTCCTATATATTCATTCTAAAGGAATACCATGAGTTTCAATCCCTTTCAAAAGAACCCTTCACGGGTGAAGTCATGAAACCATTTAAACGCGTGTATGCCATGTTTGTCATTGCGACGACCATTGGATTGATGATGATTGGCTTATCGTATCAAATTGGGGTTGTCAATTATGGGTTTGAAGCTCGCGAGGTCACCTTATCACTATCTTTTTTTGCACTCATGAATGGAATTGCTCGTCCCATATTTGGTAAGTTGATGGATAAGTATGGTTTTTACTTTTCTGTCGTATGTAGTCTTTCCCTATTAGTCGTTGCTTCGGTCATTGGCTTGGTAAATCAAGGACAACATGTCTATTTATATGTCATTTCATTTGGGTTGTTTTGGTTTAATTTAGGAGCGTGGTTGGCCATTGTTCCTTCTACCATCAAAGAATTTTATGGAGTCAAGCAATACTCGAGGAAGTATGGAATCATGTTCACTGCCTATGGAGTTGGATCTCTTCTAGGTACTTCAATTGCTGGCATGATCATTGATGTATTAGCTAGTACCGTATTTTTATACGTACTAATACTGTTTTTTCTTTGTGTATCCTTTTATATTCTCCATCATATAAAGAAGACTCAAAAGAAGTGATTGAACGAAGGAGTCTTCAGTGATATAATCGTGTTCAAGAAGGTGAAAATGTGAGTGATTTTTTTAGTAACGAACTTGGTCAATCTCTGGAGTGGTTTGGATTGGCACATATTCTTTTGATTGTTGGCTTCCTTGCATCTATTGTTTTATTGTGGGTATTTCTACCTAGAATCAAAAATCGACCCTATGAAAAATGGATACGTTATTTTATCTTGCTTCTAGTGGTGCTATTTGAATGGAACGTATTCGAAAGTCGAATACTGACTACTTCCTTGTTACGAATGCCTCTTTGTGCAGTTGCACTGTATTCCCTCACCTATGCGGTTGCTTGTAAGAAAGAAAAAGTTTTTGTAATTGGCTATTTTTATGCGTTTGGCTCCTTGTTATCATTTTTATTTTTTGACACTCCATGGGGACTTGATCGATGGAATGGATGGACCTTCTTTGGGGCCCATGCCATGATTGCTTGGTTGGCAGTGTATGGGTATAAAGTCTTGGGTTTCACTCCCAAAAAGAAAGACTTTATTCGGTCTAGTCTTTATTTAGTGTTATTTGCTATCATCTCTGGATACGCAACCTACCGATTTGGTGGATCGGATGAATTGTTTTTATTCACACCACCCGTTGATTTTTTAGTGTCTTTACAAGATGTCCATGTTTTGTTATATCTTCTTGTCTTTTCATCCTTTATTGCTGTTATGATGGGTTTCATGTATTTAACCATCTACTTTTCTCAAAAACAAGTAAAGAAACTTCACTAGTCATAAAACCATTGTCAAAATAATAAAATCCTCATTTTAAGACAAAATACAAGAAAGTACTTGATGTATTTTCTATGAAGTGAGGATTCTTTTTGTGTTGAAATGATGGATGGAGTTGTTTCATCAAGTGGCATTTTAAATCAGTAGCAAAGCGCTGAACGATTGATTATTGATTTTCAACTAATTTTCGTTTACACGCATCAACACAAGGTCATCTGTGGAAAAGAGTTGAAATGGGGAGTTGGATAAATCTCCTTCAAAGATGTGAAGTTCCTGATTACGAAAATACCCAAGAACAACGTATTGTTGTTGACTAGATTGATGTAAAGAGATCACGAATGTTTTGATGGATTCAAAGGTAAGTGGAAACTTGGTGTGGATGACCTTACTTGCTTGGTGAATAACAACGGACTGCAAGTCAACCTGTTGAGTGGAATCAATGGTCAGTAATTGATGATAAAAATGTTCGGTATCGACATCAAATGCTAACTTAGAAAGTAGTAGCGAAATAATTTTATTTGAAATGATGGTATGTTTGATTCGGAACCCTTGAATCATGGCATCGTGTTTGGGGTTTAAGAGTTCAACGACGATAGAAACAAGAGGATTATTCAAATGTGTTTCTAAATAAATTAGGCTTTCAAAAATATCTTCATCCAAATCAGTAGAGTCTTTCACTTCACCGCTCAGTAGTAAAACTTTGGTTGGTTTCTTCGATTCATTTAATCGAATAGTCGCTTCCTCTAACTGAGAATGTTCATAAGAGCTCAATTGAAAATGCGATTCAGAAATGGCTTCATAATGATGAAACACTTCTTCAATGTAATGAAGTTTGTTGTTTCTTCCGATGATAACGACTTCAAAACTCGAGTTTACAGGAGGGATTTGAAAATCTAAGGGAATGCCTGTAACGGGCGAATTAGTTGATTTTTTTACAGCTGTTTCTTTGCTCAAAGATAGAGCGAAGGTGTCGTTTCCAAACGACATTACTGGGATTGCGTGGGTGTGTTGATAAAGAACCTGTTCAAAGGACATTCCTTCGATCCGGTATATTTCGGAACCTTCAAATGAAAATAGGGAATGATAGAGTGTTTCGAGGCGTTCTTCGATGAGTGTCTGTGCGATGATTTGACCCAGTCGTTGATCAAAACATACCGGCAAGATCGTGTGTTCACTCAAATCTTTTACCGCTTTGGACAAAGTACGAAGCTTTTCATCGCTTTGTGCATTAGCAATTTCAACCACAATATGTGGATGATTTTGAAACTCTATTTGACCAAGTGTTAACACATTCTTAATGACATTTAAATCTCGATAACCTTCTTTATTCATAATAATGATTGCTTTGGCGTTTTGGATGGAAATATCACGTAGATTTGCAAGGAGCAAGGGGTCTGCTTGTTTAACAAGCACATTGAGACTCGCCATCTCTTTGTTTTTCTTTTCTCTTTTGAGCGCATTGAGAATCAGTGCTTCTGCTTGCGATTTTTCAAACATTGTGATGATCATAATGGTCATTATTTTTGTATCTAAATAAAGCAAGTCGGAGACTAGTTCGGGTACTTTTGAGTTCCAGTTCAAGATGACAATGTGATTGTCCAAATCGATTTTTCCAGCATTGTCTTTCTTGGATTGAAAATATTCTTTTATCGCATTGGTTGTCAATGCAATGATGGTCCCAGAAAAAAGAATCAAGCCGATTACCAAGATGGTGACTGCTAAAGCTAACATTCTTGGATCCGTGATGTTTAAAATAGCATTAGGTGAGAGCATCCATTTCAGACTACCATTGAAGAATGCATCAAAAAAACTTGAATAGGTGTCATCAATGCCCAGTGCAATAATCGCAGCTATGGCCAAAATAACAAGATTGATTAATACCATGAGCACAATGACAAATGTCAAAGGATGTTTATAAGTTTTGATGAAGATGTAGTTTTTTGTCCGACGAATGGTTTGCTTGAAAGAACCCATGGTATCGCCTCTTTCTTGTACTATTTAAAGTTATTATATCATGATAAAAGACAAATCAAGAGTTGACGCTATTTGATTTGTGGATAATCGTTTATTGTTTCCATTTTAACGTTAAAATGGAATCAATTCTTTATAACATGATAAACAGGATGTATAATAAACTTTTTAAAATACCACTAAGGTGTAATTTTTGCTTCATGGATTCTTCTACATGATACATTTTTACAATCGACGAATAATCAATGTCGCTGTTTAACCCACAAATTAATCTTAATAATCAATGACTTTCCTCGTTTGAAGATCAAACATCATTTCTGCTGTTAGGACAAGTAATTTTTAATATACATCTTCGAAAACCGATGAATTACAACAGACGTGACTCTTCAAAACCCCATATACAATCCGACTAATAATTGCCAAAATGATTCATTAATGGTATAATTACCTCGCTGTATGGCATATTGTCAGTATTAATCGAGGTAGATATGGTAAGTAAGTCTTGGAAGCAAGGATTCAATTTTATAAGTTCGCTCATGATTGCTTTTTTCATCATTGCAGCAATTGGTATCATCATCTTCCCTGAATCAAGAACCTATTACAACATCAACCTCATAGAAATGCGTGAACTTGTCTTATTGATTCCTGGGTTCTTCACTTTGTCAATCATCACATTCCTTGTTCAAATGAGAGCCAGTAAAGAAACAATCACCTTGACCACATCCCTTTTTTGGATTGTGTTCTTGTTTGTCTTTGCCATTAAGTCACCTGTTGTATCGCTTGTAATCGGTGCATTCTTGTTTGCAATTCCCGCCATGTTTTCTGTAGTAGTGATAGCGTCGCAAATCAAAGTCAGTCAATTATCTACGTCAAAGTTGATTATAAGGTTGTTCTTCATTGGTTTAAATCTCCTGATTTTTGTTTTACTATTCACTTGGATATTCGTCAAGAGTAATCAATTGTATCTACCATATACTGGACAAAATGCTTCCTCCATCAGCGAAATGCCAATTTTTAACGAAAACTCTATACAAATTTGGAAAATCGGACTGTATGTATTTGGTGGTTCTGCTCTTCTTTATACATTGTTTACAATCATCAAGAAACTTGATATCAGCCAAAACAGGGTTGTACCAATCGTAGGGACTATTTTACCAGTGATACTTTTGGTGGCTCAAGTAGTAGTGTTTTCTTTTTTCATGGTTTATCATGTCAAAAGTATAAACACCGCAACCTATGACTTTGGTATATTCACCCAAATGTTTTTTAATATGAAAAACATGCAAGGAATGGTTACTACACTAGAACGAAGTGTCGAAATGTCACATTTGGCAGTGCATTTCTCTCCAATCTATTATGTAATGTTACCTGTGTTTATCATCTTTCCTTATCCGGAGACATTACAAGTCCTTCAAGTGTTGATTGCGGCCAGTGGAGTGATTCCGCTATACTTCATCATGAAGGAGTTAAAAACAGGAAAGTTTATGCAAATGCTTTTCATGATCATGTATATTGCTAGTCCGGCCATCATCTCTAGCAGCCTATATCACCTCCATGAAAATTGTTTCTTAGTTCCTTTGCTTTTGTCTGTTATTTACTTCGGCATCAAGCAAAAAACGATTCCCTTCTTTATCTTCGGAGTTCTTACGTTGATTGTCAAAGAGGATGCTGGTTTGTATTTGGTATTCATTGGATTATACTTTGCCGTTTGCGAGTTGTTTTCAGGTAAATCATCTACCTACAAACGTAAAAATGTTATACACGGGCTCATCCTTACTTTTGCATCCCTTGGATATTTTCTGATCGTAACTAATTATCTGAATACTTCTGGCGATGGAGCGATGTTTTGGCGATACAACAATATCAATGGCTATAGTGACCACGGACTCATTGGGATACTCTTGAGTGTATTTCAAGACCCTGCTTATTTTTTCGCTACTTTCTTTTCTCCTTCAAAGATGGCGACCATGATCATTTTGCTTGCTTCTGTTGGTTTTTTGCCATTATTTGTCCGAAACAAAACCGTGTTGATATTGGCTGTACCAATCATCATCATGAATTTTGCAAGTAACTATTCGTACCAACATCAATTTGGTTTTCAATACTTCTACGGTAGCGGGTCACTACTATTATTCATGGCACTACTTGCTGAAAAAGATAACCGTGAAAAGCCAATGTTTGATAGAGTGTTTTGTAAATTCAAACCCCTGCACCTCTTGGGTCTCATTGGCATGGCGGTTTCTTTTTCGTTCGGTACCAGTTATCTCATTAGTTCTGAATTAGGTTATAGAATATATCAATCAGACCCTGCCAAGTTTGATTCCATGAGATTGACACTAGAAAGCATACCAAGAGAGAAGTCGGTAGTCGCAACAACTTTCTTGACTCCCCTTCTTGCAAATAGATATTATTTATATGATTATGATTATTACAATATACTAAACGCTGATCAACAAATCGACTATGTCATTGTAGATATGAGGATGAACCAAGCTGATATCAATAAAATCCGACTTCGCTGTATGCAAGCTGGATTTATTGAAAGCCCCTTATCAACAGAGTACATATTGATATTTGTCCCTGACACAAACACTCCTTAAAACAGCCATCAGGCTGTTTTTTTATTTCATTTGCTTGATATTTTCTACGTGTCTGAAACGGTTTTTAGAACCTTACTAAAGTACCCATCTTACAAAATTACAATCATTTATAATATCTAACAACATCTTAATGAATTTCTAAGATGCTCAACATCTACTGAGTTTGATTTTACACCGAATTAGGCCAAAAAAAAGACCATCAAAATTGATGGTTCTCTCTCCATTAAATGAACGGTTGAACATAATTAATGATAATACCCTACACAATGCATCTTATAACTTTGGTGGAAATAATCCAGTAAACTCGTTTTGGGAGCTTGCTTTTTGCCATTCTGGCATTCCATCTTTCCACACTAAACTGTCAGGATTTAAATTTCCAGAAGTAATCATAGTTTTTAATGTAGCAATGTCAAATGGACCTATAGGATTTCCATCTTTGGCAACATAAAATCTAGTGACAGGTATTGATGGTGGTACACCTTGCCTGACTTCGAATTGATTGATTGTTTTATCTAAACTTCCAGCAATACTTTTTCCAACTGCAGAACCTAATGCCATCCCAGCCATCATTGTCACAGGATTAAATCCCGCACCTTGACCGCCAAGATTGATATTCCCTGCGCCTTTTTCTCCCATTTTACCTAAAGCTTCTGCTCCAGCAATACCAACTTCACCGCTAACTTCCGTTTGATACGCCCCGATATTGGTTTGTCTAGTTGTCATACGCTCTGCATATTGACCTTCTTCTCTTCTCATTCGTAGATGTTCTTGATAATTAAGAAGATCAGTTTCAACTTTCTTTGCTGTAATTTCTTTAGTGACTCTTTTAAGTTCTAGATAAGCTTGGTTATCTTTGTCTACTTCAATCGCACTAATGTCAAAGCCTGTCACAAAAATACCAAAAAGATCAGATAATCGATCTTTAACATATATCTCGACTTTTTCACTAATTAGATCAATTTTAGATTCAATGGCGATAACTGGAATATTATGTTCAGCTGGTGCGTTAGTAACAGCCTCTTTAACATGGCGAGAAACAGCAGCATTAATCTTATTCTTAAGATCTTCTACACTAAAACTGATTAATTGATGCTGCTTGGTAAATGTCTGATAATCTTTAATCTTAAATGTTAATGTCCCTCTAACAGCAACTGGAACTTGAAAGTCTGGAAATCTGGGATCGACAACATCAAAGTATGGAATTCCAAACCTAATTTGGATAGATTCTGCAGTATTAATGAAAAATACCTCAGCTTGAAATGGTGTATCACCTTCATACCATAATCCAATGATGGAAGACAAAATAGGAAAGTTCTTCGTCTTTAGTTTTTCATCATAAGGACCAACAATATAGTCTTCATTATTACCATTCTTTTGCTTATAAACAAATACTGCTACCTCACCTGTTTTTACTCTAAGAACAGAATTAGTTCTAATCGCTGTTTCTCTTTTTAAAACACCTTGCTCATATTTACTGGGATGCCATTTCCACACTAAGTAATTAGCTTCATCGCAGCGGATAACATCGCTAAATCCACCCTTTTTATTTTTTCTAAAAATACCCATGACCGACAATCCTCCTATTATAAAAATACATAACTAATCTATGATCATTCATTATGATACTCGGGTTAGGAATAAATGTTTCCGTTAGTGATGGCACTTTTTCTATAGTTACGTTGTCTTTTAACGCAGTAATTCTGTATGTTACATTCAAATCACCATCTACCATAATGTTGACTGAACCATTGACGTTAGAATCCTCCGTATTAGCAAATGTAATCACATTTTTCCCAGCCCTAATTCGAAACGTAAGATTAGTATTTTTACCATGCACTATGGTTCCTTTTTTTGCCCCATTAACCATCATATTAACATCGTATTTATTGAACAGCCAGTTAGGTTCGAACTCGACTTGAACACTGATTGTATGTTTTATAACATAATATGTTATTTCAATTCTTGTGCGAGATCGAATTTTGGTCTCAGCTTCAAAACTTGAGAGTCCTTGAAAAGACATCTGAACAATGGTGCCATGAGTTTTTGAACTGTCACTTGCAGACATTTCAATCTCATTTATAACCAAATTAACGAATCCAAGATCTTCTAATTCTAATATTACATCTTCATAGTTTCTACCTATATATCCAGAAGAAGAAACCGGTACAATAAGCTCTGGGTCCATAAATTTAAGAACATATGGCCAAATTATCACTGAAATAATGAGAATAACTACGAAACCAAGGCTGTAAAAAAATAGCCTTCTTTTTTTCTTATTAATCTCATTTACTTTTGAAACTTTTATACCATTGATTTTATCTAAATATATGGCCTCTACACTAGAAAATTTTGGGTGTGCTTTCGATGTAATTTGCAGTTTTTGATATACTTGTTTCGCTTTTTCCATCCAAGTGTCATTGATTGCTTTTATAGAGTTAATTTCATCTTCACTAGCTGAATCAAAATTAGAAAAGTCCTCCATAGCTAAATCTATATTGATATTTGAACTAGCAAAAATTAGAAACTCGAATAAATCCTCAGTATTACTGGGAACGATAAAATTCCTAATCAAATTAATTTTCTGCTTGTCAACATCTATAGAAGTACCAAAGCCTAATGACTCTACTAATTGCTTTCCTTTACCCTTAATCACTTTTTTAGATTCTAATGATTGAAGTTCTCGAATAAAACTTACAAGTGTATTCGATGAACTTGAAGTCCTAATTTCACATCCACAACTTGGACAAATTGCTTCAAACGATTTTAAATTCTCACCGCAGTTAGGACACTTATGGACTTCACCCTTATAAACAATTTTTCTACTATTCTTTTCTTCACTTCTCACATCCGTATTCATTTTGTCCGAATGATTCGTTTCTATTTTTGTTCCACACTTATTACAAAATACTGAATCGTTGACGTTTTTGCTACCACATTTTGAACAAAACATTGCTAACCCTCACTATTCTTAATTTCATTTAAAACCACATCACAGATATCACCAATATTACAGCTCAAATATTCGCATATTCTGATGATGACAGACAAAGCAACTTCTTCATTTCTTCTCAGTTTTGTCATAGTGCCAGTTGCAATGTTTAAGTCTTTTCGTAAATCTGACGGAGAAATATCTCTTTCAATAAGAATAATCCACAGTTTTTTGTAACTGATATCCATATAATCGCTTTACCTTTCTATTTTATACATATTTTACAATATCACACATCATAAGAGTATACAATATGAACGGGCGATAAATTCGCAACTTATTGCGAATCTGCATAAATTTAGAGGATCAAGTAATGAATCAATGTTATTTTTGGAACAATATTTTAACATCGACAACATAACATCAACCTATTCATTTTATGACACTAATAAAAAGTGTCTTGTCATCCCAAGGTGCTGTATAGTCATAATGTCATCTGTTGATATTTGGCAACATCACTTATTTTGCTACAAACTGTTAAGAAACAAATCAACTTGATGATTTCATTTATTGTATAGCGATTCTGAAAAAATAGGCAGATTGGTGGTAATTGGTCATTTACCAAGTAAACATTATTATGAAAACCAATCATTCAACCCCTAAAGGTTCAAAAGACTGACATCATGTTTTCATTCCTTCCAACCGTTCTTGTCATATACCATCTTAAATAGTCCCACTTATTAATCATTTGAATAATTAATGTTTTATTTTTTCTTTAAGCGACTTGCCTTATTTTCTAAACATGTTAGAATGAATTTAAAAATGAATAATAATTGGAGGGTTAAAAATGTTTAGACGTATTCTACTCTTGATGCTCTTGCTCGGTTTCTCATTTACTTTTGCAGCTTGTACTTTTTCATCTACAACTGACAACACTACTATACAACAAACAACTGTTTCCACAAGCTTACCTAGTTCTCTTACAACACAAACACCTGAGAATCCTGAGTTAATCGAAATTAATGATTATGTGTCTGGATTAAAACAAAACGCAGTCTATGATTCATTTTCTACTGATTTAACTAGAGCTCGACGAGTAAGAAGTGTTGGCGAAGAAGAAGCAAGTAATCTTGGAGGAATCATAACCGACGTACCACTTGGTTATCGTGCTAGCTATCAAAAAATCACAACTGATGCTGGAATCGCAGATATCACATTTTGGGGAGCAAATAGTAATTACATTTTCCCAGGTTCGCTGGTAAAAATAGCAACACCCGATCAATCTGATGTCTTAGTCCCAATTGTTGGAGTTCGTAGGGCTCCTTATGTAATTTCTTCTGGTTTGGAAGGCGCCTCAGGAATTGATTACTCAACAAAGAACATTCAAAATGGAACACTTTCAGAGGTTAGAACAGCAATAAACGACATGATGAAAGGTGTGTTACAAGAAGGAGCTCAACTACCATTTAATTTGTCAACCACATTGACAGAAATCAAGTCAGCAGACGAGTTAAGTATTGCTCTTGGTGTGTCTGTAAAAGTTCAACCTGTTGTATCTGTTAAAAATCAATTCGAATTCGAAAATCAAAAACGGAAAACTTATGCTGTCTTAGTCTTAAAACAAGTCTATTATACTATCGAGGCAGACTATCCAATTGCTCAAGGCGCAACGGGTTTTTTTGCTGCCAACGAAACAAAAGCGAGAATTCAAGCTGCAATAAAAACTGGTGATGTTCCTGCATACGTCAGTTCAGTTTCATACGGAAGAATTGTTATTATTACCATAAAGACAGACTATAGTATGCAAGAAATCGAGAATAAATTAAAAGTAAAAGTCAATAAAGGGCCAGCAGAGGTAGGCGTTAGTGCTGAACTCGAGATTGATAATGAAGATGAATCAATGGAGCTAAATTACTTTGTTTTAGGCGGTAGTATTGAAGACAATCAAGCGGTCCTATCTGCTTCTTCTATTTCTGAGGCATTGGCTGCACTAAACTCAAAGTATGACCCAAAAAAAACAATTGGTGTGCCAATATCGTATAAAGTGTCTCACTTATCAGATGGAAGTCTTGCAAAGATTGGCTCTTCATCAGAATATTATGCGAAAATATTAGAGCCCATTCCTGTTGAAAACTTATACTTTCAAGAACAACATCGCTTCTCACAATTACAACTTGGATCATCAAACGTGTTACTGAACGCAACAAAGTATCCCAATGAAGCAATCTTATTCCCTGTCACATATATGATACAAGGAGCACAGGTCCAAAACTTTCATGAATCTATTTTGAAAGACTCAGATGGTAACACAATAGCAAAGATTTCTACTGTACGGGGTGAAGACAAGTTCAATCATAAGTATTACTTGCAAGTGTCAGATAACCTCTCTCATATCGGTAAAGAAGTCTCGATTATCGCTAAATCCGGAAATGAGGAATCAATTCTTACATTTAGAATCGTTAAAGTCCCTGTAAGTAGTGTAGGCTGGACTGTAAACACACAATCAATTAATACAGCCCCCCCTGGAGCAGAAATTGACCTAGAAGCTACAGTTACCCCATCCAACGCCTCTTACAAAAATCTGACCTTTGAGATAAAAATCGGACTATCCTATGCCGAGATCATCGAGCGTATCCACCCAACAAGCGGTAAGGTAGTAGGTTATATTTTGAAAATATCTAATGCACCGAATGCAAATGGAAGAACCGTAGTAGTTGTGGCGAAAGCTGATGGAGTTGAGTCAATAGAATTATCCATCACAATTCAAAAAATACCCGTTTCTTCAGTGGAAATTTCGAACAACAGAGGGACTACTTCAATGTCACCCGGTCTCGAGGCACAATTATTTGTTCAAGTTAACCCACGAAATGCAACCTATCAGTCTGCACAATTTCTTGCTTATCATATTATTAGCGGAAGCCAATATATTGAACTATCTCAAGGTGGTTTACTGAAGATTAATAGCAACGCAATCATCGGAGCAGAAATCATACTACGTGCTGAAGTAGATGGTGTGTTTAGTGATGACTATGTTATAACTGTCATAGATACCATCGCTGAAATGGTTGATATTTTACCGGTCGATGAGCTACAGTATCCTGATAGAAACCAAATTGTCTTATCTCCAGGTAGTTCGATTATGTTGAAATTTGTAACTTCGGAAGGAACGACAGTTAAAAATTTCAGTTGGTCAATTGAAGGAATGAGTAATGGAGTTTCAATTGCTCCAAATGGAACATTGAATATAAGTAATCTATCGACACTCGACCAAGTTATGGTCAAAATCTCTATTACAACCAATTATGGTGTTATTTCTTCTACTTTGACTATATTTATCATTGCTACAAGCAAAGTTGAGTTATACACTAACTCAATAATGACTGATTTACTACCTGGGCAATCGATACAACTCCAGTTCACAGCATATCCAAACAATGTTCCAATTCGATCAGTAGAATATAGACTAGCCAATACAGCTGATTCTATCAATGTTTCTCTTTCTTCTGAAGGGTTAGTCACAGTAAATCAGATATCATACGGTAAAAAATCAATAAAGTTTTATGTTGTAGTAAACGGGGTAGAAAGCAATCTTCTTGAGATTACAATCCTTGATGCTTACTTTATCTATACTTTTGCAGATATTGTATCATTATTTTCAGGAAAAACTGAAATAACTGGAACTTACCATTTGATGGCTCCTCTCCCTTATGATTCAGGAACCACTCACTCAGCATTTGGTACCTTTAATGGCATTTTGGAAGGAAATGGGCATACCATAAGTGGTTTATCTATCAACATACCTTCGACTAAATATAGTGA
>JAUXXX010000050.1 GCA_030684695.1 bacterium
CCTCGATATAAACGAGCCGCGTTGTTATTAAACCCATAAACTCTTGCGAGTGTATTTGCATTGTTTGCACGATATAGTCCGGTTTGAACCAACTCAAAGTATAAGTTGAAGTTAAACTGAGAGTCCATTCCAGCATAATATGGTCCTAAGTTTGCTGGGTTTCCATCAAAGTTTTCTCCAATCAAGAAGGCGTTTGGAAATACCGCTTTAATGCGAGCATTCAACTCCATGAAGACGTTGATGTTCTTCGTCGCATTTCGACTCCAGCCCGGTTCCATATGGAGGATGTCGTTTTCTCCTCTTGTTTGAATGTCATATTCCCCTTCATTGTAGAAGTGTTTGACAGCGTCAACACGGAAACCATCCAGCCCAAAACTCATCCAATATAATGCAACATCAACCACAGCATCACGGGTGCCTTGATAATCAAAGTTTAGTTCTGGCATTGAACTAGAGAATTTTCCATAATAGTAATACCCTGTCGTGGAGTATTGGTACCAATGAGATTTGGATGCAAACTCTGACCCATAACCCCAATGATAGAAATTTCGATATTCTGGGTCTAGCTGTGTGGATTTTTTAAACCATGAATTATTCGCAGAAGTATGATTAACCACAAAATCCATGAGGATTCTCATCCCCCGCTTATGAGCTTCGAAAACTAACTCCTGAAAATCTTCCATCGTTCCAAATTTTGGATCTATCGTATAATAATCAATCACATCATATCCGTGATAGGAGTCGGACAATAAGAAGGGTGTGAGCCATAAAACTTTTACATTTAAATCATAAGCGAGATAATCCAAATTATTGGTTATCCCTTTTAAATCACCTAATCCATCCCCATTAGAATCAGCAAATGA
This sequence comes from bacterium, assembly GCA_030684695.1. Classification (GTDB taxonomy): domain Bacteria; phylum Bacillota_I; class Bacilli_A; order Izemoplasmatales; family Hujiaoplasmataceae; genus JAUXXX01. The sequence continues at coordinate 864 of JAUXXX010000050.1, forward strand.
ACTGACTTGGATGGAATATCCTACTCCTACGTTTTGAAAGAAATCAAGAGAAGTGGGAGCTTTTGGATAATAGTTCAATGAGCTATTCACATTTTTGATACTCACAGCAGCACCTGGAGCGAGACCATCATAAGGGTCGACTAATGTTTCTGTGGATTTATCGTATCCAAATTTATAATCGTGAACAGCATTTTGGAATAAGAAAAGATGGATGCTTCCGTCCTCACGAACATTTGTATATAGATTATCAATGAATGTATCAGCACCACCATCACTTTGCCACATACCAGTTCCAAGTTTCGATGGTTTAAAAACTACTAAAAACCCAACTCGGTTCACATCTCGAAAATCGACCGTCCGATTTCCTAATGGTCCACCATTGGTATACACTTGTGTTAAATCAATCGCAGCAATCGCACCACTTTGATCAAAACGTGACCATTCAATTGCAACACCATCTCCAAGCCACGGCCATAACCAAATACTCCAGTCTGCATAATCTTGCTCAGTGTTTACAAATCGTCGATAATGGATATACAAAAATCCTGGTTGACTCCATTCAGATAAAGACAAATCATAATCTTCATCTTCAACTTCAAATCCCGCATATAAAAGTACGGTTGAAGTAATAGTTTGATTAAAGTCAAATCGTTGTGAGGCTTCTGAATCCAAGAACCAACCAATAAATAAGTGCCCCTCTTTGGTTGGATTGGTTAAAGGCATTTGAGCCTTGTTTCCATGTTTGACTACTTGTACTGAGGGTTGTGCCCCGATTCCCCCATTTAAAAAGAAAGCAATCGAATGAAATACATCCTTTTGTTGAGTTGTTGTTGTTGAATTTGTTGAGTTTGTTGTTGAGTTTGTTGTTGATGCCCCTGAAGTAGTTTGAGAGATATTTGTTGTATTTGTTGAAGTTAAGGTTGTTGTCGAGCACGCTATCAATGGGAAAGCGATTAAGACAACAAACGAAAACAAAGTAAACAAACTAAATAAACGACGAACCAAGGGATTTTTACTCTTCTGCATGAAAAACTTCCTCCTAGAAAACATTATTTTTGTTCAAATTTTGACATTTCTTCTTGTAAATTTATCTCTTTATAATATCGATAGACGCATTCTTGATACTGTGCTGCACTCATACCTGGGACAAAACCACCTTTATTCTTAAGTGCATAAAAGAGCATACCATCGAGAATCATTTGGTCAAGCGCTAAGTTGACGAGCGTGACATTTTGTGTCATAACACAAACTGAACTCATTGATTTCGTCCATTCCCCAGAAAATAACGTAACACGATCGACCACCACAATGGCGCGACGATTAAAAAAGATTCGGTCAATGTCAGGAACTTCATAGCAATGTTGATAGCCCACTACAAACGGAATTTTCGAAAACGAGAAGATATCAATCCGAACCCCGCGAGCTGCAGCGTCCATCAAATCATCTTTTAGAAGCGAAATTTCTTGATTCCATATGGACAATGCAATTTCTTTTTTTGCATTGCGAATTCCAAGTTGGATCTTGTCAATCAACTCTTGATGGGTTTCAATATTGAGGACATAGTGCTTTTGAGTCGATTCTGAAACATAATTCTGAAATAGTTCTTTTAGCTTTGAAATTCGGTCCTTTTGGAGTATCTCGTATTGTTGTAGTACATATTCGTAAGGAACTGCAACATATCGTTTGATGTCACCATCCAATACTGATACGACATTCTTTGAGACAAGCCGGGACAACACATCATAAATCATTGTTCGAGAAACTTTAGCCTCTTGAGCAATTTCATATCCATTCAGTGGTTCGGTTTTTAAGAGCGCTAAATACACTTTCGCTTCATTTAATGAAAAACCAATATCTTGCAATGTTTTAATCATGAAAACACCTTCCTACATACATTTGATTGATTTACTATTAGTAGTAATACCCATTACGACTATATCATATGTAGAATATTAGCACAATAAAACAAAATACGATTTAATATGGTACGGGTTACATTTACGTAAGCGCATTCATATTGGACGAAATAAAAAACCACCAATTGGATTTTTTACCAATCAGTGGTTTGATTTAAAGAATAAAGGATTTAGACCTATTAAAACTTGAGTTTATTACAACTTATTGATAGACAGGTAATCTCATAAAATCATGTAAAGGTATCATTCTCAATCACACATCATCACTTGACAACTTCAAGAAGTTGTCTACAATTGAATTAAACGTATCGGTTTAGTTTCATTGTCGATGTCAATCTCATATCCTCTGACTGGTAAGTAAAAGACCCCCATTTCGTATCCAGTCTATAACTTTCGTTATTTCTACTGTCTACTTTATGGGGATCATATCATGAATGTGGGCTAATGGTTATTGAATATCGGATCAACAAAGGAAAGATGTTTTTCTACACTGATTACTTGGATTCCATCTTCAACCAATTTTTCAATGTATGTAATTAAGTAGCCATTTCGTAAGAAAGGAATTACTTCAGTAGCGAGGGATGCTTCCATCGTGAGTGGAATAGCAAGCACTGCTTGAAGTTTGATCGCTCCTTGTGAAAGCAAGAGTTGTTCTATGTAATCTAGGAACAATTGAGCATAGCCTTTGAATCTATGTTCTTCTTGAATAATCAAAGGAATAATGGAATAAACACCTTCTTGCTTGTTCTTTGCATATCCAATCAACCCAATCAATTTGTTTTGATGCAGATATGCAAGCAATCGGTGGGGAAGTTTTCGATAAAAATCAAAATCTTTCATTGCTTGATCATAGCGATTTTCAACAGAGTGAGGAACGGTGGAATAAATCAACTCCAGGACCTCATCGGTTAAGTCAAAGCTTGAATCAAAAATGGTAAAAAAACCATTTTCAGTTTGATCAATGTTTCGTTCTTTTAATGCAGCGATTAACTCTTCTTTTGTCATATTCATGTCCCAGCCTAAATGTATTGTATTGTTCGCGTATTGATTTGATTCCAATCGTTGGTTAAATCTTCATATGAAATATCAATGCTTGTTCTTGAATCTTTTTGTGCAGTTCATCAATCCAAAACTTTTGACAATTGTTGTCTACTAACAAGCCTTGAAGAACTACTTGATTGTCATGAGTAGTGTCTAGAAACGCTACTGCAAGTACTCTATTATCTTGTTCAATCACCCAAGGACTTGGAAATGGATACTGAAGAAATTCTTCAAGTGAATCAGCATACCTTACACCAATGTGAGGATATTTTTTCATTAAATCACGAACTTCAACAATATCACGTTCCATCATCGGTCGATTGATTGGAGAGTGTTTTCTTGCTTCTATTAAAGTGTCTTGAATGAACGCCGATTTTCCATCGATATATGAGTCAATATCAAAGCGATAAGTTGTAGCTAATTGTTGCTTTAGAGTACTGTAAGCATCGCTAGCAAGTTCATGGGTCAATAAATAATTACGAAGCAATAAGTGTTCTTTTAAACTCGGTGCTTCATCTATACAAACATACAAGTGGTATTTAAAGCCGACATCAGGTCCAGAGAATGCATAACGCTGTGGAATACCTAAGTCACCTCGAAAAACATACCCCTGGTCTTCTATGACATTTTTTATAGAGTCAAAATGAAACTGGCGCACAATGATATCAACATCAATAATCGGCTTAGCAAAGCATCCAACAATGGATGTAGACCCGACGTGTTCAATGGCTTGAGCATATGGTTTTACAATACTAGAAAGCATCAATGCTAAGAAGTGAAATTGCTCTTTCCAGATGTCTTGATAAGGAACGACCACTACTTCTTTTGTTTGAAATGTCACCTATTTCACCACATTTCTTAGATACGTTCCTTATTATATGACAAAATCGAGATAAATTTAAGCCATGAAATTGTATATTTATACTTTTTTTTGTATAATAGGCATACTTTGAAAGTGCTTTCATCAAATTTTTACGAAAGTTGGCCAAATATGAAACAAATTGATCAATCCCTTGAGATTATGGCACTCGCCATACAAAAAGCAAGAACCACCATGAATGAAAACATTGGTGGTCCATTTGGGGCAGCGATTATAGATGAATTCGGCGATTTAATCGCTGTTTCTTCGAACTCGGTTTTGCGAGATCATGATCCTACCGCTCACGCAGAAGTGAATGCCATTCGTTTGGCTTGTAAGAATAAAGGAACACATGATCTATCAAATTGTGTCTTGTATACCACTTGTTTTCCATGTCCCATGTGCTTAAGTGCGATTATGTGGTCAAACATCAAAAAAGTCTATTACGGATGTAATGCCAAAGACGCAGCACAGATTGGGTTTAGAGATGATTTTATGTATGATTTTATCAAAGGGGATTTGAAAGACATACAAGTATTGGATTTAGAAAACAAGAATCGAGAAGAATGTTTGGTCTTGTTTCAAGAATATCATGATAAAGATAAGGAATTATACTAGCCCTTGAAGTATGCTTCATAATTCGTTTCTATAAGCACGTATTGATTCACCTTACTGCCATTCACTCTGAACAGTTTCGGTTTATCTTGTTCTATTTCATAGACAAGATTAACCAATACATCACAGAGTGTTTTTGATTTAGAAATACTTTTTCTTGAATGAAAAATGAAAATAGTGTATGCATAGTTAAGCAGATTAGTTCCATAAATTACTACTGATAAAATGAGTTTAGGCTTCAAAATCGCTGTAACTATAGTTGACAATAAAAAACACTAAAAGAAATTACTTGTTCATAAGTATTGTTACTCAACTTTTGAAGTCTGATTATCATCCAAGTTATACTCATGAATAAATTGCTTTAGTAGAAAATCACTATACTTACAGGCATCAGATTCTATACTTTGAGTTATATATTCTATATTTCCTGGTGGTCGATATTCACCAAATTCTTTTTTCCATACTGATACGATACCTGGATCGGAAGAATAAACTTTAGGAAGATCAATGCAAGCCCATTGATAAGCGTGTCTTGTTTCGTGAAAACTGCAAATCAACACCTCAATCTCATTTGCTGCATCAAGCCAATCTTGGTTAAAAACTATTGAATATCCCTCCTTAAGAAATACTGCTGATATATCATTGCTTAAAAAAAAGGATTCTGATTCGTAATGAACCTCTATTCCTGATATTCCTAATTTCATTGAGGCATATGAAACGCCAAATTTTGCTAACTTTCTATTCATTTAACACCAATGCTCTTAGAATTTATTGATTCATGAAAAATTCTATATATTTGCATCAAAATACTATATAACCTCATAACTCGATTACAAGTTCCTTTAGTTTTTCTATATTCTCTTTTCTGGATTTTGGATGATATCCCAAATCTAAACAAATACTTTCAATTTTTACACAAAACTTGTCCAGATTAACATGGTTCATTTCTATGTTGTTGTCTATGTTCCGATAAGATTGGTGCCATTCAGTCTTAATGTTAAGCGGAATTCCAGGAGAAAAATCATTTATATTGAATATTTTATGATTCATTTGAGTAATCCAATTAGCTCCTACCTCTACAATGGCCCCCCATGATTTTGCCATATCAACACTTGTGACATAAATAACATACATTTTTTGGTCTGAAATACTTTCAACAAAAAAGTCTCGTAGATATTGATAAATATCATACCCTTCAGGTATTCTTGAAACCTCATCATCAGAATTTGTGAAAATCATTTCACTTTTGGATATTCCATTAAAAAAAAGCATTTCATATATCACATCAGATAAATCTTTATCTCTTGATGTTTGGCTAATAAGGATTTTCTTTTTGTCTCTATCTACAAGAGTTTTTAGTCCAAGTAGTTTTTTATGTTTTTCAAGAGACTTTTTAACTAAGTCTTCGACCAAAGTAATATCAGAGTGTCCCAAACTTTTTTCCAAAGAAAGAGCTTTTGCAACATCGTATGAAACATTGTCTTGATATGACAAAATGTTTTCTTTAAATAAGGATTCACGATTTTTGTACATGTCTATTTCTTTTTTAGAATCACTCTTTTTCTTTATTATTGACCACTTTGTTCTTAAGTTAATTATATCATTTAATAACTCTCTAGCAAATTCTGTCGCTTTTATGTATCTTATATCATCATCTTTGTATCCTTGTCTATTGCTCAATGCCATATCTGGAAGTGTTGTTTCTTCAAATAAATCAACATGTAATTGTCCAACAACATATACTTCTGGAAGCTTATTTTGACCAATTCTTGGCAATATATTAAACTCACCCATTTTGCCATTGGAATAGAGAGATATAAAGTTATCCTGAAATTCTAGCACCTCTGTTTTTCTACCTTTTGTTGTTTTATAGGCTCCTATCCATCCCTTAATAATCAGTTCATACTTATCTTCTATACCATTATTGTCTTTAAGAACTACAGATATGTTTTTATCTTCT
>JAUXXX010000075.1 GCA_030684695.1 bacterium
GATGGAATAGTTGCTTGCATGAAATGAAAAGGTGTACTCTCCTGAAGCAAACTGATGAAGAAACTTCTTATTGATAATGAGTTTGAAATCATCAATAACATAATCCGCAGAAGTAATCTCATGACCAGTAACTTCAACAAATGTCGTTCCATGTAAAACAAAAGGAATCACGAGATTCTCTGTTCCTGATACAAATGAGTTGCTTGCTTGAATGGTTGGCAAGATTACTGTTGTTGTAGATATCGTTGTGGTTGGAACGGTAGTGGTTGTTGTGATATTTGAAGTCGTCGTTGTAATGGGAATTGTAGTGGTTGTTGTTGTAGTTATCATCGATGAAGTAGTCGTTGTTACAGGAACCATAGTGGTAGTGATCGGTTGTGTAGTGGTGATATTTGAAGTCGTCGTTGTAATAGGAACGGTGGTGGTGATATTTGAAGTAGTTGTTGTCATAGGAACGGTAGTGGTAGTAATCGGTTGTGTAGTTGATTGTGCTGTCGTAGATGAAGTAGTTGTTGATTCAATGGAAGAGACGGATGTCGTTGTCGACTGGGATTGAGTTGTGGTTGAAATGGTCAATGACGTAAGTGAAGTCGTCACATTTGAAGACGAAAAAACAGTCGTTGTTGAACTCGCAACACAACCACTTAGAAAGAAAAAGACTCCAATAAACATACATACAAATACCATCCATCGCTTCATAAGGTACTCCTAATAATGAAGATTTACAGCTGCTTGTGAAAAATCATATACCGGTTTTTCTTGATAGTATGTGACGATATTTCTCACCCAAATTCGATCATTTGATTGTGTGCCATTATCCACGATTTCAATGTATAGAAATTCATTGAGATAATTTGACAAATCTACATAATACAAAACAAACGTTGAGCCATTTGCATTTCGAGAGGCGAAACGAAATACTTCCCGATTTGTGCCAAGTTGCCGAATAGAAATAAAGGTGTCTTTATCAAAACGACTGCCATTCCCATGAGCAATCTGAAAAGAGATGATTCCGGATCCATCTACTCGGAATAAAGAAGAACGGATCAATCCTCGTGACTCGGTTCCTTCCAAATCGCTTTTTAATATCTGATTCTCTACATAGAAACAGTCTCGAGGTTGAATGCTACTCTTCCAACCAGGAGCTGAAGAAATCGTGTAATGTTGTAAGCCCACGATAAAATTACCATTGGCCAGCTGATTGGGTACATAAACAAACTCAAATGTAGGTACGATATTGATGGCGTTAATCCCTTGTGAAGGCATCGTTTCATGATACGTTACCAAATGATCAAAAGTCATTAAATCCCAATCTCGTCCCCCCATATCCACTAATTCAACCACTAATGTTTTCCCAATGTGGTTGGATAAGTTCGCAATATAAGTGACTAAATTACCTTCATAATACTCCTGTGGTGAAATGAGATAATTTGCTGAATGGAATAAGTGATTTCCAAATCTAGCAATTTCTTCGTCTGTTTGAACATCACGAATCGAAACATATACCAAATCATGGTTTCTTCCACCACCCATTTGGAAACTAATATATCCGCTTCCTCCTAAGAGAAATGGCGAAGATACTAAAATGCCCATTCGTTCATTCCATTGATCTTTTTGAACGCCATCGCGGTCGTCCATTCCATACACATAATCACCAGTTCCATTATATGGGACACTAAATGAAAACATTGTAGTATTTGGTTTGACTCCAGCTTGAATGAAACTTTGAATGTTTGTTTCATTCTTAAAAATGGTTTTGGCTGTCCATCCAAACAAATCTCCTGTTTCAAAACTGCCATTAATGACTTTGAATGCTCGAAGAGGATCACTTACTTCAATTTCAACTAGAAACAATTCTTGAGATGTTTGAACGATGAAAGAATGATTTCCAAATGGCAAATACGCTAAATACTCTTTTTTGAATGTAATAGAAGCCACATCCACTACATAATCTCCATAAGCGATATTTCCACCCTCAATATAAAGGATTTCTCCCAAAATAGAGTTTCTTGATACCACGATATCATGAAGAGTGTCAAAAACAAATTCCTCTACAAAGCGAGTAGGTATCGTCGTTATGGTAGTTGTTATAGTGGATGTCGTGGTCCCTATACTACTGACAGTCGTTAGATTCGATGTTGATGAAGTGTTGCTCGGAACAGTTGTCGTAGTTGTGCTACTTGAAGAAGTCGGAACAAAGATCGTTGAAGAAGAAGAAATAGTGGTAGATTGGCAAGCATAAAGAAATACAACAAGCGTTAATCCAAAGAGAAAAAGAATACGTTTCTTCATCCACTCATCACCTCATATTCTAAGAAGGGATCAGGAATAATCGCACAATGCGCTTCTGCATCGGACAATCCGGTATAAATAGTGGCTAATTGATTGGAATGACGAACCATTCCCCCTAAGAACACGACGTCTTCTAAATCCGGCCGTTTGGAACTCCCTGGTAAAAAATCGCTACGCTCACAAATAATCTTCACTTTCGTCGATTGCCTTGTCAGCGGATTAAACGCAAATACCATTCCATAGTAATGTCTTACATCTCCCGTCGACATAGTAGCGATATGACCCACAATTCCAAGTAATCCATTGCTAAGCTCAAGGACTTGATTCACACCACCCCACGAATGATCTGGAAACTGTGTCGAAAGTATCGGCGCTTGCGTGATGACCTCAGGCGTGATTTCATCTAAGCTGTCTACAAATGTATATCCAATTTTTCCTGGTCCAGCTACGCCTCCTTGGGGACGTGAAAACAAATGAATGCGATCAGTTTGAATAAAGCGAACATCTTTCATCTTATAAGGAGCTTGAGCAAATTTCACTAACGAATCAAATGATGTTCCACGGTAAAAGGATGTGTTCCAGTGACTGATATGACCCTCCGGTGTGGCGTAAATCTCTGTTCCACCCACAATAAGTTCTCCATTAATGATATCAATGCAAGGGTCTTGCATCATCGGTAAAGAAGGTTTTATTACTTCATACGTATAACCATGAAGGTGCTTAAAGAAGCCAATTCTCGATACTTCCGTATTTCTAGCTTCAATCCGACCTGCGATGTACAATTCTCCCTTCCACATAAACTCATGCGAAATGTTGTACACATCACAACCTTCTACACCCAACATTTCTAATTTCGCTGTTTGATGAATGTTCTTGGTTTGACGATACGTTTGCAATAACTCCTCTATAGCTGTTGGCTGTGTCACATATGTCATCTTCATCCTTTTATCCCTACCCCCGCTGCTGTTTCCATAAATTGTTTTTGCATAAAACTAAATAACAATACTTCTGGCATCAGTGCAATCAATGATGCGACGGATACATAATTCCATGGAACCAGATAAGAACTAGAACCACTTCGATACATATTCTCAAAAATGCTAATAGAGTTTGCCATTAACCAGTCACTCTTTTGCGTTATATAAAGCGCAGGACCATATAAATCATTATATGTTCCAATAAAGTATAAAATAATCACCGTCACAAACACTGGTTTATTCAATGGGATGGCTATTTTGAAAAAGATTTGGAGTTCAGAATAGCCATCCATTCTGGCGGCTTCAATCAAACTCTTTGGAATTGTTTGGAAGAATTGTCGAAACAAAAAGATCATAAAGATATCGGTTGCGAACCAAGCCCCAATCCATAGAGGAATATAAGCAATTTCTTTTAATCCGGTATTGACCATAAACTCAAAAATTGGAATCCCAAGTAATTCTCCTGGAATCATCATGGCAGATAGCAAAATAAAGAAGATGGTATTCTTGAATGGGAATTTATACATTGCAAATCCGTAAGCAGCCAAAGAACAAGTCAATCCGGTTCCTACTGCTTTCAAGACAAACACAATCATTGTATTGATGAACATCCGTACCACATTATAATCAGGATAATTCAACACGAAGCGAATGTTATCAAACAATGCAAATGATTGAGGCCACATCGTTGCCATGGTAGAAGCTTCATTTAAGTCTTTCATTGATGTAATCACTAAATAATACAGGGGTAATAGTGCAATCAATGCAAAGAATGACAATAAGAAATATGTCATTGCATGATGTTGCTTACGTTTCTTCTTGGGAATGTTTGACACGGGCTTTGCGAGGCGTTTGATGAGTTCCATACTACGTAACATCCTTTTCCACATAGAACCGAGATGCCAAGAAGTTTACACCCGTTAATCCTAAAATCATCAAGAAGAACAACCATGCCATCGCAGCCGCATACCCCAAGCGGAATGGCATATTAAACGCAGTCATAAACATATAGATAGGAAATAGTAAGGTCGAGTTCGAAGGCCATCCTTGTCCGTTCCCCATCACAAAAGCCAAAGAGAAGGCTTTTAGCCCATCGATGGTAATCAAAATAATATTGAAAAACAACATTGGCGATATCAAAGGCAAGGTAATGAAGCGAAAACTTCGCCATTTGCTCGCCCCTTCCATTTGTGCCACTTCATACAATGCTGGATCAATTCCTTGAAGTGCAGCCAAGAATACAAGCATCTTTACACCAAATCCAAAGGAACTAATCACGATCATGGTAATCAATGCACTACTAGGAGCGATGTACCAAAGCGGTGGATCAACTACGCCAAACCATTCAAGGATTTGGTTGATGAGTCCTGTGTTTGGATTGAATAGGTTTTTATAAACTGCCCCAACTGCAAACGAAGGGATGATAAAGGGAATAAAATAAATGGTACGAAATATCCCAATGAATTTCACTTTCGAATTTAGTAACACTGCCAACAACAACGACGTTACCAAAACCATCACTCCACTGGCAAAGGCAAATATCAGCGATTGAATCATGGATTGATGAAACAACGGGTCATTGGTCAGAGCGTAAATATAATTTTCAAGTCCCACATACTCTACAGTTGGATCAAATATCGTCTTATTGGTAAAACTTAACATCAAGGTTCGAATAATCGGATAAATGTAAAACAGGGAAAACCCAAGGAGGGCAATTCCACTAAAAATCAAGAAGAAGCGATATTCTTGGCGAAACATTTTCCGAAATTTCGAGTGTTTCATCGTCTGAGTAACTCCTTAGTTGTTTTTGTATAAACCAATATAGTACTGATCCACGTTATGTTTAATTCGGTTTAGCACCAGTTGTATATTGGTTTCAGCACCTCGTCCAGTAAACATTAATTTATACAGTTCTGTCATAACCATCTCTCTCATTACTTTCGGAAAATCTTTTTCTCGAGGGAGAGTCGTTGCACGATCAATCGCTTGAAATAATGCATTGATGTTGATCCTTGGTTGTTCTTCTATTGGCAAATCATGGATGATCGTTTGCATGTTCTTGAGCGCACCGATTTTGCCATATTTGACCATTTCAGTCGCTCCTGCGACTCCTGTCCACATTTTTAGAAACTGAAACGCTTGTGCTCTCTTGTTACTGCGAATCGAAATCCCAAACGCATCTGCAGAGATTTCTCCTCCAACCGCATTGGGTTGATTTGCTGGAACAGGCAATACTTGGATATCCCAATCAAGACCCAGTACGTCATAACTATACCAATCCCCCATATGTCCACCAAAAATCATCGCTACATTCCCATTTAAGAACGAAAATGCAGAAGCAGCTTCTATTGCATTTGGTGCGAATTTCTCCGATGCATTTCCCATCGACTTTTTAACATAAAAGGTCGTTGCTTCTAGAGCGATTGCTGTATCGAGTGCACAAATACGATTTTGAGAGTTCGCTTGGTAAAAACTTCCTCCCATTTGCTGTAAGTAAACCAACCATTCTCCCCACCATATCAATTGGGTTTCTGCTCCAAACTGAGTGTAAGATCGTGTCATATTGGGAAGTACAGTAAACTTCGACAATGCAACACCTGCTAAGACATAATCATCATATGTCCAAGTAGAACTTGGATACACAGATTCTTCTAACGATAACTGTAGAGCGTCCCGAATTTGTTGTGCAGACTCATCAAATAGTCGTTTGTTGTAATAGAGTAGTGATGTATTAATCGAAGTCGGAAGAGCATAGATTTTTCCATCTATAGTAAGCGCTTCCATTAATGCATCAACATAATGGCTTGGATCAACGTCATCATCTTGAGCAATAAAGTCTGTCAAATCAAGAAGGGTTCCTTGCATAGAATCAATGACCACTGTCGATGTCTTCATAATGTCTGGTTCACAACTTGTACCAATGCATTTGGAAGGATCTATTCCAAATGTTGCTTCTATCCGAATCCCTGTTTCATCAAAAAAACGTTGAAACAAAGTATCGTATCTTCCTTCGTCCTCAATATCGAGAGCAATCTTGAGAACGTCTCCACTAGTTGTTTTACAGGCCGCAAGACCAACAATCATCAACATCATAAAACAAATCATCATCCATCGGTAGATTTTCATCATAGAATCACCTCTAGATTGTCATAAATTTCTTTCACTGTTAACGTACACATCGCAATCCGTTCATCACACGCACCGTAATAGATGCTAATCTCTTGTTTGTTCTGAATCAAACCGCAAGTAAATACTACATCATTCATAAAGCCTTTGGTTTCATAGGATTCGGTAGGCTCTACTAATGGAGACTTGCTTCGTTTCAAGACGTGATTGGGATTGTTCTTGTCTAACAATAAACAGGCCAAATGATATCGGTTATACTCATCTGCACAGTGATAGATTACAATCCATCCCTCTTCCGTTAAGAACGGAACAGCTCCCGCACCTACACGTGAACAACTCATATAATTAACACGAGCTTGTTCCATGATTTGATGATTTCCCCATTCGGTCAGATTATCACTTTGAGCAGTCCAAATGTCAGGCTGTCCAAACTGTGAAATGCTGGGTCGATGCAAAGCGAAGTACTTTCCGTTCACCTGCGTTGGAAAAATGACACAATCCTTGTTATCAGAATGAAAAATGTTTCCCAAGTCGATATACTCGATAAAATCTCTTGTTTTTAATAGCCGTACTGTAATCCCAAATCGACTTACTGCAGTATAAGTAATCATATAATCATCGTTTATCTTTGTAATTCGTGGATCTTCGAGTCCATATTCTTCGTATTGGTTCTGGGGAATCAGCGGTGCGAAACTATCAAAATCAAAATGAACTCCATCGATACTTTTTCCAATTCGCAAATGAGAAATAGACGTCAAGTAACTAGTCTTTCCGTTCTTTATCACACGAGCATCTTTAAAATCATATGCAGGATCGTTTTTAGAGATCTTCATGACTTTGATTCCATGAGATGGATGAAAAGTGGGGACCTTGAAAAACTCATCCTCATCTTGAATGGCTTGTTCCGCAACACGTGCAATCATAATGATTCCATCTTGAAAATCAATAACAGCAGGATTGAAAATTCCAAGAACTTGTAATTGGGAGTTGGTTGGTTGGATGGCAGTACCATCCATGATTAGTTTTTTATTCATTGATAACATCCTCTTCGATTAGGAATCGAGTTCTTGTATGACAAACGAGCGAATCTTCATTTCCGCTCCTGAAAACTGTTGACCAATATCGGATCCATTGCATACAAGATAAATCCGGAAGTGTGAGTATGCTGGTGTAAACACAATATCTTGTAGCCCTATAGAATTACCTGAAGCCACTTTCAAAGGATTCGAACTTACTGCTGTCGTTCCATCTGAATAATAATACAAAATCTTGATCTCCCACATGGTTTTCACAAAGTTATTCAGTTGATTAATTGCCGCTACATCCAATAGTATTTGTACGGTTGCATTGGGAGTTGAAACAAATACGTTTGAGACCAATCCGCCAAAGTTATACTTTGCTTCTGGATACTTATTTTGACGAATAACTGCCAATCCTTGATCCACTATAATACTAGCTGGACTTAATGCATGAATAACGGGATTGATGGATTGTTTGGTACGATCTGGAATCGTCCAAAGACTAGAAGATGCAAAGTCATTTGCGACGTAAGATGCCATTTGATATGTTTTGATAACATGAATTTCATACTTTCGGACTTCGCCATTTGCCCATACAACCATTCCATACTCACTATATGAATCCGTGGGGTTCCATTGACTTTGATGAACTGCATATGCGATTTTTAAACTTCCTTGATAGGCCTCACTAACCAATAACCCATTGATGTTTCGATAAACCGTTGCATTCGTGTTTCCTAATAAAGTGATGCTTGTATAAGCAGTGCTTTGTATTTGGCTTGTCATTGCTTCGGATACATGGGTGCTATTATCTTTACTAAATAAGTTGTTAATAATCAACTGATTCAATTGATTGCGAGAGCGAAGAGCATTTGAGCTAGGAAGTGAATATGCTTGATGGATGTCACTTCCCCATGTCGAATAGTACAAATCCATAAACGACAAAACATCTGTAGGTTGGTTGTTATATTGGAGACTTCCTAATCTCAAAGCCAACTGTACTGGATTTTCATACCCACTTAATACATCTACGATAATTTCGGATGATTTGGACTGATCCATCAATGCCGTTGCTTTGATTACCGCTTTTCCCACCCCGACAAATGAAACCAATCCAGTAGAAGACACTTGGGCAATAGCTTCATTAGATGATTGCCAAATCACTTCTTGTGATGAGGTGTTTGGCAATACATTAGCACTGAGTTGAACAGCAGAAGATGACTTCAATTTTTGTAAAGTAGCATTATGAATTTCTGGACTTTGAATGCTTACTTGAGTAATGGCTGGTTGATTGTTGTAAATCGAGATGTTCTTCACAATCAACTCTGCCGTTTGTTTTTCTCCATCCGGTCCTTTGGCCAAAATATGAAATGAGCAATTGACTACTTGGTTGGCATACTTCCATCCTGTTTGATATCCCGGATCTGGTTGTGTATTCTTTTCGCGGTATTTTTGACTCAACATGGCATCGACTACATTGATAGAAACAAGTCCTGTATGGAAATCATCGGATAGTACATAGTAGTACTCCGCTTCTCCTGCTACTGCAAGTTTTACGATGTATTGACTGTAAACCGATACCACATTCATTTGAAAAATTACTGCTTTCGAAAAATCCAATGCCATGGTTGGGGTTTGGATTCCACCGTAATTATCTAATGAAGCATCAATATTCCAAATAGCAACTTCATTAAGCTCTGCATTATAGTTGGTCGTTCCTGCTGGAGTCCCTGAGCCAAACATTGAAATCTGACTAGCATTGTAAGAAACCCAACCACTTGCTGATGTTGTAGTAATAGGGTTGGTGAATAATGTCGTTATGGTAGTGGTTGGTTGAG
Organism: bacterium; assembly: GCA_030684695.1. GTDB lineage: Bacteria > Bacillota_I > Bacilli_A > Izemoplasmatales > Hujiaoplasmataceae > JAUXXX01. The sequence goes on from JAUXXX010000075.1 coordinate 9,253, forward strand.
ACGTTGATGTTGAAGTTGACAAAGTGTTCTGAGTAGTCGTCGAATGGGTGGAAGGTGTTGTAGAAATTGTAGACTGGGAGTTAGAAGTCGATGTTGTTGACGATGTACCACCAGTGGTCGTATATTGTTGTGTAGTACTTGTAGTGCTTTGGCATGCAACAAGCAAAAATCCCAAAATACTCATCATTATTGCAAGAATTATCGTTTTTGTTTTCATGATTCATCACCTAGCAACGACGCGCTTGCTTGCCACGTCAGTCTTTCCATTTTGGGAATAAACAATCACTTTCAGTGTATAATCGGTGTTTGGTAAAATCGCTTTGTTATAACGAAACTGACTGATTGGTTCTCCCGAATATGCCAAAATATCATTAAAGTAAATTTCCATGGAGACAATGCTGTCCCATTTCCCACTACGGGTTTGAATCATAATATCAGTTGAGGATGTAAGCTCTTGACGTTGAAATAATGACGGTAAGTTTACCGCTATATCCAAATTTTTCATCACAATTCCATTGGCTAAAATTTGGTTGTTCACAACAGTAAATGTAGATTTTGCTGGTAATTGTACCACGATTCTAGAACCATTCGCAGGGACATGAATGTTCACTTGATTTTTCACATTTCTTGCGATGATTTGATTGTTTACTAAATCAAACAAATCATATGCTTCACTTGGACCTTGATACTGAATCATTTGATCTTGATTCAGTGGGTTATAGTACAAATAATGAGCAAAGGCATTTCTGCCAAAACTATCGGTCTTATTCAAATCAATTTGCAAAATACCTTTCACATTGGTTTCTTGAACCATTCCGCCTAAAAACCCGATGAATGCACTACTGTATATCGATAAATCACTCGGTTGTCCAAACATCGAAGTTGCGTCTCCCATTGCATATCCATCCACAGAGGCAAAGTTTCTGCGAAATCCTTCGTACACCATACTACCCTTTAAATCAAACGATAGATATTGATTCATCGACTGACGATGTAAGGGCATAAGTTGTGGGAAGAATACTTTTGCATTATTGACAAGTGCTAACAAATACTTGCCAATCGCAGATGCATAGCGTGTATCGTATTTCACCATAGGTCCAAGCACTGATGCTAAGTGAAATGAATTCATTGAAAATGCATAATCATCCCTTTGTCCAACTAATCCATCCACATAGAGTCCACCAAACGATCCACTCATCACAGACCAACCAGGACGAAATGCAGAATCCTCTTCAAATATGAAATCAAGAAATTTTCCAACATCATAGGAATATCCATATTTTGCGTTCAATACAGCCGCTACATAAGGTGCGTAATCCGTTAATGCTTCATAATTTGGATTTTTTTGATAGTCTTGAAAATAATTAAGTACTTCTACTGCTCCATCTAAGAACCGTTGTTCTTTGGTTATTTCGTATGCGGAATAAAATAAAAATGCTAAACCACCATTGGGTGGTTCAATGTGTCTTCCTACTGTTGTTGGTGATTCTAATACCACATTATAGCCAACAAACTCGTAATCTACTTGCCCATTTTTGACAAAATATGGGAGCGATTCCAGCCATTGCTGTGCTCCATTGATGACCATTTCACGCATATATACGGTGTCTGGATATAAATCATAAATTCGAGCAAACAATATTTGCGGGAAGATATCATACCAAAAACTTTGCCCTTGGGTTCCCACATTATGTACTAGTTGACTGCCAGTATCATAACTAGCTAATACCATTTCAACAAAATTAATATCCTGATTGTGATACCGTTGTTGGCTTTTATCAATACCCGCATAGCTACTTCCTAAGATGGTAGCGAGTGTAGTCATTGGTTCACTTCCGGAACTGACAACACGATTATCACCTAAATATGTTGGCAATCCAAAGGTTCTTTTTAAGTAACCTGTCACCAAGGGGTTGTATGTGGATGGTTGTCTAGGCTGATCAATCCAATAGCCGATGGGATTCCAAGAAGAAACATCGTAAGGATTAAAGGAAACTTGTCGAGCGATAGGATCATTTGCAAATGAGAACAATACCTTATCGAGTTCAATGGCTTGTCTTCGATAATCAAAATAAGAGTAATTCACAGGATAATTCACAAACGAATCCACTTTTCGAATGGACTTTTGAATGTTTTCATCTGGGATTACGACTTGCGAAAAAAGACCTTCATTTAATAACAAGGTTAAGATTTCATCAGTAAAGTAGTGACTCGGATTATCCCCTTCAATCGAACTTGTTTGTTTTGTAAAAAGGAAACAAACAAGGCAAAGAAGGACCAAAAGTAAACCAAGTTGTTTTTTCATGTCTTCCCCCTGTAACATAGTTAGTTCTTAATCACATATTAGCATAATTTTAATTTGCACGCATCATCGAATCGACTTTTTTTCGATTTCTTTATTAACAAATGATTAACAAATCATCTTTATTAGATTAATTTTTAAGTAAATATTGACCTTAACAAAAAATAATGCTACAGTGAAAGAAAACAGTGGAGGTTGAAGATGGCAAAGATTACCCTTGAAAAGATTGCTGAAGACCTTGGGATAAGTAAAGTTGCAGTATCGAAAGCGTTAAATAATCAAAAAGGCGTAAGTGATGCCTTACGGATGAAAATTGTTCAGCATGCGGAATCACTTGGATACAATAAGCGAACCAGTGTATCTGATACTCGAAACAAACGTTTTTTATACATGATAAATCAAGACTTTTTCTTAACTCCATCAGAACAGTTTTATTCTACGATTTTTTATTTTTTGACCTCCATTTGTCTTAAAGCACAATGCCAACTTCAGATTGCGTTTTTAGAACCCGATTACATGATTGATAAAATGAAGGCTTCAATTGCTAGTTATAAGCCTGATGGTATCTTCTTTGCCGGAGAGGTACGTAAATCAATCATTCGCTATATCGAGAAAATGACGATTCCTTGTGTGTTTATTGATTACTTTAATCCCTTATACAATTGTAATTATGTGTATGTCGATAATTATAGTTTAGGATTTCAACTAACTAAGTATTTAGTTGCCCAAGGACATAAAAAGATTGGCTTCGTAGGAGATATTCAACAAACCGCTTCGATTGCTGATCGTTTCTTCGGCTATCAACGCGCCTTACAAGATGAACGACTACCTTTTAAACTAGAGTGGCACGTTAATGAAAACCTTGAAAAAAAGTCACAGCCACTCGTTATATCCGATAAACTCAGTGATATGCCAACGGCATACCTCTCTCATTGTGACGCCGCAGCACAGCGATTATATACTTCGCTCTCCATCAAAGGATATCGCGTCCCCGATGACATTTCTGTTATTAGCTTTGATAATACCGACCTTTGTGACAGCCTAGTTCCAAAACTAACATCAGCCGGGCCAAGTAAAGAAGTGTTTGCACGGAAAGCTTTTCAAGTAATGAACGATTGTATCGGAAGTAAGAACAAAACATTTCATGTGGTTGTCAGAACTCAACTAGTAGAAAGATCCTCTGTTAAAAACATCTTGGACTCTGTATAAAGACAAATCAATTGATACTTCGATGTTCTTCTTCTTACTAAATGAATAACTACAGTTTCAAGAATGGTTGTTTTCTATACTATTTCAAATCTTGTCTTTCTACATTTATTGCTATTTCAAATGAAAAATCCCCAATCATGAAGTTCGTTTTATGAATCAAACGAATGTACATGATTGGGGATTTCGTTATTTTATTCTTGCGATTTAGTCTTTACTACTATTTGCCATAACGCTAAATAGACTTGCAATGATAGATACGGAAGCGGCCAATATCACACCGATGCCCAATACCCAATCTATGGATATTTCTGATACAATCCCACCAACCGTAACGGTCACTGTTGTAAGGCTTGGGGTCATGAATAGTAATATCGCACCTATTCCAAACAATAAGGCTGAAAGCAAATGGCCTTTTTTTGTTACCATAGGCAGGATCCCTGCAATCAATGGTAGTAAAAATGCTAATATAACCAATGGACTAAAGATGATTTTGCCACTAGCCCATGTTCCTAAAGATACGAACTCATGGCCAAACGCTACTTCTATCCCCGAAAAAGCTGTTTCTGAGTTTTTAAGAACAAGTGCGGGTAATAGAATGAAAAAACTTGCGACGATTCCTAACAAAAGAGGAATCAATTTATTCAAGCTTATTAGATTGTTTTTCATCGTCTACCCCCTACGCAGTGCAGACAGTACTGCGATTAAAACAACCGCTCCACCAACAGAGACCAACAATCCTTCGATTGAAAAAGTATCCACTCGCCCAAGTCCGACAATTTCCATTAACCACATACCTAACGCTGAACCAATTAACCCATACAAAATGTTTGAAAGTAAGCCATTGCGATAATTTGTTTTCATAATGATACTCGCAATCCATCCGACCACTGCACCAAATACTAACCATAATAAAATATACATATTCATACCTCCTGGTAAAAATCATTTCATGGTGATTCAAAAGTAGCTTAAGAATACATCCATGTTCTTGATAGACAGTACCAAAATATATCACATAACATCTATAATTTCATTATAACACATATAAACATCAATAGATACACTTACAGGCATATATTTTCATATTTGATACTATTTCAGCGATGAAGTAAGCTATACCAAGATTCAAACAAGATGTCTACATCAATTAATAATGGTCCCCCTAGTTAACACCTACCTGGGAGGACCACTAATTATTTATGATTGTTTTATTTCTACGATGACATCATTATCTTTTAAGAATGGCAAGGTAAACGGGCCTTGGTAGCGTAATAGAATCGGTTCATGAATCAACTCGATTTGGTTCTTTAAAGCATATGTCTTTAATGCCTCATACGCTTTGGTGGCATGACGAATAGATCCTTTAAACTGGATTACCAAGTACTCTTTGCTTGGTACATGGATCATTTGAATGTTAGGATCAAGTGGATTTGGATAATTTCCAACAAATTCTGAAGGCATCGTAAATGCAATATAAGACGAGGAGGTGACATCAGTAACTACAGGGATGGTCATTTGAATTTTTTGGTTCTTTGAATTGTTTCCAGAAATATAACTGAACAAGATGCCAAATCCTTGATTTGAATCTTTTGAAACCTTCATGAGTACATACGGATCATACTTTCTAATTTCGAATACATCGTCTTTTTTAACTACTTCATACTTTAACTTATCATAACTCATAGGACCCTCCATGAATAATTATTCCTTGGTAATAGATACCTGTATTGTATCACATACAAGAAAAGAATACCGCCATTGAACCTTACAACAATTGTGTATTTTTACAAAAGATAAACAAGAGATATTATAAATCTACATAAAACAAAACTCTTGCTATCGATGAAACGCTATGATATAATCATAATTACTTTACTATGATAACGTGATAAAGGAGTGAAGCGATATGGCGTATGTATTAAAGCAAGTCCATCATCATTCGAAATGGGTTGTATCGATTGCGTAAAGCAATCTTGGATACAAGCCTTTCTTCACATGGACTTGTATCTATCACTTGTGAAAAATTAACAAGGTAGAACAGTCTGCCTTGTTTTTTTATTTGGAATATCAGGAGGACTATATGCAATTCTTACAACTAAATGATGAACTACAATACTTCAAAGCCAAATACGAAGTCACCAAAGAGTTAGAACAAATCGTCACCCAACTAGGTTATACCTTGTTTGAACCCGATTTCTTTGAGTCTTATGACCAATTTGTGCAAATGAATCAACGGGTGAAAACACAATCATTGGTAAAATTACTTGATCAAGATGGTTCGATTCTCGTACTTCGACCAGATATCACTACTTCAGTCATCAAACGCGTTATCCCCAAATGGGTGGAGTCTAATACTCTTCGCTTATTTTATCTTTCGACCATCTTTTCAAGATCGTCTGTGGGTTCTGTGGAAGAAAAGAAGCAATTTGGCATTGAGCATTTGGGAACGAATCAACGAATTGCTGATGTCGAAACCATTCAACTGATTATCTCGCTGTTCAAGCGATTCAATCTTTCGTTTCTAATTGAACTATCAAACAATCAATTCTTAAACGCTTTAATGAAAGAATTACAGTTGTCTTTTACCTCCCAAAAAGAATTAAAAGAGATTCTTTATTACAAGAATCAAGCAGCGCTTGAGATGTTTATCAAACAAACAACGATTCCTTCTCCTTTTATTGAACTTGTTTCACAACTTTTGCACCTTCAAGGAAGTTTAGTAGAAATCAAACAAATCCTTTCACGATATCCGCTGACTTCTCCCATGCAAAATGCAATGGATGAACTGGAAGTTTTAATGAATTCATTTTCCATTGAAGAGCAAAATCAATCCATTCGAATCGATTTAACAGTATTATCTCAATACGATTATTATGATGGATTGATTTTCAAAGCCTACGTTCCAACAATTCCTGTTCCAATCTTAAGTGGTGGAAGATACGATCCTTTAACAAAAATGGTTGGCTTAGAAATTCCTGCCATTGGTTTTACGCTAAACATGTCTGATTTTATCAAAGAGGTCATTCAAACCAATGAATAAATACTTAACGTTAGCACTACCCAAAGGAAGACTAGGAGATAGTGCACTCGAACAATTTGATAAAATAGGCTGGACAACTTCCATCCAAAAAGATTCAAGAAAACTGGTTTTCATTGACGAAGTACTCCGCATACGCTTTATGTTTGTCAAACCAGCTGATGTCATCACGTATGTGGAAAATGGAGTTGCTGATCTTGGTGTCATCGGAAAAGATAGCATCTTAGAAGAGGAAGCTGATGTCTATGAGTTGCTGGATTTTGGATTTGGAAAATGTAAATTTTCAATTGCAGGCCAAAAGAACTTTCAGTTACATCAAAAAGACTCTGTCCTCAAAATCGCGACTAAATACCCTCGTGTCACATTGAAATACTTTGCTTCAAGAAATCAAAGCATCGAAATCATAAAACTAAATGGGTCTGTTGAACTCGCTCCTTTGGTGGGGTTATCCGATGTTATCGTGGATATCGTCGAAACGGGTGGCACCTTAAAAGCCAATGGCTTAGAAATCTTAGAAGATATGATGGACATATCCGCTAAATTGATTGCCAACAGAGTAAGCTACCGCTTTAAGCATGACCGAATCCAACAATTGATTCAACTACTCCAAGAACAAAAGGAAGTGACCACATGATCCAAATTATTAAGCAGACTGATGATATTGACTTCATGAATCGGGTCTTAAACAGAAGCCAGTTTAATTTACCCGATGTGAACAAATCCGTAGAAGCAATCATCGCTGATGTGAAGAATCGAGGCGATGAAGCCATAAAAGAATACACCGCTATGTTTGATCATCTACTTCTGGACACATTCAAAATTCCTCAAAAAGTAATCGATGAAGCGTGTGAGCGAATTGATCCGTTGATTTATCAATACTTACAGACGGCAAAAACAAACATAGAAAATTACCATTTACTTCAAACCATTGAATCTTTTCAAATCAAAAAGCCCGATGGTACCATCATTGAACAACGAGTCAAACCGATCATGTGTGTTGGGATTTATGTCCCCGGGGGAAGTGCAAGTTATCCATCCACCGTATTGATGAATGCGATTCCTGCAAAAATTGCTGGAGTACCCAGAATTGTAATGATTACCCCTCCGAGTGTGGATGGAATCAAAGACTCCGTCTTGGTTGCGGCTAAAATTGCTGGAGTTGATGAAATCTATATGGTTGGTGGAGCTCAAGGGATTGCTGGGCTTGCCTATGGAACCAAACAACTTCCCAAAGTCGATAAAATAGTGGGACCCGGAAACATTTATGTCGCGGTAGCCAAACGTATGGTTTCTGGATATGTGGGAATTGATATGGTTGCTGGACCTTCTGAAATTGCGGTTTTAGCCGATGAGTTTGCCAATCCTGAATACATCGCTGCGGACTTACTCTCTCAAGCAGAACATGATCCCTTAAGTGCTGCGATTCTTGTGACTCCTAGTATGTTGTTAGCTCAAAAAGTTCAAGAAGCGATTACTAGACAAACAAAGACACTATCTAGAAAGCAAATCATTGAGTCTTCGATTTCCAACTATGGTGCGATAATTGTAACCAACTCCTTAGAAGAATCTATTGAAGTCATCAACAAAATCGCTCCAGAACACTTGGAAATCATGACTCAAAACCCTTATGAGCTTGTAGATTCTATCCAACACGCCGGTGCTATTTTTCTAGGTGAACATACGCCTGAACCGGTTGGGGATTACTTTGCTGGTCCCAATCATACCTTACCCACTAGTGGAACTGCTCGGTTTCAATCTGCGTTATCTACCCTCGATTTCATCAAAAAAACATCGGTTGTTTACTACAGTGAAACTGCCCTACAACGTGACAAAGACGCCATTGTCGGCTTATGTAACGAAGAAGGATTAACCGCGCACGCCAACGCCATCAACGTTCGCTTTTAGGAGGAACCTATGTCCTTAGAAAAACAAAATATTCGTACACTCATTCCCTATACGACACAAGAAATTCCTTACAAGATAAAACTAGATGCCAATGAAGGTAAAAACATCTACTTTCCAAATGGAATTGATTTATCTACTCTTGCATTCCACTTGTACCCCGATAACCAATCTTTACGTCTTCGGCAAAAACTATCTTCGTATTTAGAAGTCCCCATGTCGTGGATTGTCGAAGGAAATGGTTCCAGTGAGTTAATTGAGCTACTAATCAAAACATACGTCGAACCAAATGAACAGATTCTTACCTTTGAACCGACGTTTTCGATGTATAAAGTGTATGCTCAATTATATGGCGTACAGTATCAATCCATTCCATCCAATCCTGATTTTTCGGTTGATATGAAGAAAATCATTCTTGCTTCTAAAAACCCTTCTATCAAACTGATATTTCTATGTAGTCCCAATAATCCAACCGGATATGTCATCCCCCGAAGTGAAATCCTTGACCTTCTTTCCTCCACACAAGCCATTGTGGTTGTGGATGAAGCCTATATCGAGTTTTCTGATCTCTCAGAATCGGTCTTAGGAGACATTAAGAATTATCCCAATCTCGCTATCTTACGAACATTTTCCAAAGCGTTTGGTTTAGCTTCCATTCGGCTTGGTTATTTAGTTGCTCAAGAGGGGATTACAGCTTCCATTTCTAAAGTGAAATCTCCTTACCATGTGAATGCTCTTACCCAAGCAGTAGGTGTAATGGCGCTTTCAAACATCGATATTATGAAAGAGTTCGTTTCAACCGTGATTGATAATCGACTTCGTTTACAAAGCGAGTTACAAATATTAGGCATTACGACATATCCTGCAAATGGAAACTTTATTTGGATTCAATCGGATATCCCGAATTTATATATTCAACTCATCGACAAAGGAATTCTAATTCGTGCATACTCTGCCCCGTGGAATGGGTATTACCGGATTACCGTAGGAACCAATTTAGAAAACAATGCATTGCTTCAAGCATTAAAGGAGATTATCTATGGCTAGAACATCATCTAAATTACGCAATACCTTAGAAACCACCATTGAACTTGAACTAAATCTAGATGGATCTAGAACGATTGATATTTCAACACAAGTCCCTTTCTTTGATCATATGCTTACACTGCTTGCCTTTCATGCAGGCTTTGATTTACGAATCAAAGCGGTAGGGGATGTTGTAGTAGATGATCACCACACCGTGGAAGATGTTGGAATCTTACTGGGACAAGCCTTTTTAGAAGCACTTGGTGATAAACGTGGCATCCAACGTTATGGGTTATCTTATCTTCCCATGGACGAAACCTTGTCTCGGTGCGTTGTTGACATTTCTAATCGTCCATTCTTGCATTATGTTGCGAGTTACAACCGAATCAGTATTGGTGGTTTATCTTTAGAAAATGTCCAAGAGTTTATGAAATCTTTCACAACAGAAGCCAGATTATCCATGCACATTGAAGTCCTATATGGAGAAAACGATCATCATAAAGTCGAATCCTTATTTAAAGCACTTGGTAGAGCACTCTATGAAGCCAAAAGTATTCGTGGGGATTATGTCAATTCGACGAAAGGACTATTGTAATGAATATCATTATTGATTACGGAGTTGGTAATCTAGACTCGGTCCAAAACGGATTTAAGTTCGTTGGAATGGATACGTTGATTTCTTCAGATCCTGCATTAATCTCTATAGCAACATCCCTGATATTGCCTGGAGTTGGCGCTTTTGGAGATGCGATGGATGCTCTAAAAAAATCCGGATTGATTCCTTTTATTCTTGAACATGTCTCAAAAGGAAAGTATTTATTTGGCATCTGTCTTGGGATGCAATTGCTTTATGAAAGTTCCGATGAATATGGATTGAATCAAGGACTTGGCTTATTAAAAGGCACATGTAGGTATTTAGATATTTCTTTCAAAGTTCCCCATATGGGCTGGAACTCTCTTACTTTTAATCAACCATCCAACCCACTTTTAAAGTACATCAACGAAAGAGACTATGTATACTTTGTCCACTCTTACTATGTGAAATCAAGTGGTCAAGAAATCGTTGCTTCCACCCAATATGAAATTAATATCCCAGCGATTGTCATGCAAAAAAACATTGTCGCTACGCAGTTCCACCCAGAAAAAAGTGGAACGGTAGGATTAAAAATTCTAAAAGCATACGGAGAACTCATCCAATGATCTTATTACCTGCGATTGATTTATATAACAACCAATGCGTTCGTCTTACTCAAGGTAACTTTGATTCCTTTATCGTCTATTCAAACTCCCCAGAACAAGTAGCTTTGAAGTTTGAGCAAATGGGGGTTAGGATGCTTCACATTGTCGATTTAAATGGGGCGAAAACCGGAGAAGCCATCAATACTCCTTCTATAAAAAAGATTCTTCAAACCGTTTCCATTCCCATTCAAGTTGGTGGTGGAATTCGTTCCATAAAACGAGCCAGTGAACTTCTTGATATGGGAGTCAGTCGCATCATTATCGGAACTTCTGCCATTGAAAACTGGAAGCTTTTAGAAGAATTAGTACTCCAGTACCGTGAAAAAATCATTGTATCCATCGATGCTCAAGATGGAATTGTGAAAACAAGAGGATGGGTAACTTCCACAGGCATTCAAGCCACTGACTTAGTAAAAACACTGGAATCCATTGGCATTCAAACCATTGTCTATACCGACATCTCCAAAGATGGAATGCTTAAAGGCCCCAATATTGAGATGTATAAAACTCTCAAAAACAAGTCCAACATCGGCATCATTGCTTCTGGAGGAGTTACATCTCTAGAGGACTTGGCTACCTTATCGTCGCTTGGACTAGTTGGTGCGATTGTTGGCAAAGCGTATTACGAAGGATTGATCGATATTGAGGAGGCCATAGCATGCTTACAAAAAGAATCATCCCCTGTTTAGATGTCTTGAATGGGCGTGTTGTCAAAGGCAAACAATTTGCAAACTTACAAGACGTCAGTGATCCTGCTTCGATGGGTAAATTTTATAGTCAAGAAGGCGCGGATGAACTTGTATTTTATGACATCACCGCTTCAAGCGAAGAACGTTTGATCTCTTTAGAGTTCGTAACTCAAGTCGCCAAGGAAGTACATATCCCTTTTTGTGTAGGCGGTGGAGTCAATACGATTGAAGACTTCACAAGAATCTTGCGAATTGGAGCGGATAAAATTTCTGTCAACTCTGGAGCGGTTAAAAACCCTGAACTGATTACTCAAGCATCACGAAAATTTGGTTCTCAGTGTGTAGTACTCTCCATTGATGCGCTTCGAAATGAAGCAGGCTCTTGGAATGTTTACATCAATGGCGGTCGAGTAAAAACAAACATAGATGCCATTGAATGGGCGAAACGTGGCGTTTTACTTGGCGCCGGTGAAATCGTAATCAATTCGATTGATGCCGATGGTATGAAACAAGGTTATGACATTGAACTTCTCAAAGCGATTACCGAAGCGGTTAATGTACCAGTCATTGCCTCTGGGGGTGCTGGCACCTTGGAGCACTTTGAAGAGGCCATCTTAAAAGCAAATGTGGATGGCATATTAGCAGCGTCCATCTTTCACTACAAAGAACTCTCTATTCGCACCTTAAAACAATACCTTAGCCAGAAAGGCATTGCCATCCGGCAATGAAGTGAATTGCATGAATGAATTTATCAAGCAATTAGTATTTAATAGCGATGGACTGATCCCAGTTGTTGTCCAAGAAGCAACGACGAAGGAAGTCTTAATGCTTGCCTATATGAATCAAGAAGCCATTGAAATCACCCTGCGTGACAAAATCGCCACATACTTCTCCCGTTCTAGAAATCAACTATGGAAAAAAGGAGAAACATCAGGTCATATTCAACGCGTAGTTGGCGTTGCATATGATTGTGATGCTGACACGCTTCTACTCACGGTCCATCAAGTCGGAGTCGCGTGTCATACTCTCCATATGAGCTGCTTTTTTAATCAAGTCCTAGAAACAAACGCTACCGATGAACTCACTACCCTATTGCCTGAACTTTACGCAACCATTCAAGAACGAAAGACTAATCCCATTGAAGGTTCTTATACTAATTATCTATTCTCCAAAGGCATCGATAAAATACTCAAAAAAGTAGGCGAAGAAACCGCTGAAGTGATCATTGCATCCAAGAATCAAAACATTCAAGAAATGACCATGGAGATTTCTGATTTGATTTATCATATGCTTGTATTGATGGTGAATCAAGGAGTAACACTAGAAATGGTCGCAGATGAACTCAAAAAAAGAAGGCAATTGAAAGCAGGTAAATAACATGATTGATCAACACACCCATACGCTTTATTCTCCAGATGCCTCCAAAACAACAACCTTTCTAGATTATGTCAACCAAGCAAAACAACGCGGATTTTCTGGTATTATGGTAACCGATCATGTCGATTTTGATTGTCCAGACCCTTTATTTCAATCAATCATTGATTATACGCACTATTTCGAGGATGTATTAGAAGCTAAAACCAAATCCAACTTTGACATACGTGTGGGCGTTGAACTTGGGTATCAACGACAATCCCTTGGAAAAATCAAACAACTTGTCCAAACATATCCTTTTGATTTGGTCCTTTTATCCATCCATTACATCGATGGACTTGATCCATATGATGGATCGTACTTCAAAGGAAAATCCCATGATGAAAGTATACAGCGATATTTTGAAACCGTCTATGAAGCCATCACTCAATGTGATGATTTTGATATCTTTGGTCACTTTGATTATATTACCCGATACGGAGACTTTGAAAATCGAACCATTGCCTTAGAAGACCATCAAGAAATCATAGACTCCATTCTTTTGACCCTCATTTCCAAACAAAAAGGCATTGAAATCAATATGTCAGGCATCGATGAACGACCCAAAAGAGCGTATCCATCGATTGATATTCTCAAAAGATATCATGCCTTAGGAGGAAGCATCATTACCATTGGATCTGATGCTCATCATGAAAAAAAACTAGGTCGTCACTTTGACATCGCGATAAAGATTCTTAAAGAAGCAGGATTTCAAGAAATTGCCCTGTTTAAAAACAGAATACCTGTCTTTTATCCCCTGGATGAACTTTTATGAGTACGAAAGCGGCATTGATTAGTGTCTATGATAAAACGGGCCTAGAAAAGTTTGCACAAGGATTACTACTCCATGGTTATAGCATCGTTTCCACTGGTGGAACGGCTGCTTTTCTAAAAGAACTTCACATTCCCGTACGTCTTGTTGAAGATATCACCAATGTAATTGAATTACTAGATGGCCGTGTAAAAACATTACACCCCGCCATCTTTGGAGGAATTCTTGCTAGAAGAAATCATCCTGCAGATGTGAACACATTGAGTCAACTCCACTACCCACTATTTGATATGGTCGTAGTCTCCTTATATCCATTTTCCGATGCACTTACAAAGTCATTGCCCCAAGAACAACTCTTGGAATACATTGACATTGGCGGTGTAAGTTTACTACGTGCAGCGGCCAAGAACTTTCGTGATGTCTTGGTCGTATCCGATGTGCTTGATTATCCAAAGGTACTAGAGCACCTCACAAATCCAGTGAACAACTTTGCTATTCAACACGCATCCAAAGCATTTCAGTTAACGGCAAGTTATGATGCTTTGATTGCTCAGTACTTCAACCAATCAAATGATGTCCTCTTTCCACAATCCTTAACATTGACTTATACCTTGGATGATGTACTTCGCTATGGCGAGAATCCACATCAACAAGCAGCGGTATATAAAGAAATCAATGCTTCATCCCCCTTGCTCGATGCTTCCATTTTACATGGAAAAAAACTTTCATATAACAATCTTCGTGATGCGGAAGCTGCTTTACAATTATTACGTGAATTCAAAAAGCCAACGGTCGTTGCCTTAAAACATTTAAATCCATGTGGAGTCTCTTCGAAGGAAACATTACTCGAAGCATGGAATGAAGCGTTTCACGCTGATTCCATTTCCATTTATGGAGGGATTGTCGCTACCAATCAAATGATTGATTACCAGACTGCATTGTCAATGCATTCCCTCTTTTTAGAAATCATCATCGCAAAAGGCTTTGAACTAGAAGCATTGAAGTTACTTCAAAAAAAGAAAAATCTGCGTTTATTGGCTATCAATGACTTTACAACCAAGAATGTTGTATCTAGTGTCTCAATTGAGGGCGGTCTTTTATATCAAACAAGTGATACTTCTGCCATTACGTTTGAGGATTTCGAATTGGTATCAACACAGTGTCCTAGCCCACAAGAATACATTGATTTACTCTTTGCTATTCGCATTGCCCGTCATGTAAAAAGCAATGCCATCGTAATTGCAAAAAATGAAACAACCTTAGGAATTGGGGCAGGGCAAATGAACCGAGTAGGTGCGGCGAATATTGCATTAACTCAAGCAAATTCCAAATCAATTGGATCCGTACTGGCATCTGATGGGTTCATTCCGATGGTAGATACCATTCATTTAGCAGCGAAGTATGG
>JAUXXX010000052.1 GCA_030684695.1 bacterium
CAAAGAAATCGTCAATGAGTTAAATCTACGAGAAAAAGATCAACTTGAGATTTCCGTGAAAGATGGTGTGATGATGATTGAACCCGTCGCAGTGTATTCTAAATCATATATCCATAAATTAGAAGAGACTGTAATGAGAATCAATGAGGATCCAACAAAGTGCAATATTGGTCCGTTTAAATCTGTGGATGAAGCGATAAACTACTTAGAAGCGGCTGATGAAGAAGATGAAAAGAAAGAAAAAGAGCAAGATAAATGAAGTATGAAATTTTATTCACAACCGGATTTAAGAAATCATTTTCTAAGTTACAAGATCAAGAAAAGAAATCATTTTACAGTAAATTATCTTTATTTATAGACAATCACAGGCATCCAAGCCTTCGAACGTAAAAAATCCAAGGTAGTGAAATACTATTTGAGTCTAGCATCAATATGTCGATTCGAGTCATTTGGAAGTATCATAATGATCATTTGATTTTGATGGTCGACATTGGTCACCATGACATTTTAAAGAAACTGTAGTATTTTGTCTGTATAGGGGAAATACATCAATCATTTTCGACTGATACGCCTTTGTTGAACTATAATTTTGGACTGCTATACAATTACAAAAGATTTGATGATAGGGGTGCTAAAACTGTATTAAACCTCTATACCTTAGACATTTTGAAAGCATAGCTTTGATACAATCTGCACTTATCAAGAATCATCAAACATGTATGAAACCTTAATTAAACCCTAGTTGAGATTTAAACTCAGCTGGGGTTTTGTATGTTAAGGCATATGAGAAGCGTTCGTAACTATTTTAGTGCACATCATCTTTTAAGGATTGTTTAACATCATTTGATTTACTCATCTTTAAATAGATGGAATTATTTATAACACTCTAAAGTGATATGCAAATACTGTTCTCGACCTCAGTACTTACACTATTTGAAGGAAAAGATGCTAAATTTGTACAATAACTCTTTACTTTAGACATAGATAATTTGATGACTCCTAATGGGCGTTTTTGGAAAAACATATCACTAACTCATAGATTACTTCTTCAAGATGCAAAAAATGTTGAAACGGACAGAGGATAAAAAAGAGACACTTTTCAATGTAAGTGAATAAATAAATAAAATATATGGTATCATATTCATAATTAGACGACATTACTTAAGGAGAATTGCACCAAAAAAGTGCATGAGAAAAAATGAAAAAACTTGATAAACGAATCAATCTCTACTATTATTTTGCTAGGACTATTGCTTCACTACTGTTTTATATTTCCTTCATCGTTGTTCTTATCATTCCTCAAGATTTCTTTGATCATCCCATCATAAAAATGGGTTTATTGCTTAGCTTAGGTTTTCTTGTGATTATACTCATCCTTTTCAATTTCATCCTTCCTAGATATATTTATCTATTGCATGGATATGAGCTTCAAGAAGAATATTTAATGATTAAAAAAGGTGTTCTCTTTAGAAGAGAAGACTATATACCAATCAAAAGGATCCAACATATTGAGGGCTTTCAAGGCCCGATTCAAATGTTATTTAAGATTAAATCATTAATCATTTATACAGCCGGGTCCACAGATATGATTATAGGTATTCCAAGTGATGACATAGAACCTTTGATCCATGAAATCAGAAGCAAACTTCAAGTATACTTAGATTCTGAAGAGGCAAAGAAAGATGAATTCTAAATTTCATATTGCCAAGAGAAAGTATGTTTATGATATTTTTGCCTCCATCTTCCGAACTATTTTCCTTATCTTCTTTGCTTTAGCTGTTCTATCACCTGAAGGAGAAGAGTTTACCATAGAAATTAGCATAACTGAATTTTATCTATTGATTGCAGCTTTTGTTGTGGCATTCGTAGCTCAGTTAATCATCTATTGGTTAATCCTAAGAAAACACGTGTTTTACGATCAAGAAAAGTCCTTTGTTGTTGAAAAGGGTTTATTCTTAAAAAGAAAAGCAAACATCCCCTATAAAAATATTCATACCATCTCTTTGAAACGTCGTTTCTTTGATTTAATCTTAGGTTTATCCATCATCGAAATCGATACTGGCACAACTGCCTCTTTCAAGTCTGAAGGTAGATTAGTTCTTGACAAGGACTATGCTATCGTATTAAAGAACTATTTTGAAACGAAAAAAGTCGATGATTCCAAAGTATTACCTTCACCAAAAGATTTTGTAGTAGGAACATCAATAAAGAGTGATCAAAACCATTTGCGATGGTATCAGTTGCTAGCGTTAGCTGTGATGAAACAACCCTTTTTACAAGCCATGCTTATCATGGTCATATTGATTTTAGCTGCTGGTTCGTTTGTCATCCAGATATCAGAGGATGCCAGTTTAGATCAAAACTTGATTCATTTAGTCTATTTGTGTCTAAGTGGTATTGTAGTATCAACGATGACTACGATGCTTTATCACTTATTTAAATATTTCAAATATCGTTATCAGATTGATCAAGAAAATGTCACGTACTCCTACGGCTTGTTTAAAAAAGTTGAGTTGAAAACGCCAATCAGAAGAATCAATGCTGTTCATCTCAATCAGCCTTTGCTGTTTCGTATCTTTGGATATTACCAGTTGAATCTATCGGTTTTAGGCGTTGGCGAACTCAGTGATGGGGAACAATTTAAAGTCGAAAGCAAGGCAATTCTTCCTATAGCAAAGCTTCATCAAGTGAAAGAAGTTTTGGAACAAATTGGATTCATGACCAATGCCTTTGATCAAGAAGTTGCTCCTAACCAATTTAAACATTTGAATTTTGTCATATTCCCGATGTTTTTTTGTATCGTTCTTAACTTTCTACCCTACTTCATCTTTACGATTGAAAATTTCGATTTTACAATCATAATAATCATACAAGTTTTCGTCGTTTTACTCGTACTGATTGGGTCGATTCTGTCCCTAAAACAACATAAGATTGCGTTTAGCTCCCATGAAATTTTATTTCAAAGAGGTTCGTTTACACTGATGCAAACCATTATCAAAAAGCAAAGAATTCAAATTATCAGTTACAAACAAGGACCGATTCTACTGATAGAAAACATCGGGAATATTGCAATTTCATATAAAGATATTCTTGGATTGATTGTGATGAAAAGTTTCAATAATGATAGTTTCAACATAATCAAGCAATCTTTTCTTGATTAAGATGTAAATAGTTATCGTCTTTGAAAACATATTTTATAGGTGTTCAAATTAGAAAATGAAAGGTTGAAATATCGTTGTTTATCGCACATCAATTCTTATATTTTTGTTTGTTCCACCCCATAGTATAGTATAATAATCATGACTTGAAAGATGGAGAGGTACTGAATGAAAATTGCTATCTGTGATGATGTGTCAAAACAACTAGAAACAATCAAAAATGCGACAATTGAATATTTAACATCCCAACATCTTTTTGCTGAGATTGACACATTTCACCAAGGATTTGACCTTTTAGATGCTCATGACAAAGTCAAATACGATCTTGTACTATTAGATATTTGTATGCCAGGTATTCTAGGTACTGAAGTAGCCAAAGAGATTCGTTTGAGAAAAGATAAGACTGAGATCATTTTTTTGACGACTTCAAATGAATTCGCTATCGACGCCTTTGAAGTGAATGCGATTCATTACCTTTTAAAACCATTCACACAAGTTACTTTTCATAATGCCATGGACCGGGCAATGCTCCATATTGGTCATAAGCAAATATCGATTATCTACTTAAAATGTCCCAAAGGAGTCGTTCAGGCAGTAGATAAAAATTCAATTAGTTATATTGAAGCAGCCGCTCATCGTCAAAAAGTGATTCTCCATGATCATACATCCATTGAAACTGTTCAAACACTATCTGAGCTACTTCAAACCCTTCAAACACTTACGTTAGGACAATTCATAACGCCATACAAAGGATTTATTGTCAATCAACACGCGATATCAAGGATTGAAAGTACAAAGATTGTGCTAAAAAGCGGGAAAAGTATCCCTATCCCAAGGAGAACGTTTCACTTAGTGAAGCAGACCTATTTTGACTATATGTTTGGAGTGATGAAGTAAGCATGTTCATAGACATTCTACCCGATTTGTTACGAGGGACGACATCAACCATCTGTCTTTTACTCTTATTACCTGTTTTGTCTAAAGGTAGATTAAAAACGAAAAATCATATATTCATTGTTATATTCGTTTCAACGGTTATTTCTGCAATATCCATTCCATTATATTTAGCGAAGAATTATACCGGTGTGGTCTATTATTCTCTTTTCTTCTATGTATTGATCATCATTGGATTAAAGATTCTATTAAAAGAAACACTTTATCAATGGTTATTTAATAGTGTTACGGTATTGAATATCTATGCGATTGTGGTAATCATTAGCTACTTTCTTTCCTATTTATTTCCATATCCACAATATGCCAATACATTGATACGTTTATTCCTTTTTGCGTTAACATTCATATGCTTTAAGCAACTTATCCGACCACTTTATCTTGAAGTATCTGAAAATTGGGGCGCATTTTTACTCCCAATAACAGGAATTCTAATTAACTATATTTATATATTGCTCTCTTTGGGTGATGTGCAAAGTTCAATGAATGAAAACGTAATCTACTTTTGTTTTCTAACTATAGTAACTGCCTTTACTTATATTGCCATTATCGCCTCTTTAAAAAGCTTAAGAGTGAAGTTTTTACTTCGAGAAGAAAACATCAAAAGACGTGCGAATGAAGAATTATTAATGAGTGAAATTGTTTCATATGAAAGCACTGTCCAATCAGCGAAACAAACGCGTCACGATATTCGACACCATAATTCGATCTTAGGAGAATATCTACAAAGTGGTGATATGGATGGAGCGAAGAATTATCTACAGTTGTATGACGATAATATACAAGAAAGTTCATTAAAAGAATTTTCTAAAAATCCAATAGCAAACGCCGTTTTTCGAGTTTATGAAAGGAAAGCACGAGAGTATAAGATTGATTTTGTCATCCAATCTCAAGCCGACGCCTTATTAAGCAATCAATTTTCAGACATTGGAAGTGTTCTTTCCAACATATTTGAAAATGCTCTAGAGTCCTGTAAGCAATGCTTAACTCAGGAAAAATACATCTATTATTCATCAATCGAACAAAACGGATGTATTTTAATCGAAATCAAAAACAGTGTAGAACGCGACCTTACATTCATTAACGGGATACCGGTTACTACCAAAAGTGGTGGAGGGACAGGCCTACTAAGTGTCAAGAGTATCATTGAAAAACAACAAGGTATGTTAGCTTTTAGTCAGGAAAAAAACTTCTTTTTTACACGGATTATTTTACCTCTGCAATTATAATTCAATTACTTCATAAAAAATCTCTATGGGAATAGAGATTTTTTTGTCATTATATGCAGAAATACCGACATCTTGTTCAAGAAAGAAATGATAGTGAAAACATTGAACTATAATTTGTGATGATTAGTTATATGT
This sequence comes from bacterium, assembly GCA_030684695.1. Lineage (GTDB taxonomy): Bacteria > Bacillota_I > Bacilli_A > Izemoplasmatales > Hujiaoplasmataceae > JAUXXX01. The sequence goes on from JAUXXX010000052.1 coordinate 5,474, forward strand.
AGTATAGGAGGTTCATATGAAGGTTGATCACACCAATGAAGTAGAAAAAAGGGTAGAAGCAATCCCAGTATCAATACTAGATGGGTGTTCGTTTTATGCACAAAGAGATGGAAGTTTACTAGCGGTACATCTTTGTGTCTATTGTAAATTTAGTGAATTTGTAGGAAATAACAAAAACGGGTTTTGCACATACCGTTTAGATAACAACAGGAGGTAATTGGATGAAGAACTATTTGTTGAAAAAACGGATCACATGGTATCTAGGAGTACTCTTGGCAATGATTGCTGCAAGTGTATATTTATCTTCAACTAGTGTTGTTAGTGCCCAAAGTAATCAAGATTTTTGTGTAGGAGATCAAACAAGTTGGACTCCTATGTCCAATAGTGGAGGAGTGTTATCGAGTGGAAGTTATTATTTAGGTAGTAACTTACAACTTTTACAAAATATCACGATTTCTAGTGGAACAGTGAATATCAATCTTGATGGCAATATTTTGTGGGGTGCAATCGGTTCGAATAGTAGTATCTTTACTGTTACTGGTGGAACACTGAATATATACGATTGCAATACCGACAATAAGGTTCATAGTTATAAAATCAAAGAAATAAAAAGTAATTCTACCCAAGATATATACTATAATGACCCAAATCATTCGAATAAATTTTTTCAACGCTATTATGATTTTAATGATATTGGTGATGGGGTAATTGTTGGGGGAATCATAACCGGTGGACATAAGTTTTCTACTTCAGCGAATCTGAAATCTACTTTTAATTATGCTGGTGGTGGTTCTGCATTTTTGATTGGTGGAAGCAGTGGAACTGTCAATTTTTATGGTGGAACGATCAGTGGAAATTCGACTACAGCGTTATCCCAATGGGGCTCAAAAAGAGAACGCAGTGGGACAGTTGGTATTCGTGATGGCGGAAGTTTTAACTTTTATGATGGTCAAATTGTAGGAAATAGTAGTCGATACGCAGGAGCGGGTATTTATCTTTTTGGTTCAAGTAGTTTGCCTGCTCGTGTCAATATTTATGGTGGAGTCATTCGAGATAATTATTCTCTAGAAACAGCTTATAATTTTCAAAATACAAGTTCAATGTTTATTGGTGGTGCTGGGTTATCTACAGATAATGTAGGCAATGAAGCATCCATCATATCAATCTCTGGATCACCAAAAATTGTTGATAATATGCATTATGATTTTGCGAATAACAAGTACATCTCTACAAACATGAGTTATTCAACAGAATCTGTGAACTCTATAAAAATTCTTGATAAACTATATACACAAAACAATGGAACTAAGACATATGCAAGTATTGGATTGTGGGGCGGAGCGGGAAGTCAACTGACATCGAACTATACGGTGAATGGCAATACACACGAAGATGTGAATAAAATCTTTTTTGCGGATGATAAAACCAAAGCGGTAGCATACAACACGTTAAATGGTGAAATTCAGTATGTTACTGCAGATTTAAAAACGTTAACCTATAATGCAAATAATGGAACAACCGATACTTCTTCCATATCGGTTGTAGATAAAATTACAGTTAGTGGTTCGATATTCACGAAGACAGGACATTTATTTTTACATTGGAATACAAGTCCTGATGATAGTGGCACAAGGTATTCACCTGATGATGTCATAACCCTTGTTTCAAACCAGTCACTGTATGCTATTTGGGCTAAGGAAACCTATCGCATACATTATTGGGTCAATGGTGGAACGATTCAGGGAATAATTCCTAATGATTATACCTATGGCGATACTATGGTGTTACCCACTCCATCCTGGAGTGGCAAAACCTTCGATGGTTGGTATGACAACGCAATGCTTGTGGGGAGTGCAGTTACTCAAATTGATTCCTTGTCCTTTGGGGATAAAGTGTATTATGCAAAGTGGCTTGGTGTGAATGAGTATACGATTACATCCACTGCAGCTACGAATGGAACGATTACTCCTTCTGGAAGTATCATTTACGATGGAATCAGTCAACATTACTCGATAACACCAATGAATGGTTATAAAATCGCAACGTTTACTGTAGATGGGTTCGATCGAAAAAATGATATTATCAATAATGTTTATGAAGTGACTGGGATTACAAGTAATACAAACATTCATGTTACATTTGAAAAGATACTCTCTACAGACATTACAGTGTATTCAACGAGTGGGGATTTTGGTACGATTAGCCCAAAAGGATATAGTGTTGTCTCCAGTGGAAGCAGTTTGACATACACGATTACTCCAAATCCGGGGTATCGAGTATCTAACGTTACAGTGAATGGAATTAGTGTAGGCGCTGTTTCTAGCTACACTCTTCAAAGCATTACCAGTTCCCAATCCATTCATGCGGAGTTTAGTATCATGACTTCTCCCATAAAATTCAATGTAAATAATGGTTCCTTTGCCTTGGGATATGTCGCTCCAAGTGTTTATTTTGAAGGAACTGGACTATCATTACCTTCCTTACTCGAAGTTATTAAAACGAACTACAGTTTTTTAGGCTGGTTTGATAATGTTGATTTAGAAGGAACAGCAATCACATCAATTGATTCATCACAAACAGGTGCTAAAGAGTATTGGGCTAAATGGTCCATCAATCAATACACCATTATTTTTGATACGAACGGTGGAAGTGGCGTTTCTGCAATCACTCAGGACTATGACACAAACGTATTGTCTCCCTTATCTCCAACAAGAACAGGATATACGTTTGGAGGATGGTATGCAAATAGCGAATTAACAACAGTGTATGTCTTTAGTACTATCCCAGCAGGAAACATCACTGTTTATGCTAAATGGTCCATCAATCAATACACCATTACCTTTGATTCGAACAGTGGAAGTATTGTTTCTGCGATCACTCAAAACTATAATACAGATGTCTCAACGCCACAAAATCCAATAAAAACAGGATATACGTTTGGCGGATGGTACGCAAATAGCGAACTAACTACAGCGTATGTCTTCAATACCATGCCTTCAGAAAACATCACTGTATATGCTAAATGGTCCATCAATCAGTACACCATTACCTTTAATTCGAATGGTGGAAGTCTTGTTTCTGTGATTACTCAGGACTATGACACAAGCGTATTAACTCCGACTTCACCAACAAAAACAGGATACACATTTGGTGGGTGGTACGCAAACAGCGATTTCACCACTTCATACATATTCAATACGATGCCTGCAGAAAGCATCACTGTATATGCAAAGTGGAATATTAATTCTTACACCATTACATTTGACTCGAACGGTGGAAGTCTTGTTTCTGCGATCACGCAAGACTATAACACCGCTGTTTCATCACCACTAAATCCAGCAAAAACTGGATACACATTTGGTGGATGGTACTCGGATACTGAATTGGTAACATTGTTTTCTTTTAGTACGATGCCAGCAGAAAGTATGACTGTGTATGCAAAATGGAGTATCGATCAATATACCATTACATTTGATTCTAATGGTGGAAGTAGTGTTTCTGCGATCACTCAGGACTATCACACAACTGTATTGACTCCTTCATCTCCAACAAGAACAGGTTATACGTTTGGTGGGTGGTACGCAAATAGCGAACTAACTTCAGCGTATGTCTTCAATACGATGCCAGCAGAAAGTATCATTGTTTATGCAAAGTGGAATACTGTAGAGTATACTATTCTCTATCACATGAATGGTGGAAGCAATCATCTAGGTAATCCACTGGGATATCACATAGAATCATTGACTGTTCCTTTACAAATTCCGACTAAAACAGGATATCTTTTTGTTGGTTGGTATGATAGTTCAGACTTTAGTGGAGATGATGTAACATCAATCTCATTAGGAAGCAATGGAGATAAAGAGTATTGGGCTAAATGGTCTATCAATCAATACACCATTACATTTGATTCGAGTAGTGGAAGTCTTGTTTCTGCGATTACACAGGACTATAACACAGCCGTTTCCGCACCACAAAATCCAACAAGAACAGGTTATTCGTTTGGTGGATGGTACTCAGATACTGATGTAGTCACATTATACTCATTTAGTACGATGCCAGCAGAAAGTATGACTGTGTATGCAAAATGGTCCATCAATCAATACACGATTACGTTTGATTCAAACGGTGGAAGTATTGTTTCTGCAATCACTCAGGACTATGACACAAACGTGCTAACTCCGACATCTCCAACAAGAACTGGCTACACATTTGGTGGATGGTACGCAAATAGCGAATTAACAACAGTGTATGTCTTTAGTACGATGCCTTCAGAAAACATCACTGTATTTGCAAAATGGTCCATCAATCAATACACGATTACGTTTGATTCAAACGGTGGAAGTCTTGTTTCTGCGATCACTCAAGACTATAACACAGCTGTTTCTGCGCCACAAAATCCAGCAAAAACAGGGTACACATTTGGTGGATGGTACGCAAACAGCGAATTAACAACAGCGTATGTCTTCAATACCATGACAGCAGGAAGCATCACTATATATGCTAAATGGTCCATCAATCAATACACGATTACGTTTGATTCAAATGGTGGAAGCATTGTTTCTGTGATTACCCAAGACTATAACACAACTATATTGACTCCCTTATCTCCAACAAAAACAGGCTACACATTTGGTGGGTGGTACGCAAATAGCGAATTAACAACAGCGTATGTCTTTAATACAAGGCCTTCAGAAAACATCACTGTATTTGCAAAATGGTCCATTAATCAATATACGATTACGTTTGATTCAAATGGTGGAAGTATTGTTTCTGCGATTACTCAAGAATATGGGTCACCCATAGTAGCGCCATCAAATCCAACGAAAGAAGGATACACCTTTAATGGGTGGAGTCAAACAATACCATCAGTAGTACTCCCAGAACACATGACGATTTTCGCTTACTGGCTAAAAGTTTCAGAACCATACAACGGAGAAATTCAGTCGAAGACCGAAGGAATCATTGAAGCTATCAATCCATTTCTTTTAGAAAATAAGAATGCAGAAGTGATTATTCGGTTTGAAAGAATGCAAAAAAATGAAGTAGATCAATTGACCATCAGTCTAATTGAATCTCACGTTGATAAAAAGCAAGGATTCTCAGTGATTGACATTAGTGTCATAATAAAAACGGAAGGATCAGCGGATGTAAAAGTAAATGAATTGACGCAAAAAACGATCATCACAATTACTATTCCGCAATCAGACCGTGGATATAAAAACTATCAAGTTGTCCGAATTCATAACGGTCAACTAGAGGCTTTAGAAACGGTATATGATGAACAAAATCAGACACTAAGATTTGAGACAGACCGATTTTCAAACTATGCAATCATTTATGAAACAGCATCGACCAATTGGGCGTGGTGGTTATTATCTTCACTGATTCCAATTGGATTTGTTTGTTATCATTATCGTAATGTTATAACTGTTTTTATATCAAAAAAAATCAAACAGATTCATATATCTAAGTAATTTTGAAGTCCATAGGTGTTTCAAACCTCAATTTTTAATGTACTTTAATGAAAAAGTAATACTATGTGATATGATTCCAAAATAAAGCAACTACACTCAACAACATTGATGTGGATAAATGCAAAATGAAAAGATGTTAGTTGACACATAAAAAGTGTTTACTAACATCCTTTTTTTGCTTACATAATCGTGAATTTGTTCTTCATAATCTTGTCAAAATTAATCATCTAAACAGGAAATCATTGAATAATCGATTAAATATAGGGTAGGAGTTACAAGGTATCTATCACAAGTTATTCATTATACATCGAGAAAACGGATACTTGTTGTTTTAAGTACATCTTGAGTTGTATAATCTATATGTTAATATGAGGTATCTGATTTTCTTTGTGACATTTCACAAAAATTGATGACATATAATTCATTCCGCAGAAAAGATAGTAATCTATATACTTGAGGTGATTTTAAATGAAAAAGATGATGATTTTACTCTTACTGATATTCAATGTTTTTTTGATTGGTCCAATCACATCCGCTTCAGAACATATCGACTTTGAAGAGATTTTTAATCAACATACAAGTGTTATGCTCATCGTTCATCCGATTACCGGGGAGATATATTATGCAAATCAAGCGGCGGCGGAATTTTATGGATATTCCTTAGAAGTATTAATTGAAATGAATATTAGTCAAATCAACACATTGACACTTGAAGAAGTGGAAGCTAACAGATTGAAGGCAATTGAGGAAGAAAGAAACTATATTGTTTTAGAACATCGTCTTTCAAATGGAGATATAAAAACAGTTTATGTCTACTCATATTTTGTAATAATCAATACCGAGACCTATATTGTTTTCACAATTATTGACCAAACAGACCATTTGATTCTAGAAAATCGTGAGAGGAATCTTGGTCTTGTTCTCATTGGATTTCTTATTATAGGGATTGTATCATCAGGGATAAGTGTGGTCTTCATCACCATAAAAAATAAGCATTTAAAAGAAAGTGAACAAAGATTTGAAGCGTTACATAATGCTTCTTTTGGAGGAATTGCTGTTCATGACCAGGGAATTATTCTCGAAACCAATCAAGGACTTTCAGAGATGACAGGATATACAAAAGAAGAATTGATTGGTATGAATGGACTTTTGCTAATAGAACCAAGTCAAAGGGATTTTGTTATTAGTCAAATCAAACGAGGAATTGAACACCCTTATGAATCCCAAGGATTTCATAAAAGCGGGGAAACTTATCCGGTTCGAATTGAAGCAAGAAATATCCCCTACAAGGGGAAGAATGTGCGAGTAACCGAGTTTCGTGATATTACTGAAATAAGGAAACAAGAGAAAGAAAGATCAAGACTAGAAAGTCAATGGTGGATGCTAATCAAAGAATTACCATTGGGCTTTAATATCAGAGAACTCATATTTGATGGAAATGGGAAACCTGTTGACTATAAGTTCTTAGTGATTAACGATATGTATGAAAGCATAACTGGGCTGAAGAGTGAGAATATTATAGGCAAAACCGCAAGAGAAGTGTTACCCGGGATTGAAAATTCGTGGATTGAAAAGTACGCTGAAGTCATTCTTACTGGAAAAACCGCAACCATTGAAGATTATTCAGGGGCACTCGGAAAGTATTTCAGAGTCATTGCGTATCCGTATATGGAAAACCAGTTTATCATTTTAGCAGACGACATCACTGAGCGTAAAACACTTGAAAAAGAAATACTGAACAATGAGGCTCAAAAGTCAAGAATTATTTCCAATCTACCAGGTGTGTCATATAAGTGTAAATTTGATGATTCATGGACGATGCTCTTTATGTCGGATGTTTGTGAATCTTTAACTGGATATACTTCCTCTGAACTCATTGGTAATTCTACGATTTCATTTAATGATTTAATCATGCCTTCATATAGAGTGTATCTCAAAGATCAATGGGTTAAGTCTAGAGAACTAAATCGTCCATGTAATGTAGAATATGAACTAATGAAGAAGGATGGCTCGATCATTTGGATTTGGGAACAAGGTGTCATGTTTTTTGAAGAGGATCAATGGTTTATTGAAGGATTCTTGATGGATATTACAGACCGAAAACTTAGTGAAGAAAAAATCGTCTATGCAAGCAAACACGATTTTTTAACAGGATTACCCAATCGACGCTTTTTTGATGAAAAAATCATCGAGATAGATCAACCTAAAAATTACCCAATTGTCATTTCGATGATTGATATTGATGGATTGAAAGTAATCAATGATACGTTTGGACGCCATGTAGGCGATGAAATAATCCTCATCATCTCTCAAATTCTATGTTTGAAGTTTTGTAAACATGCTTTCGTGGCTCGCATCGGAGGAGACGAATTTATTGTGGTTTCTACAAAGATGGATATCTTCGAATTTAAGCGGATGAGAAACGAAGTGATCGAGCAAGTATCCACTCAAAAGATCCTTGATATTCCCATCTCATTGTCTTTTGGGATAGCAATTAAATCAAACGAAACCGAAAGTATCAATGACTTAATTATAAAAGCAGAAAATGATATGTACTCTAAAAAAGTCCTTCATAATGAAAGCTCTCGAAACCAAGTAATTACCGCTTTATTTGATTCCTTAAAAGAAAAGTATAAAGAGGAACGTGTTCATTCAGATCGCGTGAGCCGATACTGTTTTTCGATGGGAGAAATCCTAAAGTTGACTAAAAACGACGTACTTGAGTTAGAAATTGCAGGGCGCATGCATGATATAGGCAAGATTACGATTCCAGATTCAATATTAAAAAACCCAGGCAAATTAAGCGAAGTTGAATGGGACATTATGAAAAGTCACACCACAAATGGATATCAAATCATGCGTTCTGCAGATAAGTATTCAAAACTTGCTGACTATGCGTTAACTCACCATGAAAGATGGGATGGGAAAGGGTATCCGAAAGGACTTAAAGAAGAAGAAATCCCTTTGTTTTCAAGAATTATTTGCATTTGTGACTCATTTGAAGCGATGACTTCGGATCGTCCTTATCGAAAAGCACTGCCGGTGAAAGATGCTGTTGAGGAACTATTACGTTGTTCAGGATCACAATTTGACCCCTATCTTGTGGAACTTTTTGTGAAAAAAGTGATAGCTGATAACTACTCAAAACATGAAAATCCGAAGGAGAGTTAATCAAAATGACCATTTCCTACAACGACACACTTATCCCCTATTTATACGAAGGTGTTTATGTGGTTGATAAGCAAAGAAAAATAATCTTTTGGAACGAAGCTAGTGAGCGAATTACTGGATATAAGAATACAGAAGTCATGAATAGTTTCTGTTATCACAATTTGTTACAACATGTTGATGAAAGTGGGAAGCGATTATGCCTCGATGGGTGCCCACTACAAAAGACATTAAGTGATGGTATTATGAACGAAGCACATGTATATTTGAAGCATAAAGAAGGATATCGCATACCGGTAATGGTGAAAACATTACCCATTTATGATGATAACCAATTCATCGTTGCTGCTATTGAAGTATTTACAGATGAAAGGTTTCAAAAACAGATTTATCATGAAAATCAGGAGTTGAAGGATAAACTTCGCATTGACCCATTAACACAAGTTGCTAATAGACATTTTTTTGATTTTCAGCTTTCAAAAAAAATCGAAGAGACAAAAGTATTTTCAAATACATTTGGAATTTTAATGATTGATATCGATCATTTTAAGCTAGTAAACGATACACATGGACACCTTACTGGAGATGAAATCTTAAAGATTGTTGCTATTTCGTTGTCTTCTAGTGTAGAGAAGACGGACCTTGTTAGCCGATGGGGTGGGGAAGAGTTTATAGTGATTGTCGATGTGAGTAATCAAACTGAGTTATTTAAAATTGCTGAAAGACTTCGGCATGTTGTGATGTCCTCGGGATATCAAGTCGAAAACGGTAAATCGATATCAGTAACAGTTTCAATTGGTGGGACTTTGATTAGAAACGATGATACTATGAGTACACTGATAGCAAGAGCAGATGAGTTGATGTATGAAGCAAAACGAAATGGAAGGAATCAATCTAAAATATTGTAAATGATCATGAAGAGATTGTTCATTCGTAGACAAAGCAAAGAGTTTCTAGAAGAAGTATCTATTCTTCTTGGACGCTGCAGCTACTTATACACACGCATACATTAAGTCGTTGTTTCGTGACTTATGAATGTATAAGAACTAATCTTATGAATTCTTACCAAACATAAAAAATCAATACTAGAATAAAAAAAACAACCAGCTTTCCTTTTTTCAAAGGAAGTGGTTGTTTTTTAACTATGCGAAACTCTTGAATCGGATAGATCTAGATAAAGTTACTTAGATTGAAAACTCTCAATCGAAAAGTTGTTGCCTAGAAAGTGTTAACTCAATGGAATAGTTTGCTATTAGACTGATACTTGAAAACTCAATTTGTCTATGATATTGGTCATACATTTTACTTGATACTTCCAAATAAGGAGATCCTGGCTTTGATGAAAAAGTGTTTGATAGAGTTGGACTCATTACTCGAGCTTCTGCTAGGCGATTCACATAATTCATTTCTACTTTCCCGTGTTGAATCATGAGGGGATATAAACGCTCATTGCCTTTAATCATCTCTTCAAACATCGGAAAAATGCTCAAAGGAATCACGTGTTCACCCATGAAGAAAGGACGTTGGTCGCCACAGTACAATCTTTTGAGGCAGAGTAAACGTTCACTCGTGGGAAATCCGTACAGTATCGATTCTTCAACGGTAGGAAAAATAACCTTTCTTTCTAATAAAACAATCGATACACTCATACCCATCTCAACAATTTGATCGATGATGACATAAAAGGGCTTGTGTAGATCACTATGTAAATCATAAAAGGTTACTCGATAAGACCCATTATCTAAAGGGATAATATAACGAAGTCCAGTTAAAAGATTGAATGCAGTCAATACATCATTGATTGGGACTTCAAGTAGTTTCGAAAATTCATGAATGGGAGGTAATATACTTTCGTGAGTCAATTTTTTAGATGCAATTAGGGATTGGATATCATTTCTGATTTGCTCATAAATAGGGATAGAGGATCGACGGTCAATGTGAATGGAACTGATGAGTTCTTTAATCATAGTTCGTGATTTCCAAACGGAATGCAGTATAGGGTAGTTTCATTTCGACATATGCAAGCGGTGTGTTTTCTTGACTATGAATGATTCCCCGACATATATGAGCAGCACAGGAGGGGGAAACGCGTAACATGTAAGATTCCCACGTTTCAAGATCGATGACCCCTACTCGGTTTGTAACAGAATGAATCTTTCTTTTTGTCATTTTTTCGATCCAATGAAAGAAGTTTTCGTCATCGCTAAGAGAGATCAAAGAAGACTTAATGAATGATTCAGGACAATAACACGACTGGAGCAAAATCGGATTGCTTCCGACAAGAAATACTCTACGGTAGTGTATGATACGCTCGTTTGAAGGAAGACCTAAGATGCTAGCAACACGAGAATGGTCAGAACTGTTTGAATGAAAAACATTTTTTTTAGTAACACTATGCTGTTGGATTTTTCCTGATGTATCAATTTGAAGTATTTTTTCAACATTAATAGTCCATTTGGGTCGATTACTCACGAATGTACCTTTTCCTTGTATTCGATCCACATATTGTTCATGCGCGAGTAAATCGTATGCCATCTTCGCAACAATTCGACTACAAGAAAAAGCATTGCAAAGATCTTTTTCAGTTGGTAAGATATCTGCATATCGTAAAATTCCAGTTTCAATCGCATGTTTTATCGATTGAGCAATTTGAAGATATAAAGG
>JAUXXX010000109.1 GCA_030684695.1 bacterium
GATGCCCCTACATAGTGATTGGATAATATCATATTGGTTCGTTCAAAAATGGCAGACAGCGCCATCAAAACAACCCCAAAACTAGCTAATCCTTTTAAGATAATCGCGGGAAGATATTTTTTTTGTACTTCTCCTAAGATAAATCCAAATACGTCATAACAAGTCAAACACCAGATAAAAAAGGTCATAGTGAGTCCTCCTTATGAATCTATTATTCATTATAGCACTAAATAATCTTTGTGAATGAACTTCTATTAATCCATTTAGGATTTTTTAAAAACGTGTATAATAGAAGATATCTATTACAACCGAGGTACAATTTATGAAAAAAATACTAAAGATTATTGTAATTAGCTTCCTTAGTATCATCGCTCTCGCACTTACCTTTGTTTTAACGCTTCAAGTATTTGAGTATCAACCCGCTGAAATCATTCCTTTGACCATCGAAAATAACGAAGAAATGGATTCCACAAAACTAGTTCAACTGGATACTCTAATGAAAATCATGACGTTCAACATTGGCTATGCCTCCTTAAGTGAAACCGAAGATTTCGCGATGGACGGCGGCACAAAAGGTCGAATGGATTCCAAAGATGGGGTATTAGCTAACCTTAGTGGCATCGGAAATTTAATCATTTCAGAAAACGCTGACATCTACTTGATCCAAGAAGTGGATGAAGGAAGTGATCGTTCTTATCAAACACTCCAATTTTCTTACTTAAAAAATATTCTTCCATTTTCTGCTACATTAGGGTATAACTACCGCGTATTGTTCGTTCCATTCCCCTTTGAGTTTTCTCAAATGATGGGCAAAGTGAACTCAGGAATCGTCAGTTTGATAAACTACCAAGTCGCATCCTCGACCCGTGTGCAGCTACCAGGGGAATTTTCATGGCCACTACGACTTGCCAATCTCAAAAGATGTATCGTTGTGAATCGATTGAACATCGAAGGTTCCACCAAACAACTGATTGTCATCAATGTTCATCTTTCTGCCTATGATGATGGCAACATGCGCCTTCAAGAACTTGCAAAACTTCAAGAAATTATGTTAGCAGAGTATAATGCAGGTAACTACGTCGTGGTTGGTGGCGACTTTAATCAAACATTCCCTGGCGCTTACACCATTACTGGCGAAGATGAAGCTGGAAAATCGATTTATGAATACAGTCCTTTTGAATTAAAAAATCCTTCTTTTTGGCAAGCGTATGGCATGGATAACACGTGGTTTCAAACCAATGGGTTCCAATTCGGTGTAGAAACTCCATTCACAAATCCAACTTGTCGATTACTACATCAACCTTACGATAAGCTAAATCCTGCCAACAACCAGTATTATGTCATTGATGGGTTTATTGTGAGTCCCAATGTAGAAATTATCTCAACTCGAGTGGTAAATGCAAACTTTGAATTCAGTGACCATAATCCGGTCGTCATGGAGTTTAAGTTAACACCATAAAAAAAGGCGCGCCACTGGCAGCCTCATTTATAATCCTAAAAAAATACTCGATTCTATTAAATACTTCACTTCATATTTTAGAGCCAAGCGATACATCCATTGTATCGCTTTTTCTATGGATTGGATGGATGGATCTGTATTTGAAATATAATCCTCATACTTGCTCTTTTCAAGAGTACTCGCATCCTCTTTGACATATCCAAACATATGACTTAGTGCATTGTTAAAGTGGGGTTTACTGATGCTTGTTTCCAAAGCTTCTTCAAGCAAACGATAAAACTCTTTTACTGGATACGTATTTTTGTCTTGCAATAACACACGAATGCGTTGATAGATGCTTGGGTGATGTGCTAACACTTCATATTTGAAATGGGCCCACTGTTTTTCTAATACATCAATTAAGTGGGGGTGAAGTACATACTGAGCTTTGAGTGCAGAAAGGTTCTTATCTTTCACTTCCAACATCAAATCAAAGTCCACTCCCGATGTTTGAATCAACTCCACAAAGGAAAGAAAAGAGTCCACATGAATCATCCGAGAATGAGAACCGACTCGTTTGTTTGCGGCTTGCTCACTATAATGCATTTTAGGTAAACCATCTATTTGTTTCCAAGTAGAATGAACCATTTGTAAAATGGAAGGAATGGATTTGCTATCATAACTTGGTTTAATCTGATGGTGTAGATTATCAAATACAACTGGTACTCCAGTAGCTTGATGAATCTCCATGACATCTTCAAGGGTATAGTGGACATCGTCATGTTCTAAAATCAAACGCCTCCTGATGGCCAAAGACAATTCATGATATTGCTTTACAAATCGGTTGATTGCCTCTTGCTTATCGTTGTAGACACCGCCTACATGAATGATAATTTTATGGGTTTCATCGAGTCCTAAGAGGTCTAAAACATCTGCGTGATACTCTAAATCCAAAATGGCATTGGTAACCACATGTTCCATTGGAGAGTTTAAGACACTGTATTGACCTGGATGCATGGAGACACGTATGTTTGCTTCTTTGATAGTTCTGCCAATGCGTTTAAATTCTTCTACAAACTGTGTTTTCCAATCCAATGAATGAATAGGACTCGTAGAAAAAGGGATTAAATCAGATGAAATTCTCTGAAAAGTAATCCCTTGTTCAAGATTATAGAGCATTTGTGACTCTAAAGTTTGAAGATTATGACGAATCACTTCTTCAAGAGTTTGATTGGTTAGTGACCTTGCTTGAATGGTTTTATAGTGTATGGGTGCTAGGTAAGTTAAACAAACATATCCAATTCTCATAATTTCCTCAATACATTGCTTCTAATTCATTGGTTTCAAATTTGAAACAAAGCTTTCAATTAACACTAACTTAATGATTGCATTCACTTTGATGTTGGTCATGATTACAAGAGACTTCCTCATCTTGTAAGGCTCCATCAATCCATGCATCAATGGCGTCTTGGACGGCTCCTTGAAACCCTTTATAAAGACGCATATTCTTTTGTTTAATCAAAGAACTTGCATGTTCGCCAATCGTTCCAGTAATGATTACTTCTACTCCATGTTCTTTCAATAAAGTGGGAAGTTGACCATGTACATGAACTTCGGGGTTCTTCATCAACTCTAAATGACTAACAGCATCTTCTTCAATGGTGAATAATGCAAAATACTTGCAATGGCCGAAGTGATTGGAGACATTCACACCATCGGACGCTACGGCGACGATCATAGTTCTTCCTCCTGATGACTTTCTTGATGATGGTTGTTTTTATGTTTGCATTTTGGACAACCTTGATGATCACACAGTTGATAATTTCCACCACTCACCAAGATATAGTGACCTTCCACAAGCATCATTGCTATTTTTTTTCTTGCCTCTTCGTACATGCGTTGAATTGTGGTTCGTGCAACGTTCATTTGAAGCGCTACTTCTTCTTGACTCCATTTGTCGATGTCCATCAATCGGATGCACTCAAACTCATCCACCGTCAAGTTTTGAATTTGTTTATCTGGATCTCCCATTCCCAAAGGACCGAACAAAAAATGATTCGGTTCTTGGCAAACTGTTCTTCGTTTACTTGGTCTTGGCATAGACTCACCTCATCACCATTCTAAGCTCGATATGAACATATGTCAATAACCTATGTTGCTTTACCCATAAGTTCTCTGATAATTCGATCCATTTGTACTGCAATATTCGTCACTTCCATATAAGGTAATGATAATTCCTTACAGCTTTTTTGAACACGTTTGCTATCCATAATCATAAATTCGACAAGTTTATTCATCTGCTCATCATTAAATGTTTGAAACCAACAGTTTTCCATGACCGGTGCGTATTTACGTAGTTCGTTGACTTTGTCTGAAACCACAGCGTTTGCATATCCTAAGTATAAAATCGAAATATCGGTTGGAAATTCTTTGAGGAGTGTCGCCGAAAAATCAGGATTAAAGTGGACTCCTTCTAATAAATAGACTAGTTTATTCTGGACCATCACTTTGATCATCGCATGCAAATAAGGTTCTAACGCTTTAGCAACTACTTGATCATCATCGTGATAATCCACCCCTAACGTTGGATTGGCAAGTGCCAAAGACATCATGAAATAATCCGTGCTAAAATATGGGATTTGATGAAGTCGCAAGACTTCTTTTGCAATCAGTGACTTTCCACTTTTTGCCATGCCAGTCAGTATGTAAATCATTGGCAATCTCCTTTGTGCATCGATGCAATTGTTTGTGAATAAAATACATTTAACACTCCAAAATAGGGCGATTTCCAAGGTTTATTTCTTCCACAATAATGGATGAATACCGTATGCTCTTTCACCCAAGCAAGCGAAATCTTTATGCGATTCTTCGTCGAATATTGTTTTAAGAACCGATCACTGAGGTTGTAAATCATGGGGTCCACTAACTTGAGATGATTTCCATAAAGGGAAGTCAAAATGTCTTGATCAGGCAAAAAGAGTAGTGCTTTATGTGATTGAATAAACGTCAAAATATCTTCTTGTTTTTGAACTAATCGAAGCTTATCTAAATTAAGCAGCATTACACCGGTATTCATGTAAGGAGTGTTGCTTTTTAGACCTAAACGAAGTTCATTTAATCGTTGTAAGAAAGGAAACATATGAGTTGCTCCGATGAATAAAGCATCCCCAAAGTCTTGATGATAAAAATGATCCATAGAGTTTACACAGATGATGTCGGGATCTAAGTACAAAATCCGATCCAGTTTGATTGGTAAATAATACGAGGCAAACAACCGAAAATAGATTTCTTTTGGGTATCTCCTCGAAGTCGGAGCGTTATTGAATAATTCATCGTTCACAACAATCGGTATGATGTTGGTAATACTAGGAGCGACTTGTTCTAAAGAAACAATGTCTGCATCGCTCAAGGATTTATGTAATATGTACAAATCAAATTTTTCTCCTGGATGCGTTTTGACAAGTGAATGTATCAATACCCGGAGTACAGAGACATATCGGTAATCGACGGTAAAGCATAGTGAATATGGACCCAAAATATCAACTCCAATCTATGAAAATGTCGAAGAATTCTACCCCTTCGACATGATCTTTTGAAACTAATGTAATAACCGTTCTTTTTCGTTTTTAATTTCTTTGACCATCATTTCATAGTATTCTTCAGAAATGATAAATCGCTTGTGTAGCACAAAATAACTTGCAAAGATCAGAATCGCTGGCAATAAAGAAATAGACAACCGAAGCAAGATTTTCATAGTCGGTGTCGAGCGGTCACGAAACGCTGAGTTTGCCGCAGAGTTGATAATCATTTCTTCAATGGTATTGTTATCTGCATCTTCGAATGTTACAAGTTGTAGTGCATCGTAAATGGCTTCAATTTCTGCTAATTCTAAATCGACATCATCTAAAATTACTTGTCTTGCGGCGATGTTGGATTTATAAGTAGCTTGCTCTGATATTGTTAATGTATCAAAAACATTCTTTTGTGCTTCCAATGTAGAAACATTTTGGCTTAACATGTAAACACCTGAAACAATCAACACCAACGTTACTACACCTTGTTGCAACGCACTTGATAATTTGGCAATAAACGGCCGAAGCGAAAACACCACTGCTTCGTTTCGACTCTTGGTTTTAAATTCATTGTATTCAATGGTATTTGTGACATTGACGATTAAAATCATGTAGAAGATTGCTTGTCCAGAAAACACAAACGCCCCAAAGAAACACACGGTTAATAAGGAAATCGGTAAGAAAGGAAGATAGCCAATCGCCAATAACATGATATAACCAAATGCAAGCGTAATATAACTATAGAACATTAACTTCGTACGACTAAAACGTTTGGCAAGTGTAGAATAAAAACTTTGAACCAAAATATTACTCACACCAAACGTTGCGACAAACACCAAAACCATCGTTCCATCGTATCCAAGTTCCATGTAAAAGAAATTATACCCCAGTGCAACAAGCAACCCAGACCCGATGCTATAAAACATCAAGCTTAACGCTGCCCATAACAATTGATCGTTTTTGCGAATCACTTGAAACATGGCGGGAATACTGACTTTTTCTTCTTTTAATACTTCTATTTTGGGCTCTTTTACCCCTAAAACGGTTAATAACGTACAAGCAATAAAGAAAATGGCAAAGGTAATCGAAATCATCGAATACCCTCTCACCGCATTTCCAACGGTTGTAAACGAAACAATCGCATTTGCTAAAAACGCTCCTACTCCTGCAAAAACAACCACAAGTGTCGTAATGCTGTCACGTTCTTTTTTATCTCCGGATAGATTGGGAAGTAATGACCAATAAGGAATATCATTTAAGGTAAATGCCATTTCCCACAACAAATAAACTACTCCAAAGAATACAACGAATCCCCAACCTGAGGGTCTAAAGTTAAACATAAAGACAATAACAATCGCAGTAAGGATGGCACCTAGTAAAATCCAGGGTTTAAATTTACCAAATTTACTCCTTGTATTTTCGACAATGGAACCCATAATTGGGTCATTGACTGCATCCCAGACACGTCCAATGATCAATAAAATTCCAA
The DNA here is from genome assembly GCA_030684695.1 of bacterium. GTDB lineage: Bacteria > Bacillota_I > Bacilli_A > Izemoplasmatales > Hujiaoplasmataceae > JAUXXX01. The sequence goes on from JAUXXX010000109.1 coordinate 6,500, forward strand.
TCACGCCAAACTGCTCTTTGGTGAGTCCCAAACCGGAAAATTGGATGTACGTTAAAAAGAACGTCGCTACCAATTGATAAATCATATCTCTTCCAATGCCACCAACGCTGTAAGCCCATTTGTTCCTACGAAGCAATTTCTTTTCCATGCTCAAAACATCTGTGTTCATATAGTCTCCCTTGTCTTAAATCTTTGAATAACATTATATCAAGATTATGAAGTTGTTTGTAGTCACTTTCATAAATTAGTCGTTTCAAGCGTTCTAATTTGTATTTTTTGCAATTTATGATATATTATCTAAGGTGATACTATGATTAAATTGGAAAACTATCAAGAATTTTTAGATGTTTGTACACAACCACTCATTGTTGTGATTGGAAAAACACAGATGTGTACGGTATGCAAACCCATTGCGCATCGCTTAGAACAACTCATGATTTTATACCCTACCATTCCAGCCTACATCATTGACGTAGAAAAAGTCGAGCAATTTCGAGGTCAACATTTAATCTTTTCCGTTCCAACCATTATCGTGCTGGAATTTGGAAAAGAGATTTTAAGAGAATCTAGATTTGTTGATTTTGAAAAAATTAAACGTTTATTTGATATCTATCTTGATCGTTAAACTCCTTCACTTGCCATAAAGTATAGGAGTCTTTTTTATGGTTGATTTCTATAGAAAATACATCAAGACAATCTTCTATTCGTTATTGCAACGTCCTTGAAAAACTATTGGTCATCATATTGACAATCCATCCCTGTTTGAGTAAAATGATATTAATGGGAATGATGTCTCCCTTCAATCTTGAAAACCGCGATGCGCTGATGACTTCTACGATGTTTTTTTGTCGTATTCATCAGCGCATTTCTAATCGGAGGAACGTATGCTATTAAGTCTTGCTTTGATATTTTTGTGTGGATTGGTAAGTTCAGAAATACTATCAAAACTAAAGATTCCTGGATTGGTCGGAATGATGCTGACTGGAATTGTCTTTGGACCATACGTGCTCAATTGGATGGATCCCAGCATCCAGTTGATTTCGATTGATTTACGGCAAATCGCTTTAGTAGTGATTTTGCTTCGAGTGGGTTTACAACTCGATTTAAAAGACTTAAAAGTGGTTGGTAGACCCGCTTTGCTGTTATCCTTTTTGCCAGCATTCATTGAAGTGATCGCCATTGCATTGGTTGCTCATTTCTTATTCTCTTGGAGTGTTTTAGAAGCTGCTTTGTTAGGAAGCATCATCGCAGCAGTGTCTCCTGCTGTTGTCGTACCAAGAATGCTTCATTTGATGGACAAAGGCATTGGAACGAACAAGAGAATTCCGCAAATGATCCTCGCTGGTGCTTCCATGGACGATATTTTTGTTATCGTACTTTTTACATCATTAATCGGCATGTGGGAAAGTTCAACGGCTTCTGTTTTGTCGCTACTGCTTGTGCCGGTGTCAATTGTTGTAGGGATTTTAGTGGGAGGCATTATCGGATACATCCTCGTTCGTATCTTTAAGTATTACCACATTCGAGACACAGCAAAAGTTCTTATATTATTAGGGTTGTCTTTTCTATTTGTTTGGATTGACGGAGTACTTCCTAATGAATTTCCATTTTCTGGTTTATTGGCTGTGGTAATGTTGGGTGGAATGATACTCAAACAATATGAAATTCTTGCAAAGCGCTTGGTAGGAAAGTTTTCTAAAATCTGGGTGGTTGCGGAAGTAATGTTATTTGTCTTAGTAGGTGCTGCGGTCGATATCTCTATCCTCGGATCGATTGGACTGTCTGCACTCGTGATATTGGGATTTGGATTGCTGTTTCGAATGGTTGGAGTCTTCTTGGCCACATCGAAAACGAACCTGAATATCAAGGAACGCTTGTATGTGGGGTATAGTTATCTTCCCAAAGCAACGGTTCAAGCCGCAATTGGTTCGATTCCTTTGTCTTTAGGAGTTGCGAGCGGAAATCAAATCTTAGCAATTTCTGTGTTAGCTATTTTTATTACAGCTCCTCTCGGTGCATTTTTAATGGATCATCAATTATCGCTTATATCGCCACCAGTAAGCAAATGAGTTGGGTTTTTCAGTAAAAAATGGTATAATAATATAGTAAGATGAAGAAAAAAATCTATAAGGAGGAACCAAAATGAACAATTATACTCATCTTTTGAATCGCCAAGTCGCAAACTTTGGCGTGCTCTACACCAAGCTTCACAATTTTCACTGGTTTGTGAAAGGATTCCAATTTTTCCAACTACATGAACTCTTCGAACGGCTATATGATGAAGTAACCGAACACTTCGATGCAGTAGCTGAACGGCTACTGATGCTAGATCTTAAACCTTACGCTTCCCTCAAAGATTTCTTAGCCAATACTTCTTTACAAGAAGCTACAGGCAAAGAAGAATTACTCGACATGGTGAAATCTACCATCGCGGACTTTGAAGTGGTAAACAAAGAATTGGCTGAGTTAATCAAAGGCGCACAAGATGCAGCTGATGAAGTAACCGTCGACCTTGCATTGGGAATTCAATCCAGTATTCAAAAACATCTTTGGATGCTTAAATCAACCGTTAAGTAAGCAAAGAAAAAAGGTCTCGATGATTTCGAGGCCTTTTTGTTTGGTTATTTTTGTTTAATTGGATATATATTGACAACTGGAATACTAAAGATAAACCCAAGATCTTTGCGGTGAACGTCGGAAAATAATTCTTGTATCGAAGCTACGACCTCGTCCACTTTTTCTTGTCCTTTGATTACCGAAAAAATCGTCTTGCTATAGGGATGTGTATCGGTTAATAATGATTTTAACGATCCAAATAGTGGAATGGATTCATAATTGCCTTCGACAATGGCATGAGCCATGCCTTGTGATTCTAAAATGGTTCCACTGACTCCCAGTTTAACAAATCTCGATAACACTTCATCCAAATAATCTCGATCATTTAATACCATAAATAATACAAACATAGTTTCACCCTTCCTTAAACCTTATTTGTTAGGACTTCACTACCTGCAGCTGGCACAACGGAATCAAGTCCATTGACTTCTCCTGCCAAGCTAATCGATAGTTTTGCGAAAATTGGTCCTGATGTTTCATATACCAATACGGAAGCCATAATAATCGTAATGATTTGAGCTGCCATAGCGTTATTTGTAAATTCTGGAGTAAAGATTTGTCGAACCAATACGGAGAGCCCAATTGAAATTCCTCCTTGAGGAAGTAATGCCAGTCCTAAATACTTTCGAACTGTTTTGGGAGACTTCATCACGGTTGCTCCAAAAGTAGCACCCAACCACTTACCAATTCCTCTTGCTAACACATAAGCGATTCCAATCCAACCTACGGTAGCTAAGACGTCAAGTTCTAAACTAGCCCCTGCAATGGTAAAGAATAAAACAAAAAATGGCGTAATAAATTCGTTGACAAGATTAAAGGTACGATGGGCATGTCGATCAAGATTAACGAGTGTTGTTCCCATTACGATGTTGGTTAACAGCGGAGAAAAGTGAAGTTGTTTGGAAAGTCCAACGGAAGCGAAAATAAACGCTAATGCAATTGCCTTCATCATATCTCGGTTCGAGGAACGTTTTGAAATAATAGATAAAACAAAACCTAAAATGACACCAAGAATCAACGAACCACCAATTTCTTTCATGGGTTCCCATACCATGACCCAAAAAGAGGTAACAGCTCCGCCATTGATGGCTTCAATCGATAGTCTTGCTAATGATACCGCAATCCCAAATGCCATAATTCCAAACACATCGTCAAGTGCCACAACTGGTAAAATGGTTGATGTTACTGGTCCTTTTGCTCGATATTGACGCATAACCATTAACGTCGCTGCTGGAGCGGTTGCGGCTGACATGGAGGCAATCACAATGGAAAAAGCAAAACTTTGATCAAATATAAAATACATGACACTAAAGACAATCCCAATCGCTCCGATGACTTCAGCGATTGTAATTATCATAATGGATTTCCCAACTTTAAGCAAGGACTTCATGACAAACTCACTACCGATTGAAAAGGCAATGACCGCCAATGCCAACTCACTGATGATTGTGAAATTGGTCAATTTGCATCATATCAGCAATCGCCACATGTCTCTTCATGCTCAAATTTC
>JAUXXX010000118.1 GCA_030684695.1 bacterium
AAGATTATCGAAAAAAACTTGATTCACAAGATTCATATATGAAAGAACGTTTCTTTGATTTAAACGATATTAAATCTCATCTCTTAAAGCAACTTGAAAACAGCCAAACAGAAATAGTAAAACAAATGACAAATAGTAAGAAACCCTATATTTATGTGTTGGACAATTTGTCCATATCCGCTTTCTATATGATTGATTTTCAAGATGTCTTGGCAGTTGTAGCTCAACAAGGTGGGTATAACTCCCACGCTGCTATTATTCTAAATGCCAATCAAATTCCACTTTTTATAATTTCTGATGTACTAAGACATTTCGAAAATGGAGATGAATTACTCATAGATGTTCGTACTCAAACCATTACATTTAAACCTTCCATTCGAATCATTCAAAAAATCAAGACGTTACAAAAAGGGGAAACCCATAAAAAAACAGCGAAGTTCACGAGTCCAATTCGAATTGGGGAGAACAAAGAGATCCATCTCTATCCTGCTGTGAATCAAATCAAAGAAGTAAATGAACCTTTCATTGGACATTCAGAAGGAGTTGGGTTGTATCGAACCGAATTTCTAGCATTTGAGAGAGGAAACTTCTTAAGTGAAGTAGAGCAATATCAATTCTATCTTGAGTTATCAAAAGCCATTCCAACAAAACAAGTTTATTTTCGACTTTATGACATAGAACCTGATAAAACACTCCCATCCATCGAACAAAACGGCTATGGGATCCATTTCCTTACTCAAAATCCTCAAATCACAAAAACACAATTACGAGCATTGCTTCGGGTTTCCACTAAATTTCCCATCGGTATTACCATCCCAATGATTGAATCGCCCAAAGATATAGAAAAGATAAAGAAACAAATTCAGGAAGTGGAGTCCGAGTTACTGGTTGAAAACCCAGAATTTGTATTTAAATACTTTCTTGGTGCGATGATTGAAACCATTCCTATAACCCACGCAGTTTCAAAAATATTAGGTCTTGACTATCTTCAAATTGGATCTAACGACCTGTTATCTCGGTTACTTGAAGTCAAGCGAGATAGTTTAGATTTCTCAAGTGATCTGTTTTATAATCCATTGTTCCTGAGAATGATAAAACGAATCACTGATGACGCAACTAAAAAAAGCATACCTTTGTTTTTATGCGGTGAAGCAGCGAATCATTTGTCGATTGTCTTGTTAATGGCAGCCATCGGAATCACAAGATTTGTCCCATCGCCGACAAAAATACAAGAAGTATATATGTCTGTTGATGGCAAGAAAGTAGAGTTATTAGAATCTATTCTACCTTCGATTCTTTCCCTTGAAAACGGGCAACAGGTTCAAAAAAAACTACGTTTCATATAAACAACAAAACATCATGTAAAGTGGTGTTTTTTTTAAAAAACCTAATTTTAATCTTATAAGTCATCATAAGAAGAAATCCAATTGAAAGAAAATCGAACAAATGATATAATGATTAAGTCAAGTTAGGGGAGTGCTAATTATGTGTGGAATTGTTGGATATATTGGAGCTAAAAAAGCATCTGACATTATTTTATCAGGCCTTGAAAAACTCGAGTACCGCGGATACGATTCGTGTGGTATATGCTTCTATAGCGACCATACAAAGTCGTTCGTTACTTACAAAGACAAAGGTCGAGTAGAACATTTGGTCCAAGACTTTGATTATCATGATATGAATTATTTAGCCATTGGACATACAAGATGGGCAACCCATGGACGTCCAAACCAAATCAACTCACATCCCCATTTCTCATCTACAAAGCGATTTGCTTTGGTTCACAATGGAGTGATTGAAAATTATAAAGAGTTAACGACCAAGTATTTAGAGGGCGTTTCCTTTGAAAGTGAAACTGATACAGAAGTCATCGCCAATTTAATCGATCATTTCGCTTTGGAAATGACCGTTGAAGAAGCCATTCGAAAAACACTTTCCTTAATCGAAGGTTCCTATGCACTGTTGATACTTGATACAGAGCAAGACGGACATTTTTACGCAGCTAAAAATAAGTCACCTCTTCTATTAGGAGTTGGTGAAGAAGGCATTACTTTAGCTTCAGATGTAATGGCGATGGTCGGACACGCAGACAAGTATTATCCCATTGAAGATAAAACGTTTACTTCCATTTCCAAGCAATCTGATGGCACTTATTTGTTTGAAATATGTGACATCATTGGAAGACCGGTACAACCAAACTTCCTAAAAATCGATATGGTCTTAGAGGAAATTGGCAAGGCTGGATATGAGCATTACATGTTAAAAGAAATTTGCGAACAACCATCCGTCGTTCGTAAAATTATGTCCAAGTATTTAGAAAATGATCAGGTTCTCATAAAAACTTCTATTATAGACATGATGAAACAAGCAGAGCGAATTTATATCATCGCAGCAGGGACAAGCATGCATGCTGGATTTGTAGGTAAGTACTTACTGGAAAATCTTGCGTCTATCCCTACCGAAGTATTTATTGCCAGCGAGTTTGCTTATAATCCACCACTATTGGTGAAGAAACCCTTGTTTGTTTTTATCTCCCAATCTGGTGAAACCGCTGATTTGCGAGCGTGTTTGGTCAATGTTCAAAAAGATCACCATCCCACTTTAACCATTACAAATGTTCCAACATCAACACTTGCTAGAGAAGCAGATGACTTCTTGGAAATTTTTGCAGGTCCTGAGATTGCAGTTGCCTCAACCAAGGCCTATATTGGACAAATTGTGATTTTAGCAATCCTCGCTTATTCCATGGCACCAACCAAACCATTTAGTCTTCATTTGGAGCTTTCACGTGTAGCAGTTGCGATGGAAGCCATCATTGATGATCGTGAATACATTCAAGGATTGGTTCGTCAACATTTTACCAAGAGAAATTGTTTCTACATTGGTCGTGGAATTGATTATTACACCTGTTTAGAAGCCGCCTTAAAACTAAAAGAAATTTCGTATATTCAAACCGAAGGATTCGCTGCTGGGGA
>JAUXXX010000055.1 GCA_030684695.1 bacterium
AAGGCACCACTCTCACTACAGGAACGAATTTACATCGATATGGGCAAAAAAGAATCCAAGATGTTTAACTTCTTAAATATTTGGTCAATCAATCGCCTGTATAAAGCATTACTTAAAAAAGGATATCCAGCCACTCAATTAAAACAAGTGATTGATAAGGATGCTACTCATACGGAGTTGTTTTGGCAAATGAGATTTCCAGAGTTCATCCGATTTGCTTACAAGAAAGAAGGGTTTTAATATGAAACTATTGGTGTATGTATTAAACCAAGTAGAATTATTGGATAAGTTTATCAAGGCACTAAAAGAAGCTGGAATTAAGGGAGCGACGATTATCCCATCTTCGGGAATGGCATCTCGCTTGTTTGGCAGTGATGACCAAAACTTGATCGGTTCTTTACGAATGATTTTTGATCAACCAAGAAAAGAATCCAATGTCATCATGATGGCATTAGAAGATGAACAAGTGGATACGGTTTTTGATATCGTTGATGTTGTCTTAGGTGGAGTTGACAAACCCAATACTGGTATCCTATTTACGGTTCCCATTGACCGAATCAAAGGGTATAAGAAGAGGGTATAAAGATGGATTTATCAGTATTGTATTATGCTGGTATCTTAATCGCTACCGGCCTTTTGTTTGGTAAGGTTGCAAAAGCACTTCATTTGCCAAATGTTACAGGATATTTAGTAGGGGGACTACTTGTAGGACCTTCGATACTAGGTATTTTGAATATGGAGGGACTACATTCACTTGATGTGGTGTCATCTGTTGCGTTAGGTTTTATTGCATTCTCCATAGGAAATGAAATGAAAGTTTCTTATTTTAAACGAGCAGGGTCCAGACCCATCATTATTGCTGTGATGGAAGCACTGATGGCTGTGTTGTTTGTGCTTGCGGCGGTTTTGCTTTTCTTTTTAATTCAAGGACAGTTAACGTTAGTGAACATTCGCTTTGCGTTGGTACTGTCTGCCATTGCGGCAGCGACTGCTCCCGCAGCGACCATCATGGTAGTAAGACAATACAAAGCCAAAGGACCGTTGACAGAGACCTTATTGAGTGTGGTTGCCATTGACGATTCGGTGGCGATTGTCTTGTTTGGTCTGTTGGTTGCGATTTCTAATGCACTTGGAAACACAACAGATGCCTCTATTTTAATGCAATTATTAAAGCCGTTTTACGAAATCATCGTATCATTGCTTCTTGGTGGAGTTAGTGGAATATTGTTAGTGTTTGGCTGTCGGTGGTTTACAGGAAGAGGAAACCGAACATCTTTGGTAATCGCACTCCTGTTTTTATTACTGTTCGTTGTCGATATTTTGGAAGGCTCCCCGCTGCTTTCTGCCATGGCGATGGGATTTGTATTTGTGAATTTATCAAGACATGTGGATGAGGTAAACAATCTCACTTATGCGATTACCCCCCCTATCTTCATCTTATTCTTTGTGTTATCAGGCGCTGAACTGAATCTAGGAATCTTGTTAGAAGTGGGACTTATTGGATTGGTTTATGTACTATTCCGTGTAGTTGGAAAGATTTTTGGAGCGTGGTGGGGATCAAAGATTACCAAGGCAGATCCGGTGATATCAAAGTATCTTGGGTTCACATTAATTCCGCAAACAGGGGTAGCGATAGGACTAAGCTTAATCGCTACTCAAGTATTGTCTCCTGAAATGGGGTCCTCCATACGAGTGATTATTTTGAGTGCTACTTTGCTTTATGAATTATTCGGTCCAGTTGTTACCAAAATTGCGTTAACCAAAGCAGGAGAAATCGTGTCTGTACCAAAAGTAAACCAATAATCAAACAAAGACTGGTGAATGCTAGTCTTTTTCTTATATGGGTAAACGTTGCGAATTAGGGGGAATTGTGATAGAATTCTTACTGACAGGAGGGGAATACAATGTTTCCATATGCAAAAGCAGTATGCTATTCGGGGTATCGTCAAGGTCAAAGCCCGATTACCAAAGTGTATCCAAGTGATGAGGAAGTACTAGAAGATCTAAAAATTTTAGAACCTCATTTTGAATACTTACGGATGTATGATCCATATCATCATGCACAAAGTGTCTTACGAGTCATCAAAAAACATCAACTAAAGTTTAAAGTCATGTTAGGGGTCGAACCAGGCGGAGAAATTTCAAATCCCAATTGTCCTTGGGGCGGATTAAAAACACCAGAACAAATTGAAAAAAATCGAGTTCAAAATTATGTACAACTTGACATGATTGCGGCACTTGCAAATGAATATCCAGATCAAGTGTTAGCCGTCTCTGTGGGAAATGAAAACACCTCTAGCTGGCACCATAATCTAATGGATCCCCACACCATTGCAAAACACGTGACATATTTGAAAGCCTTGGTCAAACAACAGGTCACATTTTGTGAAGGCGCGCATGCTTGGAGAGAGCATGGCGAAAGTATTGCCAAAGAAGTAGACTTTATTAGCATTCACTCCTATCCATTATGGCTTCGCATACCACTCGACCAAGCGGTAAAAGCGACTATTTCGGATTATGATCAAACCGTTAAAAAATATCCGAAGAAACCCGTCATTTTTACTGAGTTTGGCTGGACTTCCACAAGTGATGATAAAATGCGCAGTGGAGATGCCTGTGAGCTAAATCAACACTTATATTTGAGTCAAATCGAAAAATGGAGTGAATCCAAACAAGTAACGATGTTTTTATTTGAAGCATTTGACGAGCCATGGAAGGGATCTTCAAGTTTGATTGAACCAGAAAAACACTGGGGTGTGTTTTTTGAAAATCGTCAACCCAAACTACATTACTATAAATTGATTCATGGTGATACCAATGGATAAGATTCGAATCGGAAAAATTGTCAATACGCACGGAATCAAAGGGGAAGTTAAGGTACTACCAGATACCGATTTTCAGTCATTTCGTTATTCCAATCAACAACCCTTATGGATTGAATACAACGATCAGTTTATTGAAGTCAAGATCAAACAATATCGGATTCACAAAGGCTTTGATTTGCTTCTCCTCGAAGGATATGAAGACATTAATTTAGTAGAGAAGTGGAAAAATTCACCTCTTTATGCGGTTAAGTTACCCGTTCCGGATTTAAAAGAAGGAGAATATCACATCGACGATTTGGTGGGACTTCAAGTGTTCCAAACAGCGGTTTTGATGGGAGAAGTAGTAGGAATTCGTACCTATCCTCAAGGGGATTATTTAGAAGTGAAAAAAAGTAATCATGCAATCGCATTGATTCCTTTTCGCGATGAATTTGTTTTGTCAGTTAATCTTGTGGATAAAGCAATTGAAGTCGTTGATATGGAGGGCTTGTTTTGAAAATAACGGTGCTATCTTTGTTTCCAGAAGTGTTCGAGGGAATTTTTAATTCCTCGATGATTTGGTATGCAAAAGAACAAAAAGCCGTGGAGATTGAGGTCATCAACTTCCGTGATTTTTCAACCAATAAACATAAAAAAGTGGATGATTATGCCTATGGTGGTGGACCGGGAATGCTTTTACAAGTAGAGCCTATCTACCGGGCCATTCAATCGATTTCGGGACATGATCAAGCCTATAAAATTTTACTTTCTCCACAAGGAAAGACCTATCATCAATCATTTGCAAAAGAGTTGGCATGTATTGAACATATCATCTTAATTTGTGGTCATTATGAAGGGTTTGATGATCGTATTTTAGCTTTTGTGGATGAGGAAATATCCATCGGAGATTATGTTCTTACTGGCGGAGAAATTGGCGCGATGGTGATTGCTGATTCTGTGATTCGGTTACTACCAGGAGTTCTTGCTTCTCAAGATACCGTCGAAGACGAATCATTTTATTCTGGGATGCTTGAATATCCCCAGTACACAAGGCCTCAAGAGTTTATGGGATTAATTGTACCTGACGTTTTGCTTTCAGGAAATCATGCAGACATCAAGAAATGGCGAATCGAACAATCCTTAAAACGGACAAGAGAACGCCGTCCCGATCTCTTACAAAAACGCGATAAAAAAGATTGATTTCGCTGTGTAGTTGTGATACAATAATCACGCTGTAAATATCAAGCAATACCGACGTTCCGCTGGACTTCTATGAACTTTGGAAAAAAAATTATGAGGAGTGAACCTATGTCACAGCAAATTATTAATTTAGTAACTCAAGAATTCATCAAAAATGATCTTCCACAGTTCCGTCCTGGAGATACGCTAAAAGTATCTGTTAAAATCAAAGAAGGAAACCGCGAACGCATTCAGTTGTTCGAAGGACTTTGTTTGAAAAGACAAGGTGGCGGAGTTAGTGAAACCTTTACCGTTCGTAAGATTTCTTATGGTATTGGTGTCGAAAGAACATTCCCTGTACATTCGCCTTTGATAGCTTCTATTGAAGTAGTACGTCGTGGTCTTGTTCGTCGTGCACATCTTGGCTATATTCGTGGTCTATCAGCCAAAGCATCCCGTATTAAAGAAAAGCGCTAATTGCCTAAGACGACCAATTTGGCCGTCTTTTTCTTAAATGTAAGAAATGTAAATATTTTCATAAAAAAGTTCGTAAGCATTGAATGAACTATTTTTTAATGGTAAAATAGATAAGAAATCAATGTTGATTGGAGGTCCATCATGAATAAAGCCACGATCTATAATGTAGCGTATACAGCGAATGTATCGTTAGCTACTGTTTCTAGAACATTAAACAATCCTGAAAAAGTGAAACCAGAGACACGTGACCGTGTATTACGAGTCATCAAAGAATTAGGGTATAAACCAAATGCCTTCGCAAAGGGCCTAGCGAGCAAAAAATCGACGACCGTTGCGGTAATCGTTCCAGATATGTCTCGTGCATCCGTTGCGGAAATGCTCAATGGAATTTCACACGAAGCGAGGAAATACAATTATTCCTTACTTTTATACGTCTTAAAAGACGAGACAGTAGAAGAATCCGAAATGATGAAAGAAGTAGTTGCGAGCCAAGTTGATGGAATCTTGTATCTCAATGATGAAATCAACGAAAGCCAATACACGATGCTGAACTTGATTCAAGATGAATACAAAGTTCCAATCGTGTTAGCAAATACGTTATACCCATATGATAACAAACTAGTAACCGTCTGCATCGATTACTTCAAAGCGGCATATGAAGTTACCTCTCGTTTGATCAAAGAGGGTCGTAAAGACATTTATCTATTAACCACTGCTCGTAAGTACATGGTGAATGACTTAAAAGAAGAAGGTTATTTGAAAGCCATCAAAGAAGCGAAAATCGAGCCTAAGATTATTCGTACGAGTGGTGATATCAATATTAACACTGTTCATTTCCATGAGTTATTCAAAGATAATCTTACTCCAGTCGATGGAATTGTCGCTGTTAGAGATTCCATTGCAGTTTCATTCATTAACACAATGATTCAAAAAGGAAAGAAAATTCCTTCAGATATTTCTGTGTATGGATTCCAAAATACGAAGTATGCATCTTTGTCTCGTCCAATGTTATCTTGTGTGGACATTCCCATTGAGGCCATTGGGGTAAAAGCCATGTCCTTATTGAAACAAGAAATTGATGGAGAAATCACAGAAGTGAAGTTTAATGTATTACCACATAGCATTATTTCAAGACAAACAACTAAATAGAACGTTGAACAAGCAAAGTAAGCCTAACGTATTTTAAGAGACCTAGTGGGTGGTGAAAACTAGGAGACGGATCGCTGAAATTACACTTGGGAGTTTTCTGGTTTTCCAGACGGTAAATCCGTTATCTTTCCAAGAGCGCTTTTTTAAGCGAATTAAGGTGGTACCACGGTTGATGAAATCGTCCTTTGCATAGAGGACGATTTTTCTTTTTTTACATAAGAAAGGGTGATTATATGAATATTTTTGAAGATTTACAATGGAGAGGGTTGGTCTATGCGATGACAGACCCCGCACTTGAAGCACAACTAAACAGTAAGCCTATGACATTTTACTTAGGAGCCGATCCAACGGCAGATAGCCTTCATGTTGGACATCTTTTAGCATACTTAGTGGCTAAACGCTTACTGATAGCAGGGCATAAGCCTATTTTGGTCATCGGTGGAGGAACAGGGTTAATTGGGGATCCAAGTTTTAAAAGTCAAGAAAGACAACTCTTGACGATTGAAACCAGTTTGGAAAATGCAGAAGGAATCAAACGACAAGTCGTTCATTTACTTCCAAATGCCTTAATCGTAAACAACTACGACTGGCTTTCGTCTCTAAACGCAATTGAATTTTTACGTGATATTGGCAAACACTTTAATGTCAGTTACATGATGAGCAAGGATTCTGTGAAATCAAGAATCGAAAACGGCATTTCTTTCACCGAATTTTCGTACCAAATCATTCAAGCATGGGATTTTGAATACTTGTTTCAAAAGTACGGATGCGACCTTCAAATCGGTGGTCAAGATCAATGGGGTAACATTACTTCTGGACTAGAACTGATTCGCAAAGTTCATGGTTTTGAAGCCAAAGCTTATGGATTTACATTTCCTTTGGTTACAAAAGCGGATGGAACGAAGTTTGGTAAAACGGAATCAGGAACCATCTGGCTGGACAAGGATAAAACATCTGTATATGAGTTTTACCAATTTTGGATTAATACAGCCGATGATGATGTTGTGATGCGACTAAAACAGTTTACGTTCCTTGATAAATCTGTTATAGATGAATTAGAAATTCAAGTAAAAACCAACCCTCACCTACGTTTGGCTCAAAGAGTGTTGGCCAAAGAAGTGACTTCCTTGGTTCATGGAGAAGTGTTATTACAAGAAGCTAAACAGATTAGTGAAGCGTTGTTTTCTGGCGAAATTGGTTCGTTGACTGCCTCTCAAATCAAGATAGGCTTTGCGGATTTGATCGGTCAAGTTCTAGATCAAGATTGTCCATTGGTTGATGTATTAATTCAATGCGATTTAGCAAAATCCAAGCGGGAAAGTCGTGAACTCATCCAATCAGGAAGCATTACTATCAATGGAAAAAAGGTGGAAGGCATTGATTTTCTATTGACCAAAGACCAAGCGATTGAGTCGAAGTATTCTGTGATTCGTAAAGGGAAAAAGAAGTATAGTGTCGTTGAACACAAGTAAATAGTCTACAAATGAAAAGTCGCCCAATTAGGCGACTTTTTTGATTTTTACTTTTGGATTGAGATAGCCTTTTGTATAGATGATCCGAAGGGCGTTAACGACACATAGTAACGTGACTCCAACGTCAGCAAATAATGACACCCACATCGACATACTTCCTAGTGCACTAAGTCCTAAAAACAATAGTTTTACACCCATGGAAAATGCAATGTTTTCTGTGGCGATGATTCGTGTTTTTTTAGCAATCCGTATCGCTTTTTCTAGAAGACGAATATCGTTATTAATGATGATGATATCGGACACTTCAATGGCCAAATCACTAGCAGAACCCATGGAAACCCCAATGTCAGCGTTTCGCAAAAGTGGTGCGTCATTGATTCCATCGCCGACAAATAAAGAAACAGAGTTGGTACGAATGGCTTCAAATTTCTCTAATTTTTGATGGGGTAGCAGTTCAGCGTAATACTCAATTCCACCAAGTTTCATCGCTACATCGGCAGCAGAAGCTTCGTTGTCACCCGTCAGCATAACCGTGTCATAACTTTTTGTAAATTGACGTACTACTTCCATGGAAGATTCTTTTAGTTCGTCATTGACAATGACGTACCCAAAATAGGACTGATTTTTGGCGATAAACGTATAAGAACCGATTGGCAATGATTCATCAGGTACAACGATGTTATTTTGCTCGAGGAATCTTTTACTTCCTGCAAGGATTGTTTCTCCATGTAAAGTCCCGGTTATTCCATATCCAGGAACTTCGCTGGGTTCAAGAATATCAAATGTTTCTCCTTTATAAAAGGCAACGATGGACTTTGCAATTGGATGTGAGGAGTATTTTTCAATAGAAGCAGCGATTTTTAATGTTTCTTCGGAAGAGTATTTACTTACGAAGAACGCTCCATGTGTCAGTGTTCCTGTTTTATCAAGAGCAATGGTTTTTACATCTGTTAGGGTATGCAAGAAAGTAGATCCTTTAAATAATATACCATTTTTCGCAGCGGCTCCAATTCCTGCAAAATAAGAAAGTGGAACGGATAAGACCAAAGAACAAGGACAACTGATGACTAAGAAAATCGCAGCACGGTAAATATATCCGTCTCTTTGTGTTACATTGGTTGGATCAAACAACACTCCATAAAGGATCAGTAAAGCCGCTAATCCAACGACAATTGGTGTATAGATTCTGGAAAATTTTGTAATAAATAACTCGGCCTTTGATTTGTTAAAGGTAGAGTTTTCGATTAAATCGATGACTTTGGATAAGGTAGAATCTTGATACTCCTTGGTAGCTTTGACATGGATGACATCCCCGACATTGATGTTTCCACTTAAGACATCACTTCCAATGTCGACATTTTTAAGTTTAGTTTCTCCAGTCAGTTCAGAGGTGTTCAAACTAGTAGATCCTTTTATGACGGTTCCATCGACTGGGATTCGTTCTCCGTGTTTGATGACAACGGTGTCGCCAATCTTGATTTGAAGAGGGTCCTTTACCACAATTTTATCTTGTATGAGAACGTTGGCGTATTCTACTTTGATATTCATTAAAGCAGAAATTTCATTTTTTGATTTTTGGACTGCTCTGGTTTGTAAATGCTCACCGATGGAATAAAGGATGATGACAGCTATGGCTTCTTCATATTCTCCCAAGCCCATTGCGGCAAATGTCGCAATGATCATTAAGGTGTTTTCGTTAAAGAAATTAAAGTTTTTAATCCCCTTTATGAGCAATAAACCCAGTTTAGATATCAATAAAATATAGCCAAGCCAATACAGTGCATCTACCACCCAAGAATCAAATACGGGAAACGATGTTTGGAACCATTGATTGATATATTGGGGAATTTGATAAATACTAAAGTTGATAAGGATGATGACCATCCCAAGTAAAACAAAGAAATACTCTTTAAAAAAGTTGATTTTCTTTTGTTCGGTCTTTTGTTCATAGTAGTACGTATGGATGTTATCCTCTAAGACGTCGACAATAAGTTTGATTTCTTTTAGTGCAACATCAGCGTCATAGAGATCCGAAAAATCTACTAATAATATTTGATTCGTATAGTTGAAACTGGCACTGTTTACATAGTCGAGTCGGTTCACTCGACGTTCTATTTTGGATATGCAATTTCCGCATGTTAAGTTTTTCATCACAATTTTTCGTATCATTTTATCTCCAAGCGATTACTCGCATTCATGGTTTTGTCTTACCATTCATTATACAAGAAACCACATATTTGTCAATCTACACTAGGAATCATCGTTAACCGTTAACAAACCCTATCGAATAATCCTTTTTATTGGTTTTGTATGCAAAGCATAAAAAAGTATGATAAAATAATACAATCAAGAGGTGATGATATGAATTGGTTAACAATAGCACAAAATTATCGACAAGAATACATTGATAAAGCTAAAGCACTCTTACAAATTCCAACAGTCCTAAAAGAGTTTGATCCTTCAAATCTCGAAGAACCATTTGGAAGCGATATTCGAAGAGCGCTTGATCATATGTTAGCAATGGCTCAAAAAGAAGGATTTACTACAAAAAATGTATATAATTATGCAGGACATATCGAAATGGGAGAGGGCAGCGAAGTCTTGGGTGTATTAGGACATTTGGACGTCGTTCCCACTGGTGGAAAATGGGATTTTCCTCCATTTGCGGCTATCGAAAAAGATGGAAAAATTTACGCTCGTGGTTCCATGGACGACAAAGGACCAACGATTGCGGCATACATTGCTTTTCGGATGATTTCTGATCAAAAGATACCGCTTAACAAAAGAGTTCGTTTGATTCTTGGTTGTGATGAAGAGTCAGGCATGCGTTGTATCAAAAAATACTTGGAACATGAACAAATGCCAGAACTAGGATTCGCTCCAGATGCTGAGTTCCCGTTGATTTATGCAGAAAAAGGAAATTTTAGTTTTGATATTACCGGAACTGAAACTTCTGGATTAATTGAATCCATGTCTGCTGGTGAACGCTATAATGTCGTTCCAGATGAATGTATAGCAGTGCTTTCAAAAGATGTATCCAAAGAGTTTGAAGAGTACTTAGCTCTCCATCATTACACAGGGAACGTGGTTGGAAACCGCTACACAATCTTTGGTAAGAACGCTCATGCAGCTTGGCCTTATTTAGGAGTGAATGCAATTTTCTTAATGGCTGGCTTTTTAGGGACTTTCACGGATAGCCCAATGATTACATTCATCAACCAATATTTGTCTTTTGATCATTATGGGAAGAAACTTGGAATTGACCATTTCGACCCTGAAATGAAAGACTTAACGTTAAATACGGCAATTATTCGCTGTGAAAATGGAACCTTCCATATTGGATGTAACATCCGTTTTCCACGGGGATATGAGTTTGATCAAAAGATGGAATTTGCTAAAGCAGCAGCGAAGTCTTTGGGGCTTGGGTTCGTTGCACATCGTAAAAGCGAACCGCATTACGTTTCACCAAACGATCCACTGGTGAAAGTATTGCATGATGCTTATAAATTATACACCAATGACCATACGACTCCATTGTTAACCATCGGTGGCGGAACATATGCAAGAACGCTGAAAAAAGCAGTTGCTTTTGGACCTAATTTACCTGGGGCAGAGGATTTGGCTCATCAACCGAATGAATACCTTGTCATCGACGATATGCTTACCGCAGCGGCAATTTATGCCGAAAGTATTGTGAAATTGGCCTCTTTGGAGTAAACGATGCGATTACGAAAAGTCAAACACGCAGCGGCTACCTTACAAGCCAATGAACAAATGATCATCCAACAACCAAGCGATTATTTAGGGAAATGGTATACTGTGTTTGGAAACCATCATCCCATTGAAATTGAAATTGGAACTGGAAAGGGTAAGTTTATTATCGAACTTGCCAAAAAGCACCCAGAAAAAAACTTTATTGGGATTGAAAAGTATGATTCTGTGCTAATTCGTGCATTGGAAAAAGCTTCCATCGTTCAAACCCCAAATTTGAGATTGATCTGGATGGACGCTGAAACAATTACTACTACATTTGAGTTGGGGGAAGTTTCAAAGATATATTTAAATTTCTCTGATCCTTGGCCGAAATCTAAACAAAAAAAGCGACGATTAACTCATCCACTTTTTTTGTCTAAATATGAAAACATCTTACTAAAAGGGAACAGAATCCAGTTTAAAACCGATAATTTTCCATTTTTTATGGATTCAATGATGTCCATGGTGGAATATGGAATGAAAGTAGATTTCATCTCACTTGATTTACATAGTGAAACCAGCATTGATAATGTTGAAACTGAGTTCGAAACAAAATTTGTGGCGCAAGGTCACCAAATATATTATCTTGCAAGTCATTTCTAGGAGGAAATATGTTACAATCATTTTACAAAGATTTAGTGGAATTACCAGGTGTTTCTGGCCATGAAAAATACGTTCGTCAATATGTAAGGGAATTCTTAAAACCGGTCGCTGAAGAAATTGTTCAAGATAAATTAGGGTCCATTTTTGGTGGGATCAATTTATCTTCTCAAGGACCTACGGTCATGATTGCCGGACACATGGATGAAGTTGGGGCCATGGTCGTTGGTATCAATGACAAAGGAATGTTGAAAATGATTCCTATGGGTGGTATAAACGCCCCTGTGATGATTAGTCAACATTTGGATGTCATCTTGGAAGATGGTTCCAAAGTTCCTGGAGTAGTTGGTGCAAAACCACCGCATCTACTTCGTGATAACCATACCAAACAAGTAAGTGATTTTGATGATTTCTTACTGGACATTGGTGCGGATACCTTAGAAGAAGCCAAACAAATGGGAATCAAAATAGGCCAGCAAATAGTGTTTAGAAATGATTATACCATTCTAAAAGATGGAAAGAAGATCGTTTCTAAAGCATGGGACGACCGTTTTGGAACGGCGATGGCTCTTGATATTATTACCAGCGTTTCGGCTACAAAACTACCATGCCGGTTGTATTGTGGTGCGAACGTTCAAGAAGAAGTGGGGCTGCGTGGCGCCAAGACCAGTAGTTATTTAATAAAACCTGATTTATTCATCGCAGTTGATTGCAGTCCATGTGCGGATACCTTCGAGGATTCGGATGTGGGTGGCAAATTAGGTGGTGGATTTATGATTCGTTTTTATGATCCGAAAGCCATTATGCATCGTGGGATGCTTCAGTTTGTAGAAGAAACAGCAAAAGAACACAACATCAAGTTTCAATACTATAAATCCTTAGGTGGCACAGACGCCGCTGAGGTTCAATTATCACGTGATGGAGTCTTGGTTTGTACCATCGGTATGCCATCACGATATATCCATTCAACGACTTCGATGATTCATTTAGAGGACTACGTAGCGGTGAAAAATGTCATTTTAGCAATGCTTCATCAACTTGATTTTAACAAGATAAACGAAATTAAATCCAACGTTTAATCTGTTAAGATAGACTCTTATGAGACCACAATATGTGGCTTGGAAAGGAAAATTATGAACACAACTGTCCGTTGGAACAAAAGCAAAGTACGTGAAATGACGATTCTAGCAATGTTTATTGCGATTATAGTCGTCATGGGGTTTGTCCCCAATTTAGGATTTATTACCATCGCAGGAGTATCTGCGACATTGATTCACATTCCGGTATTAATCGGTGGTGCGATGATAGGAAGGAAGAGTGCTATCATTCTAGGTCTTGCCTTTGGGTTTGCCTCTTTTGCTCGAGCATTTACATCGTATGGGTTTGACTTTTTGTTTGTCTTTCCTTGGGTATCGATTTTACCACGTTTCATTTTTGGATTGCTCATTTATGACGGCTATCAATTGGCAAGAAAAGTATTTAAAAACCGTTTGGTTGGATTAATCGTGAGTTTCTTTGTATTATCCATGATTCATTCCTTGATGGTATTGCCGATGATGGTTACCGCGTTTCCGGTATTGTTAGGAAATGAAGGATGGGCTAGTCTAGCATCTGGGGCATCAGGAGAGTTTTCGGGAGCTCTTGATTTCATGGGAAGCATTAACAATTTTAGTGCAGCCTTCACATTGATTACTGGGGTATTGTTATCCAACAGTTTGGTAGAGGCCATTCTTGCGGGATCGATTGGAGCGATTGTAACCGATCGTTTGATTCAATCGCGTTTGGGAGAACAAGATATTCCAGAAACTAACGAATAGAAGTGGAGTGACATCATGTTAGCATTGATTGATATTGGCAATACAACCATTGCCATCGGATTATCACAAGACGAGATTACCTTATCAAAAGTCGTTCGTCTGAATACTGAAAAAAACAAATCAACGGATGAATATGCAATTACTCTCGATGGATTTTTACATCAAGTGAGAGCGGTTGTAATTTCTTCGGTTGTACCAGAATTAAATGATGTGTTTCGGGAATATTTCTTAAGCCGTTTTGGGATTACACCCTTATTTTTAGGAGTAGGCATTAAAACAGGTATCAAAATAAATTCCGATAATCCAAGAGAAGTAGGCTCTGATTTAATCACTAACGCAGTAGCCGCAACAGCCTTTTATGGCAAATCGGCAGTGGTAATCGATTTAGGCACAGCAACAACGTTCACCTATATTGATCAGTTAACCATCAAAGGAGTCATCATTACAGCTGGATTAACTACTTCAAAAAATGCCTTAATTAATAAAACATCGTTATTGCCACAAATCGAACTAGAATCACCACAAAAACTGCTTGGAACCAACACAGCAGACTGTATTAAAAGTGGGTTGATATTTGGCCATGCCTCGATGATTGATGGCATGATTAAGCGAATCAAGCGTCAATTGGATCGATTTGATATTCCTGTAGTACTTACAGGAGGACATTCACGATTGATTGCGCCTCACTTAGAAGAAGCTGTATTGATCGATGAGACACTAATTTTAAAAGGCTTGTTTGTGATTTATGATCGTAATCGGGATAAATTTACAAAATAATGACTGCAAAAATGCATACACCCGTGTGCATTTTTTCTACAGATGATACAATGAAACAAACAAGGAGGCTTCTATGAAAAAACTCCTCTTAATCGATGGAATGAACTTACTATTTCGGTCCTATTATGCGACCGCTGCCCAAGGTAACCTCATGAAGAACTCAGCAGGGACAACCACGAATGCGGTCTATGGATTTGTATCTGCGTTTCAACAAATTTTACAAATGCCGTTTAGTGATATTTTAGTTGCGTTCGATGCCTATGGTCCCACGCATCGACACTTGGCTTTTGAGGAATACAAAGGCACGAGAAAAGCCGCTCCGGATGAGTTGATTGAACAAATTCCGATTGTCAAGGAATACTTGGATGCTCAAGGTGTGGCTCGATATGAACTCTCTTTGTATGAAGCAGATGATATTATTGGTCATATGGCAAAGAAGTTTGAACATCTTTATGACCATATACAAATGGTGTCCAATGACCGAGACTTGTTTCAATTACTCTCTCCCAAGATCTCCCAGTTGGTTTCCAAAAAGGGTTTTTCTGAGGTTGATATTTTTACACCGGCCTTTTTAATGGAAAAAATGGGTATTCGCCCCGACCAAATGCCAGATTATAAAGGATTGGTTGGTGATACTTCGGATAACATTCCAGGAGTTCCTGGGATTGGTGACAAAACAGCAGTCAAATTACTTCAAGAATATGATACGCTTGAAAACATCATTGCAAACGCCGAAAAGTTAACGGGTAAGTTAGTTGAAAAAATGAAGACATTTCAGGAGCAAGCCCGTTTTTCAAAACAACTAGCCACCATCACCACTGATTTTGAGAATGGAGTACCACTGCATTTACAATACGATGGTCCAAATTTCGATCTTCTTCGGTCATTTTTCCAAAAA
>JAUXXX010000121.1 GCA_030684695.1 bacterium
AAAAATGGAGTTTCATTCCCATTTACGTCGATTAGAACAAAGTGCACCTAAGAAGATATTAATTCCTCAAGACGATTTCATCCTGACCGATCCATCCTTAATCCCATCGCTTCTTGTAAGCCCATCAAGCATTCATTTAGAATTGTTTGGCGATAATTACCATACCGCTCAAAAACTTGGCATTGGCGTAACAAACAAACGAGCAAGCTTTTTTGTGCCATATGAGGTATTCTTACAAAGTGTTGAGTTACAAACCTTTTTAAAAGACCCGAGTAAAATCAAACATGTCTATGACTGGAAAAGTGCAAAAGTTGCTCTATTGTGGGATGGATTTGATCTAGAAGGGGTTGATTTTGATTTAAAGCTTGCGGCTTACTTACTCAACCCAAACAATACAAAAGATGATTTCCGTGTCGTTGCAAGTAGTTTTGATTTGCACGATATTTCCTATGATGAAGAAATTTATGGGAAGGGTGCCAAACACATCGTTCCTGAAAACCAACAAATCGTTGCTTCGCATGTTTTGTCAAAAGTCAGAGCCATAGATGTTTTAACATCAGTTGCTAATAAGCAATTATCGGAGTATGGACAAACCAATTTATTTGAACAAATTGAGTTGCCTTTATCCAGGACATTAGCGAAAATGGAGTTTTCAGGCATCTCAATTGATCCAGTCGTTTTAGATGAATTTGGGAAGAACTGGCACACACGACTTCTTGCACTCGAGCAAGTCATTTATGATCATGCAGGAGAGCAATTTAATATCAATAGTCCGAAGCAATTAGGATCGATTTTGTTCGAAACTTTGAATCTACCTTATTATAAGAAAACAAAAAGTGGATATTCCACCGATGTCTCAGTGTTACAACAGCTTGACTCTTATCACCCCATCATTCGTCCCATTATGGAATATCGAACCCTTTCGAAACTATATTCTACCTATTATGAAGGATTAAAGAATGCATTGGAGATGAAAAAGGATGGGAAAATCCATACCATCTACCAGCAAACCGTTGCTCAAACGGGACGTTTATCTTCCATGGAACCTAATCTTCAAAACATTCCAATTCGTTCAGAAGAAGGCAAAGAACTTCGGAAGATTTTTGTTCCTAAAATAGGTCATACCTTATTATCCTATGACTATTCGCAAATTGAACTGCGGGTGTTGGCTCAAATGGGTAACTGCCACAGTTTAAAGGATGCATTTTTAAGAAATGAGGACATTCATACCCATACAGCGAAATTGATTTTCCAAACCGAGCAAATTCATGAAGCTCAAAGAAGACAGGCCAAAGCCATCAATTTCGGAATTATTTATGGAAAAACACCTTGGGGATTGAGCGATGATTTACAAATTCCATTAAAACAAGCCGAGTTGTTTATTCAACATTACTTTGAAAACTTTCCTGAAATCAAAGCATTTATGGATTTACAAATCCAATCTGCGCTCGAAAAAGGATATGTAGAAACACTATTTCATCGCAGAAGATACATCCCAGAAGTCAAAGATGCCAATTATCAAGTTCGTGAATTTGGGAAACGCATGGCGATGAACGCACCCATTCAAGGGACAGCGGCTGATATATTAAAGATAGCGATGGTTAGAATTCAAAAATTATTCGAAGAAAGAAAGCTACAATCTGAGATTTTATTGCAAATTCATGATGAACTGGTCTTTGACGTTCTGAGTACCGAACTAGAGGAAGTCTACACCTTGGTCAAAGATGCCATGGAACACGCAACCGATTTTGAGGTACCACTTCGCGTGGAAGGCGGATTTGGACAAAATCTATTCGAGGTGAAATAATGCCAGAACTACCCGAAGTTGAAACCGTACGAAAGACATTAGAACATTTGATTGTTTCGAAAACCATTCAATCGGTTCAACTCTTTTATCCCAAAATGATTCAAGGCGATTGCATGGATTTTCAAAACCATGTTACCAACCAAACGATACAATCCATCAAACGCGTTGGTAAATACTTATTTTTCCACTTCCAAGAAGGCATTGTTGTCAGTCATTTAAGGATGGAAGGGAAGTACTATGTTCAACCTGCAAGTGACCCCATTCAAAAGCATGTACATGTATTGTTTTCTTTCCAAGATGGGCAAAGTCTACGTTATCATGATGTTCGCAAATTTGGAACCATGGAATGGATTCCACTTCATGGAATGAAAGATTATGTAAAAAAGCATCGCATTGGCCTAGAGCCATTTGATAGCGACTTTACCATGGGATATTTACAAGCAAAACTTTCTCGAACCACAAAAATGATCAAGCCAGTCTTACTCGACCAAACGATTGTTGCGGGATTGGGTAATATATACGTCGATGAAGTGTTGTTTATTTGTGGACTTCATCCAGAAACAAGGGTCCATCAGTTACACCATAGTGATATTGAACATATCATATCTGCCTCCCAAGCAGTCTTAGGAAAAGCCATTGAACTGGGCGGAACTACCATTCGCAGTTATGTTTCCAGTTTGGGAGTATCGGGACGTTTTCAAAATGAGTTGCTGGTTCACATGCGTAAAGGAGAACCCTGTTATTCATGTGGAACTTTCATAGAAAAGATAAAAGTGGGAGGCAGAGGTACTTATGTTTGCCCCACATGTCAAACAAAGCGAGGATAAATTCATGAGGATTGTCGGACTTACTGGGGGCATAGCTTCCGGAAAATCAACCGTTGCGAAGATGTTCGAAGATCAACATATCGATGTAATTGATGCGGATTTTGTCTATAAAGAACTGTCCAAAGTGGGGGGTTTGTTGTATAATGATATCGTTTCCCGATTTGGAAGTGACATTTTACTTCCCAACAAAGAAATTCATTTTGCACTACTAGGGAAAAAAGCATTTGCAGATCCGGCCCTCTTAAAAGAGTTGGGAGAAATGACGCATCCAGTTGTAAGAAAAGCAGTGATACGAAAAATCGAAGAATATCGGCAACTTGGAAAACCAATCGTGATTGTCAGTGTTCCGTTGCTTTACGAATCTGGCTTTGACTCCTTTTGTGATGTGGTCATTGTGGTATATTCCACTCTATCAACACAAGTGTCCAGATTGATGAATCGCGATTTTATTAATCGCTCCTTCGCACTTCAAAAGATTGGATCCCAGTGGCCTTTAAAGAAAAAGTCAAAACTCGCTGATTTTGTGATTGATAATTCTTACACGATCGAGCAAACAAGAGTGCAAACCAACCAAATAATCAACCAACTCAGGGGGTAAAGATATGGCAGGTTTTTTTCAAACAAGTTGTGAAACCAGAGAATTACACAACGATGTTCAATTACGTACAAGATATTACCGGAATAGTTTTGTTCAAACCAAAGATGCTATTGAAAAAGCAGGCAAAGAGATGGGGTTTGAAATACGAGGTTTTAATCAAGCTCATGGCGAGATCGATATCATTGGGAACGGATTTGAAGCGATCATCACCGCACTTCAAATCACGCCTATTGAAACGGGTGTTGACATCAAAATGAACTTATTCTCATTCATTGGAATGGGGAAACCCAAAAAGCTCACTCTTCAGATTTATGCGCTATTGGACAAATTATTGAAATTCAAAGGGGTAAGTTTACACCCATAGGACGGTTTATGGATAAAGTACGAAAAAGTGATTTGTTCTTGGTGTACTCCAAGGCACATCTAGCACCCATTGATTATCAAGTATTAGCAATGTTATACCAGCCGTTGATTGGCGTGAGCGCTTCGACGCTTTATTTGGTGTTACATGGACTTTTAAATCGGCAAACAATGATTTCAGAAGACTATGTACATAGCGATTTAGAGAGTTTCTTATCCGAAAAAATTGAGAAGATTGAAACATCACGATACCGATTAGAAGCAATTGGGTTGTTAAACTCGTACTTAAGTAACGATATATTCTATTATGAACTAAAAGCACCCCTATCCCCTTATGCCTTTGTGAATGATGGGGTATTGGGTAGTTATTTGCAATCCACATTAACAGAGACGAAGTTTCAAAAAATACTCTCTTTGTTTAAAATATCCGTTGTTCGAACAGAAAATCATCATTCGATTACCAAATCATTTAATGACGTGTTTGAACGCCTAGAAGTTCATCAAGTTCCATTCCAAACCGATTTGTTAAATGGATCAAAATCAAAAAGTATCAAAGTAAAAGGACTCGATTTTGATTTGAGATTATTTCGAGAGAGTATTCCAGAAGATTTCTTTGATAGCAATCAATTTACGGATTCTATCCGAGACAAAATATTGAATCTCGTGTATGTGTATGGACTCGATGAATTCCAAATGAAGGAAGTCTATGTGAAGTCAATTGATTCTACTCTGGCAGCCGATCCCCAAAAACTTTCAACGTTTGCTCGTGAAATCTATAAAACAGCGAGTCGTAAAGCAAATACCACAGTGGAAGAAGAACCCATCAAAGATGAAAAACGTCCCAAAGACCCTCTGGGATATTTCCAAACCGTTTCCCCACGAACCGTGTTAGAAGATATGTCCTCAACAGGAAAAGTAGCTGCAGTCGATCTTCGTAGCGTTGAACAATTACTCGAAGATACTGGAATTGATAAGGGGGTATTGAATGTATTACTTGCCTATGTCATTCGAATCAAAGAAGGAAAACTTCCTAACTATGATTACTTAGAGAAAATGGCCATTCACTGGATGAACGACAAGGTCATCAACGTACAAGTGGCGATGGATTATGTCATTCATTTAAACAGTGAGTATCAATTACGCAAAGACCAACCAAAAACAACAAGACGCGGAAAAACTGACGTACCAGATGTCGAAATCCCATGGCTCGATGACTACATTGCGTCCTTAAAGTAAAGGAGGATTTATGAAAAAAATCGCAGAACTACTATCCAATTTTCCTGTACAAGTCGATGTCGATCAAACCATGGAATCCTTGTTAGAAAACCCAAGCATTCGTGCTTTTGTTGTGAAGCACGATTTAACACACGCTCAAATCCTTGCTTCGATGAATTCGTTCCTTACTTATTTGGAAGAACAATCCAAATGCAATGATTGCACATCTTTATTGGAATGTCACTTGAGTCATCCAGGAATGACCCCACAGTTGTTTATGCAAGGACAAGTGGTTTCTTTGGAATATGTGCCTTGTAAACACAATGTGGGTCAAAAAAAATCATTCAAAATTGATGCATTGTACATTCCTAAAAAAGTTTTTGAAGCAGATTTATCCGATATGGATATGATTTCTCAAACGAGAAGAGATATTTATCAGTTCATTTTGCAATTTCTTAATAAATATAAAAAAGGCGAAGTCGTCAAAGGGTTATACTTATCTGGATTATACGGAACAGGGAAAACCTACATTTTAGCTTGTATTGCCAACGAAGTAGCCAAATTAGACAAAGAAGTGATATTTGCATATTACCCTGATTTGGTCCGCGAAATGAAGTCATCCATTGGAGTTGGTGGATTAGAAGAACGAATTTCACGACTAAAAACCATTCCAGTACTCATACTTGATGATATTGGGGGAGAATCTCCCTCGGCATTTATTCGAGATGAAGTCTTAGGACCCATCTTACAGCACCGGGTATTGGATCAACTTCCCACCTTCTTTTCTTCCAATATTCCGATGATTGGACTGATTGAATCGATGGTGGTATCAACTTCTGTATCTGAGAAGGCCAAAGCCGCACGGATTCATAGCCGAATCAAGGATTTAGCAACCGAAATACAAATGTCGGAAAAACCACTTCGTACAACTTGACAATTTTGCAACTATCAGTATAATAGACGTAACATGCTATGATGAGGACAAGACATCCATTGGATCCATTAGCGATAACGGGATTGGTGAAAGCCGTTAAGGAAAAAATGAGATTGTTACCACCTTGGAGCAGACACTAATCCTGTCCGTATTTCCGACGTTACCGGAATCAAGCGCCAAGAAATTCTTGGAACTAAGGTGGTACCGCGAGCAATCGTCCTTACATTTGTAAGGGCGATTTTTATTTTTTAAACAAACCATAGGAGGATTTACTATGTTACAATTCGTTTTACCAGATGGCTCCATCAAATCGGCTCAATCGCCACTATCAGGACTTGAATTGGCGGAATCGATTAGCATCTCACTGAAGAAAAAAGCGGTGGCTGTGAAAGTCAATGACCAAGTAAAAGGACTCGATGTTGTTCTTGATCAAGATGCATCCATTTCCTTTCTGACGGATTCTGACCCGGAAGCACTCGAAGTGCTTCGTCATAGTTGCGCTCATTTATTGGCACAATCAGTCAAAAGCATTTATCCACATGCAAAGTTTGGAGTTGGACCTACCATCGAGGATGCATTTTATTATGACATTGATTTAGGAAACGATGTATTGGTGGAAGCAGACTTGCAATTACTAGAAAAAACCATGAAAAAGTTTGCGGAACAAAATGAAGAAATTCATAAAAAAATCGTTTCGAAATCGGAAGCATTGGTCCTTTTTCAAGAAGATCCTTACAAAATAGAACTCATCAATGATTTTCCAGAAAATGAAATCATTTCCGTATATGGACAAGGTAACTTTTTGGATTTATGTCGTGGACCTCATTTGCTTTCAACGAAATGGCTCCGTCATTTCAAGTTGTTAAGTTTAGCAGGAGCTTATTGGCGTGGAGATTCAAAAAATAAACAATTAACTCGGGTCTATGGAACTGCCTTTTTTTCCAAAGAAGAGTTGGACCAACATTTGTTTATGCTCGAAGAACGGAAAAAACGCGATCATCGCAAATTAGGCAAAGAACTCGATTTGTTTATGTTGAGTGAATACGGTCCTGGATTTCCATTTTGGCTGCCCAAAGGGATGGTCCTTCGTCGTGAATTAGAAAATTTCTGGTATAAAGTCCATGTGAAACATGGCTATAAGCTGATTCAAACACCAATTATGCTCAATAAAGATTTGTGGGTTGTTTCTGGACATTGGCAAAATTATCGTGAAAACATGTACATTTCAGAAATTGATGACCAAGAATTTGCGATCAAACCAATGAATTGTCCTGGTGGAATGCTCGTCTATAAACGAGACATTCATTCCTATAAAGACTTTCCTTTAAAAGTTGGAGAACTGGGTCTTGTTCATCGTCATGAAGCCAGTGGAGCGTTAAATGGCTTGTTCCGTGTTCGTAATTTCACCCAAGACGATGCTCATATTTTCATGACTGAAGATCAAATCGTGCATGAGATCGCAGAATTAGTTAAACTGTTTGAGTATGTCTATTCCGTGTTTGGCTTAAGTTATCACATCGAATTATCCACTCGTCCTTTAGAAAAATACATTGGGGAGATTGCGACGTGGGATCGTAGTGAAGCAGCCCTCGCAGCGGCCTTGGATTCTTTAGGAAAACCTTATAAGGTGAACCCAGGAGATGGTGCGTTTTATGGCCCAAAGCTAGATTTTAAACTTCGTGACTCGATGAATCGCATTTGGCAATGTGGTACCATTCAACTCGATATGAACTTACCAGAACGTTTTGATTTGACATATGTCGCACCAGGTGGTGAAAAGTTGCGTCCTGTGATGTTACACCGTGCGTTGTTTGGCTCAATTGAACGTTTCATTGGCATATTGATTGAACACTATGCAGGTGCATTCCCAACATGGTTAGCGCCTGTCCAAGTAAAAATCATTCCAGTAAACTTAGAATCTCATCAAGAATATGCCAAAGAAGTGTCAAGTATGTTATCGGACCTTGAATTCCGCGTAGAAGATGACTTTAGAGATGAAAAATTAGGCTATAAGATTCGTGAAGCTCAAACGAAGAAAATCCCTTACCAAATAGTCATTGGTGACCAAGAAGTTGCTTCTAGATCAGTAACCTATCGTAAATATGGTTCTCAAGAACAAGTGAGCGTTCCCTTGGAAGATTTTATTCAATTGTTACGTCAAGACATTGCAAAAAAGTAATAGATTTAGATGTCAAGGAAGAGAAATCTACCCTTGACATCTTTGTTTTATTAATCTTATGTGAGTAATGTTAGTGCAAACTGCAAAACAACACGGGTGTTGTATGGTATAATTTAGGCGAAATCTTTAGGAGGTCATTATGAAGCTTGGACTAATCGGACTCGGTAAAATGGGTTATCAACTGGCATTAAATATGGTAGACAACAAATTAGAAGTACTCGCATTTGACGTTTCAGCAGAGGCACTTGCATCCATTAAGAAAGAAGGAGTACAAGTAGTATCCAGCTATGAAGAAATGGTTTCTTTGTTACCAAAACCACGTGTGATTTGGTTGATGGTACCCAGTGGAGCGATTGTTGAAAAAGTCATCACAACTGTTTCAAATTTACTGGAAGAAGGCGACATTTTAATCGATGGTGGAAACTCTATGTATCTAGATTCCATTCGTCGCTATGAATCACTCAAACAAAAAGGAGTCCATTTTGTGGACTGTGGAACCTCAGGTGGAACGGATGGAGCGCGTAATGGAGCGTGTTTGATGGTAGGAGGAGAAAGAGAAGTCGTCCAATACATCGAACCCATTTTCCAAAAAGTAGCTCAGGACAATGGATATGGCTATATGGGAAATCCTGGCAGTGGTCACTTTGTAAAAATGGTCCACAATGGAATCGAATATGGCATGATGCAAGCCATTGGAGAGGGATTTGAACTGATGGAAAAATCCCGTTTTGATCTTGATTATGAAAGAGTCGCGAATGTCTGGGCACATGGATCTATTGTCGAAGGACTGTTAATGAGAAATGTCCATACTGCATTTCAATTAGACCATAAACTAACGAAAATCGAAGGAATTGTCGATGATTCAGGTGAAGGCCAATGGATGGTGGAAGAAGCACTTCGTACCAAAGTCGCACTTCCGGTGATTACTCAAGCGTTGTACTCTCGATATAAATCAAGAGATCAATCCAAGTTCGCGGAAAAAGTGGTAGCCGCAATGCGCAATGTCTTTGGTGGACATGCAGTGTATCCCAAAAAATGAGAACATACTTCGCTATTTTTGGAGCGACTGGTAATTTAACTTTTAAAAAGTTACTACCTGCATTCGCTGCGTTACGTACTCAAGGTTTATTACCAGAGGACACCAAAATCGTCTTGGTTGCTCGTTCCTCTCACACCATAGAATCCTATTTAGAAATGGCAAAAACACAAATGAAAGATCAACGAGATCTCGATAAAATTGTCGATTTACTTGAGTACTTTCAGCTTGATTTTGCTTCTAATGCAGGATATGCCAGTTTAGGAGAGTTGCTCAATCAAACCCCAAATAGCAAAAAAGTCTTTTACTTAGCAGTAGGGCCTGAGTTGTTTGCACGGATTGCAGAAGGGATATCTTCTGCTGGCCTTGTAAAAAAAGGCAACGATTCTGGACGCATTGCTTTTGAAAAACCGTTTGGAGATGATTTAGAGTCTGCACAAGCGATTAATGCGATGTTATGGCAGTTTTTTGATGAGTCACAGATTTACCGAGTAGACCACTACCTTGGAAAAGAAATGATTCAAAATATTTTAGTGATGCGTTTTGCAAATCGCTTATTTGAAAACAACTGGAACCATTTATCGATTGAAAAGGTTTCAATCATTGCCAAAGAAACCGAAGGAGTCATGAATCGGGGAAATTATTATGATAAAGCGGGGGCATTAAAAGACATGATTCAAAGTCATTTGATGCAAATGGGTGCTTTGGTAGCCATGGAAGCACCACTTACTTATGATGAAGCTGGAATTCGTGAACAAAAAGTCGAAGTATTGAATTATCTGACGGTGCAGCCAAAACATGTTTTATTTGGCCAATACCATGGATATCTTCAAGAAAAGAACATTCCCTCAGATTCACAAACAGAGACGTTCGTCGCCATGAAAGCTTTCTTTAATACGCCACGTTGGTATGGAGTTCCCTTTTATTTCCTCACAGGAAAGAAGTTAAATGAGAAAGTCTCTGAGATTCGCATTGATTTTAAACACAATGCCAATGCACAAGCACTGTGGCCAAATCAACCCATCTTAAAAAATCAACTGATTATCCGTGTCGCTCCAGAAGAAGGAGTAACGGTTCGCATGAATGTCAAAGAACCTGGACTTAGTGATCACATCAATTCGATGAAACTCGATTATTGTCATGATTGCAATTATGTAGGAAACAAACCAGAAGCGTATGAACGTTTACTTCTTGACTTGATGCGGGGAGTATCTACCTTGTTTACTAGATGGGATGAAATCGAAACCGCTTGGCAAGTGGTTGATGCCATCAAAAAACAAGCCCCAGTGCTCATGGTTTATGAATCGGTTCAAGACTTATCTCTTAAGATAAAGAAGTTATTGAAGGAGGACTTGTTATGAAAATAATCGATATTTCCATGGCGATTGAACCCACAATGACTGTATATAAAAATAAAGAAGCAAAAAAGCCGAAGTTTCATCAGTCCGCCTTTTTTGATGCCAACGGTGTCTATGAAACAGATATTACTTTAAATCTACATTCCGGTACCCACATTGATTTTCCACTACATACCATTCCTCGAGGGAAAAATTCAAATCATGAAGTGTTAGACACGTTCATAGGAGATGCAAAAGTATTTGACTTATCCCATGTGGCTGATGCTATTTGTTTATCCGACATCAAGGATTTTTCAATTGAGCAAGGGGACTTTGTATTATTTAAGACTCGAAACTCACAAATAGAAGAGTTTGATTTTAATTTTGTGTATCTAGCGTTAGACGCAGCTACTTATTTGAGTGATATTGGAATACGAGGAGTTGGAATTGATACCTTGGGCATCGAACGAAATCAGCCAAATCATCCAACGCATGATGTTTTACTTCTTGGGGATGTCATAATTCTAGAAGGACTTCGGTTAAGACATGTACAAGAAGGCACATATGAGTTAATCTGCCTACCTTTAAAAATTAGTAATGTGGAGGCTTCACTCACCCGAGCAGTTTTGGTTCAAAGGACATAAAAAGAGCGCCGTTTGGCGCTCTTATTTCTTCTTTTTCAGGGATGTAATCATCGAAGGATCTGGATCGATATAGATGGTTTTTTGATTCGAATAAGAAACGAAATACCCTTTCTTCCCAGGAATCTTTTTGATGTATTTGATCTGGGTATAGTCAACTGGAACACTACTAGATAGACGTGCCTTGGAATATAAACTAGCCAATTGAGCGGCGTACCTAATAATGGATTCAGAAAGTACAGAAGCGTTTTGTACCAAAACATGACTTCCTGGCATCCCTTGTACGTGAAACCACCAGTCGTTTGGCTTTCCAAGTTTGTGAGTGATCACTTCGTTTTGTAAATTATTCTTTCCGACGGTATAGATGGTCAGTGTATGATCTTCAAAACTATCTGCATTGATTTTCGTGGATTTCTTTTTGTTGGATGTTTTTGCTTTTAGATAATTGTGTAAAGAAAGTTCGTCGGCGATTTCAAGGATATCGGATGCATCAGCGATGTCAATCTGAGCAGCTAGTTGATCAAAGTACTCTATTTCTTGCTTGGTTAACTCGATTTGATGTTCGATATGACCGACTGCAGATTTTTGCTTCTTATATCGCTTGTAAGCCAGCTGTAAATTCTCAACGGGGCTTAATAAAGGGTCTAAAGATACGCTTCGCTCTTGATTGGTTTCATAATGAAATGAGATTAGTTTTCTCATTCCTTTTTGAATGAATTGTTGATTACTCTTAATTAAGTCAGCGTCCATGCGTAATGATTCATTGTTTTTAGCTTGAATCAATTCGTTTTCTAGTTTTTCTAGTTTATATATATTCTTGTCCAACTCGCGTTTCACAAAACTAACAATGCTTTTGCCGATTTGTTTCATTCGTTCGTTGCGACTTCGTTCAAAATAGAAGATGTCCAGCATTGCAGATAACGATTCATAATAAGTTTTGACTCCATCATCAAATACATCAAAATAATAAAACTTAGTCTTTTTCCCAACGGACATCGTGGGATGATTGTTAATGGTTTGTAAATAACGAAAGTATTCATTCATTGGAAGTGCTTGGGTGGGAAACGTTGATACAAAGTAATCCGCAAACAATGGAGAAGTACCTTTGATGTGTTCGATGAGTTGTTTCGAAGAAAGCTCACTAAAAGAAGCTAGTGTTTCAATGACTGCTTCTTCATCATTGGGATCAATCTTTGAATCTTGCGGGAGTTCATATTTCAACCCCTTCATGAACGCACGGTCTTTTCCCTCTAATATGGATATGTGAAGGTAGCTTTCAATGATAATGTTTGAATCGTCTGTAATGATAAAATTGGTATATTTTCCCATTAATTCTAAGTAAGCGTAGTAGATAGACGTTTCGCCAATTTCACTTGTATTTTGAATCTTGATTTCAACGATTCGGTCTCCCGATACGGAGCGAATGCCTTGAATCAATCCACCTTCAAAATACTTGCGCAAGAACATACAAAAGCCACTTGGGGAGAAAGGTTTATCATAGTCATAAGTTGTTAAATGAATTCTGCCAAATCCAGAGGAAGTGGATAAAAGAAGTTGATGATTTCTTCCCGGAGTTCGAATCATCCACAAAAAATCAGCTTTGGCGAGCTGATGAATTTTCTGAATTCGACCCTCATGGAGTACATAATGAAGCTCTGAAGCTAATCTTTGTAAAAAACGACCATCTAAACTCAAAATTATCACCAATTTCATTATATCATATTCGTCTTTCATTAAAAAAAAATTGTCTATTTCATCGATATGTGGTAATATAATTGATAACATATTGCACAATAGATGGGGGAGGCCAGCATGAAACTAAACGAACGTGGGTTGTTAGTTGTCATTAGTGGTCCATCAGGAGTCGGAAAAGGTACGATTCGAAAAGCGCTATTTGAAATTCCCGACAATAACTTTATTTATTCCGTGTCCATGACAACAAGAAAACCTAGAGCGGGAGAAGTAGAGGGAGTTGACTATTTTTTCGTCAGCCGAGAAGAATTTGAGTTGGGGATTAAGAATGGCGAATTTTTGGAATATGCAGAGTTTGTTGGGGAATACTATGGCACTCCGCTTAGCTATATCGACAAACAACTTCAAGAAGGAAAGGAAGTCATCATTGAAATTGAAGTGCAGGGAGCACTACAAGTTCGAGAAAAGATGCCAGATGCGGTATTTGTATTTATCGTTCCACCTTCGAAAAAAGCTCTCATCGATCGACTTACAGCACGTGGGACAGAACGTTCATCCGAGATTCAACGACGGCTTGAAAAAGCAGAACGTGAATATAATTTAGCATACAAATACGACTACATTGTCGTCAATGACGACGTATTCAATGCGGCAGACCGAATCTTTGCTATTATTCGGGCAGAACATGCCAAGACGGAACGATCCATTCATAAATATTATAAACTCATGGAGGGTAAAGAATAATGCCAAATCGCAATACAGAAGGATTACGTTATCCATCAATCGATAACTTGTTAGAAGTGATTGATTCGAAATACAAACTTGCTTACATTTCTGCTAAACGTGCAAAGATCATTAAGCAAGACGGATTGTCTTCGGTCGACAACAAATGTGTGAAGCCGGTTGGACAAGCTCTCGAAGAAATTCTTGAAGGAAAAGTCAAGGCAGAATTTTAAAACCAAGCAGTCCAGCGACTGCTTTTCTTTTTGAAATGTTGGTTAGAGTGTCACTGGAATGTGTTATAATTATAGTCACAAAAGGGAGATGATTTGATGGATCAACGCATGAATACACTTCTTCAACTCTTACAAATTGACGATCAGTTCATACTACAATCGGGTAGTGTACAGGAACTATTGGTTGATAATGCCATGGGAGAATGGTTTTTTAAGATTGAGTTTGAACGTCCACTTCCTTTGATTAAATACCGTCATTTTACAGAAAAACTCAAACAACTTCCTACAAAGGTGGATTATATAAAGCAAATTGACTATCAAGTGGTAATCAATCAATCTTCGGAAGATGACTTGTTAGATTATTATGATTTTTCATTGGATGAATTGATTGAACAAGACAAACGAGCATTGCCGTTAAAGGACTATCCAATCAATGTTGTGAATCGGGTATTACAAGTGACCGCCCCAGTGGATGCAAAAAGCGTCATTTGGTTTCAAGAAAAGATTGAATCACAATTGAAAAAAAATGGGTTTGTTGCTTCTTTGGTAATTGTTGTCGATGAAGAAAAAAATACCATACAAGATGCTATTGAAAAAACAAACATTACATTCGTGGCCAACAATGAGTCCATTACTCCGTTCAAAACGCGATTCGATTATTTCTATCCAGACAAGCCTATTGAAGGACCGTTTATCTCCATTCGTCAAATCCCACAAACCGAGTTTGATTTAGAAGATTATAAAGCGAAAAATAAGAACAAAGCAGTCTTTCAAATCAAAGGAACGGTGGTTTCGATAGAGATTCGAAGTGCTCGAAATGGCTCGAGCGCATCCATTATCGTGACTGATAAAACAGATTCTATTCTTGTGAAGAAACGCTTAATGAATGATGAGGAAAAGCGCTTTGCAAATGATGTAAAAGAAGGACTTACTGTCATGCTCGAAGGAATGGCATTGTACGACAGTTTTTATGGTGAAGTTGTTATAAATGCATATAATATCGCCAAATCCAGCGATATACTTCCAAGAACAGATCGTGTTGATGATGTGAAAGAAAAACGTATAGAACTCCATGTTCACACAAAAATGTCACCGTTAGACGGAGTCAACTCCATTGAGGAATACGTTGTCCGTGCGAAGCATTGGGGACATTTAGGAATCGCAGTAACCGACCACGGAAGTGTTCAATCATTCCCTGAACTTTCTCATTTGTCCGCTAAAATGGGAGTCAAAGGATTGTATGGTTTGGAGTTAACCTATGTGAATGATGAAACCATTTCCATTACCAAAGGAACACAAGCTGGCTTATTGAGTGAATGTACGTATTGTGTATTTGACATCGAATCCACTGGATTAAGCGTGATTTATGATCATATTATTGAAATCGCAGGATATAAAGTCAAGGGTGGACAAACCATAGGAAATTTCCATACCTACATTGATGCAGGAATCGATTTAAGTGAATTCACCAAAGAATTTACTGGCATCACCATGGCAAAGCTAAAAGGAGCACCAACACTGAAACAAGCATTAATTGACTTCTTAGCATTTTCTAGCGGCTGTGTATTAGTTGCGCATAATGCGATGTTTGATGTTGATTTTATCATTGAAAAAGCCAAATCGGTTGGTTTGGTCCCACCAACAAATCCAGTGATCGATACCATCGTATTATCCAAAGTTTTGTATCCGGAACGACAAAGTCACTCCTTATGGTCGATGTCAAAACTGTTAAAAGTTCAGCTAAACAATCACCATTCCGCAATTGAAGATGCAAAAACGTTGATGGAAATCTTTTTGACACTGGTATCAGAAGTGAAGAAACAAGGAATTCATAAGTTTAATGATCTCAATTTCTTAATCAATCGAAGTGACATACATAAGATCCCTTATCCCAAACACATCAATTTACTTGTCAAAAAACAAGAAGGATTGAAGAACCTATATAAGATTTTATCCATTGCTTCTACAGATACGTTTGACAAAGAACCAAAAGTAGTCAAATCTACTCTAGACAAACTTCGAAAAGGTTTGTTGGTGGGATCTGGTTGTCGTAATTCCGACTTCTTTGAGATTGCGACAACTAAAAATCATGAGGCATTAGTTGAGGCCGCAAAATATTATGATTACTTGGAACTTCAGCCATTGTCGTCGTTTGAATATTATCGCTTTAAGAATCCATTGTGGAAAGAACACATCATGGATGTTATGAAACGAATTGTGCAAATTGGTAAAGAGTTAAACATCCCTGTTGTCGCCACTGGAGACGTTCATCACATAGATCCAGAAGATTTAATATATCGAAAGATTATGATTTCCTCTCCTCTTGTTGGTGGTGGATTCCATAAACTACATGGGGAAGAAGAAATTCCTTGCCAACATTATTTAACCACTAAAGAAATGTTAGAAGAGTTCTCGTTTTTAGGAGAAGAAACCGCATTTGAAATTGTTGTGACTAACTCGCATTTGATTTATGATCAAATTGATTCCATCGAGATTTTTCCAAAAGAATTGTTTGCGCCTACTGATGAATTTTTAGCGGATAAAGGTATTCCATCCATAAAAGTAAAAGTGGAAAACATGGTTAAGCAAAAAGCAGCGAAACTATATGGTAAAGAACTACCAGGAATTGTTTCAAGGCGAATGGAAAAAGAATTACGAAGCATCATTGATCATCATTTCGCAACCATCTATTATATTTCTCATCTACTAGTTAAGAAATCACTAGATGATGGGTATTTGGTTGGTTCACGAGGATCCGTTGGCTCTAGTTTCGCAGCAACTTTGTTGGATATTACTGAAGTGAACCCACTATCTCCTCATTATCGTTGTCCAAACTGTCAGTTTTCTGCATTTAAGAAAACCGATGAAGATAAATTACTTGATGGCGTGAGTGACTTTGAAGCTGAACATTACAAATGGTTTGACCATGTCGATTGTGGATATGATCTACCAGATACTACTTGCCCCGTTTGTAATACACCTTTGAAGAAAGATGGACATGACATCCCATTTGAAACCTTCTTAGGTTTTAAAGGGGATAAAGTTCCAGACATTGACTTAAACTTTTCAGGAGATTATCAAGGAGAAGTACATAATTACATCCGGACATTGTTTGGAGAGAATTATGCGTTTCGTGCGGGTACCATTGGAACGTGCGCAGCGAAAACAGCATTTGGCATGGTTCGTGAATTTTTCGATAAAAAGAACGCAAAGAGTCCAGAACAGCCCATTAAAATTCGCAGAGCTGAAATGGATCGCTTAAGCCAAGGAATTGTAGGTTCAAAACGCACCAGTGGACAACATCCGGGTGGTATTGTGGTTGTCCCTAACAACAAAGAAATCTACGATGTTACACCCATCCAGTATCCAGGGGATTCCATGGATAAGGATTGGAAAACCACGCATTTTGATTATCATTCCTTTGAAAACAATCTATTTAAGTTAGACGTATTGGGTCACGATGATCCAACCATGATTCGCTATCTCATGGACATTGTATTTGAACACCCACTCGAATTTCCATTTTCTGATCCAGCAGATATTCCGGTGGACGATAAAGAAGTATATAAATTGTTAAGTGGTACGGATATCATTGGATTAAAAGCAGAAGACATTAAATCAGATGTAGCCTCCTATGGAATCCCAGAACTTGGAACAAACTTCGTAAGAGGAATGCTTCGCGATACTCGTCCTCAAAACTTTTCAGAATTGGTAAAAATTTCTGGTTTATCTCATGGGACAGATGTATGGTCTTCGAACGCTCAAGATTTGGTATTAGGAAAAAGAGGCGAATTTGGAAGAATTGAATTCAAAGACATCATTGGTTGTCGAGATGATATTATGGTGGACTTAATAGGTTATGGAATGCCACCTACCATGGCATTTGAGATTATGGAGTTCGTCCGTAAAGGAAAAGCACCTGCTATGCCAGATAAATGGGCAACCTATGCCGATAAAATGCGTTCAGCAGGAGTACCAGATTGGTACACTTGGTCATGCAGTAAAATTAAGTACATGTTTCCAAAAGCACACGCGACAGCTTATGTATTAATGGCCATGCGCATTGCGTGGTTTAAACTATATCGACCCATCTATTTTTATTCGGCGTACTTCTCAAAACGTGCCAATGTTTTTGATGTGTCAGCGATGATGGCTGGGGCTTCTGGGATTGAAAAGAAACTTGCAGAAATTGATTTCAAAGGCAATGAGGCAACCACGAGGGAAAAAGATCTTCAAACAGTGCTTGAATTAGCCCTTGAGATGGTGAAGCGTGGATATTCCTTCGAAGCAATTGACATCAATCGTTCTCACTCGACAAATTTCTTAGTCGGTAGCGACAAACAATCGTTAATTATTCCCTTTATTGCGTTAGAGTCATTAGGTCTTGCTGCAGCGAATTCAGTGATTGAAGCCAGAAATGATAAGCCGTTTTTATCCAAGCAAGATGTCAAACTTCGGACAAAACTTTCATCAACACTCTTCGAACGCTTAACTGATTTAGGAGCGTTTGGGGACTTAATGGAAGAAAGTCAAATGTCACTTTTTGATTTTTAAGAAAAATAGTTCTTTCTTCACAATACCTCCATGAATTCATTGTATAATATTAGTTGATTATTAGTTAGGAGGAATTTACTATGAGATTTTTTCGTTCTTCAAACCCTGTGATGCGCGTGACGTCACGTGCCGTCGCATCCGATCAACCAGTCACTTATACGAATGTTGCAGTTCGCACTGTC
>JAUXXX010000122.1 GCA_030684695.1 bacterium
AATAAATATAGAGAGTCTACAATTTAAACAAATAGATATTTTGAAGTATTCTTGAATAAAACGACAAGATAATATACAATTTGAATTGTGTATAAGTTGATTCGTATTATACAAACTGCTATATACATTTGTATCAAAAAGAAAGGATATTGCTAATCAGTTTCAATATGAGTAGTCTGGTATATATATGATTGAGTTAAGAAGTAAGCTAATTGAAAAGTATCATGCCATAGGCATACAAGGTGTAGTCTCGCCACTTCGTATATGCCCTCTTGGTGCGCACGTTGACCACCAAGGAGGACTAGTTACTGGAGTAGCTCTTAATTCTAGTGTAAATCTAGTATATTCTACTAATAAGGATGGATACATCAAAATTCAAAGCATGGACTTTCCCGATGAAGAATACTTTCATGTGGACGATGTCCCCAACGTCGTTCCTGGATCATGGGGAAACTATATTCGTGGAGCGGTATTGTCTTTAAAAAGAGACTACATCATCAAAAAAGGAATAAATGCCATCATTAGTGGTAAACTTCCAATAGGTGGTTTAAGCTCCTCTGCAGCGGTAACAACCGCCTATTTAATGGCTCTTTGTGATGTAAACAACATTACACTAGAAAAGATGGATTTGGTCTATTATTCGCACTGGGTTGAGACCGATTATATCGGACTCAAGAATGGAATCCTAGACCAAGCTTCCAATATCTTAAGTCAAAAGAATAAGCTCATGGTAATGGATTGCCTAACCGATCAATACCAAATCATCGAATTACATCCAAGTACCCCTACATTTGAGTTTGTAATTGTATATTCAGGGATTTCCACTGCTTTGATGGGTACAGACTATAACAATCGTGTCGATGAGTGTAAGGTAGCCTCTTGGCTTTTAAACGAGTTAAATCAAGAACCTTTACCGAATCTAAAACAAGCTAAACTACGAAATGTTTCTAAAGAAGTATTTTTAAAATATCGTGAGAACCTTCCTGGAAGATTTGCACGAAGAGCTGCTCATTTTTACTCAGAACAAGAGCGAGTCATCAAGGGTATTGAAGCATGGAAACAAGGAGATTTGGTCACCTTTGGTGCACTCATGAATGCATCAGGCGATTCATCTGTGCATCAATATGAATCCGGTTGTCCAGAACTGATTACTATCTTTGAAACATTAAAACAGACACCAGGTGTTTATGGAGCGCGCTTTAGTGGTGCGGGGTACCGGGGTTGTTGCATTGGGTTGATTGACCCTGCTTTTAAAGAAGAAATCATTGCATCCATTGATCAAGTGTATCCTATCAAACATCCCAACTATAAAGATGTATACAAAATCCATTTTTCTGCACAGGACGATGGAGCCAGATATTATACCTTTAAGGAGTAATCCGATATGAAATGTATTGTTTTAGCAGCCGGATATGCCACTAGATTATATCCTATTACCTTAAACACCCCAAAACCACTCTTAGAAGTTGCAGGAAGAACCATACTGGACCGAATTGTTGACAAAATAGAAATA
Source organism: bacterium (assembly GCA_030684695.1). Taxonomy (GTDB): domain Bacteria; phylum Bacillota_I; class Bacilli_A; order Izemoplasmatales; family Hujiaoplasmataceae; genus JAUXXX01. The sequence continues at coordinate 1,514 of JAUXXX010000122.1, forward strand.
GTTCCATATATTGACCAAATCATCGTTATCTCAAATGATTTGTTCTATCAGAATTTTGTGAAATGGAAATCGTCTTATAAAGGTTCAAAAGAAATCACAATCATCAACGATTTAACAAGATCAAATGAAACAAGACTTGGAGCGATAAAAGACATATGCTTTGCCATTCATCATTTACAGATCCAAGATAATGTTATAGTTCTAGCAGGAGACAACCTCTTTGATTTCGAATTACTAGATTTTGTTAATTATTATAACTTTATACAAACGGACTGTATCACTTCACATTTGATGGAAGATGTTGAACGTATAAAACGAACAGGAGTAGCTCAAATTGATTCAAACAATCTCTTGTTATCGTTTGAAGAAAAGCCAAAGTATCCCAAATCCATGTATGCAGTACCACCTTTCTATATTTATCAAAAAGAGACATTACCTTTACTAGATCAATTTCTCCAAGAAGGTAACAATGGAGATGCCCCAGGGATGCTTCTAAGTTGGCTCTTAACGAAAAGACCCATACATGTTTTTTTGTTTCAGGGTGAGAGATTTGATATAGGTACAATTGATACCTATCATGAAGTTCAAGACATCTTCATCAATAAAGAAAAAATCTGAGATAATTTGTTCGTTAACGAAACAAATTATCTCATTTCACTTGTAATCAGAGTTTAATCATTGTAAAATACAATTATTCAATAATCGAACAATGGAGATCCAATATGAACTATATCGGTCCAGAAGCTATAATCGATTTAGGTAAGTACAAAAATAACCTCTTATCAATACAAGACTATGTCGGAGTTCATACGAAAGTCATGGCTGTTGTGAAAGCAAACGCATATGGGCACGGAGCAGTTTATATTGCAAAAGCAGCATTACAGGTAGGAATCAATCACTTTGCCGTTGCTACTTTGTATGAAGCAATGGAGTTAGTTAATGCCGGTATTGACGGTATCATTCTTATATTGGGACACCTAACGTCTGACGAACTCAAGATTGCAGGCGAAAAGCATCTACGTGTAACTATTTCAAGCATGGAAACCTTTGAAATGATTCAAGAGCTTGGTATCAAGATTTCTACACACATCAAAGTCGATACAGGGCTCTCAAGATATGGATTTTACTTACATAGATTAAATGACATTCCTAATCTTATTGAATCATGCACGAGGATGATTCATTCAAAATTCGCAATTGTTGAGGGAATCTACACTCATTTTTCAAGTTCTGATTCAGATTATGAGTTCACAATGGATCAGTTTAACATTTTTTCAGAGTTCAAAAAGCAAATTCATAGCTTAGGAGAAACATCGATAATGTTTCACTGTGCTAATAGTGCAGCTACCATAAAGTATAAGCAAACACACCTCGATATGGTTCGAGTTGGACTATCAAGTTTCGGAATACTTCCATTTGAAGACATGCCTCCAGGCATCGATTTGACGCTCAATCCAGTATTGTCACTAAAATCCTCAATTACTCAAATTAAGAATTTATTACAGGATGATTTTGTTGGATATGGAAGAACATATAAAACCAAACATAAAGTGAAGATTGCCATACTTAATATTGGTTATGCTGATGGAATAAATCGATTGCTTTCAAATCATGGACTTGTACTAGTGAATGGTAAGATAGCGAAGATTATAGGCAGAGTAAGCATGGATGTTTGCACAATAGATGTCACTGATATTGATGTTTCTTTGTACGATGAAGCTTATTTTGTTAGTCCTAATAAGACTGATGTTTTATCAGTTAAGCATATGGCTTCTTTAATTAATACTATTGAATATGAAGTTTTATGTAATTTGGGTACAAGAATAAAAAGGACATATATAAGTGGGTGAAAATGGATGGATGGCAATTTTTTGAAACCAACAAAGTTATTTAAAGAATACATGATTTTAAATTTCGTTGAAAAAGACAAAAATGTAACCCAAAGAGAAATGAGTAAAGCCATTGGGGT
>JAUXXX010000004.1 GCA_030684695.1 bacterium
ATCCAGAACCAATAATAATGACGTCTGCTTGAAACATATTAGCTCCACTCCATCATAGTTTGTAACGACTTACGTGCTAACACTGCGATATCTTCAGGAACAAAGATTTCGGTGTCTTCCTTTTGAAGAGCAGACAATACATCTTCTATTCGTGTCAGTTTCATATCAAAACAAGAAAGTGATGGCGTTAACAACACAAAGTTCTTTTGGGGATTTTTCTTTTGAAGTGGATGCAAGATCCCTTTTTCGGTTCCAATGATATAAGTCTTCGCACTTGTTGTCGAAGCAAACTCGATGATTTGAGAAGTACTCCCAACAAAATCCGCTTGCTTTAAAACAGCAAGTGGGGCTTCAGGATGAATTAAAACTAGTGCATCTTTGTGCATCCTTCTTGCTTCCATAACTTGTTCTACAGTTAATTGATGATGGATGCAACAATACCCTGGCCAGCACTCCATATCGATAATGTATTTATCTTTTAAATAATTACCTAAATTCTGGTCAGGAACATACAATAACTTTTCATCTTTCAATCGTAGAATAATTTTTTCAGCATTGGAACTGGTAACACAAACATCAGATAATGCCTTTACTCCCGCGGTTGAGTTGACATAACATACCACTTTACGATCTGGATGATCCATTTTATAGGCTCGGAGTTGCTCTGTTGTAATCATATTGGCCATGGGACAAGTAGCGGTAGAAACCGCTAGTAAAACTTTCTTGGAAGGAGCTAAGATTTTTGCCGTTTGAGCCATAAAATCAACTCCACAAAACAAAATGATTTTGGCATCAACAGAAGCCGCGATTTTACTAAGTTCTAGGGAGTCTCCAACGAAATCTGCGATGTCTTGTACGTCTGCATGTTGATAATAATGGGCAAGAATCACAGCGTTTTTGGCCTTTTTGAGTCGATTGATTTCTTCTTGAATCATACTACCCACTCCTTTTCTATACTTCTATTATATGCTCAATTCCGCTATTTCACAAGATATGATATAATAGACGCATGTCTTTGATTAAGAGGCGACTATGAAAGAACCACTCGCAAACAGATTGCGACCCAAAACATTTGATGAAGTGATTGGTCAAGATAAAGTAAAACGGTTGATACAAACCATGATTGTGGAAGATCATGTAGTATCCATGATTCTTTATGGTCCAACAGGTGTTGGTAAAACCACCATCGCCATGTTGTTGGCGGCACATTATCCACTCAATCACTTTAAATTCAATGCTTCAACCGATTCAAAAGGATCGTTAAAAGAAATCATTGATGCTTGTAAACATTATGGAAACGTCTTATTAATCGTCGATGAAATCCATCGAATGAACAAAGACATTCAAGACTATCTATTACCATATGTGGAAAGTGGTGCACTAACACTTCTGGGACTCACCACTGAAAATCCATATGTAGCAGTGAACCCTGCTATTCGTAGTCGTGTATCGATATTTCGGTTAGAATCCTTGAGTGTTTCCCAAGTATCCACGTATTTACAAGGAATCACACTAGATGAAAATAAAGTCATTGAACCTGAAGTCTATGAGTACATTGCTTTAAGCGCTAACGGAGAAATTAGAACAGCCATTAATATGCTGGAACTATTGCTTATTCAAACAACCAAAATTCCTACCATATCGTTATCCATTGCTAAAGAGATTGTCGGAAAACCACAACTTGCTTTGGATAAGAATGCAGGAAACTATTATGATATCTTGTCAGCATTTCATAAATCCATTCGAGGATCCGATGTAAACGCAGCTCTACACTATTTATCGCGTCTGATTGTCGCTGGTGATTTAGAAAGTATTTTACGAAGGATCAGTGCTCTAGTTTATGAAGATATAGGCTTAGCCAATCCTTCTATGGGTCCTAAAGTGGCGGCTGCTTGTGATATTTGCCGACACATTGGCTTTCCAGAAGCCATCAACGCACTCGGTGCTATCACCATTGAACTATGTCTTAGTCCAAAATCAAACAGTGCTCACTTGGCCATCAACCAAGCGGTTGCTGATGTTGAAAAGGGGAAAACATATCCCGTTCCTACTCATCTCATCAACAATCCAACGTATGATGATAAACTCCCCTATTTATATGCACACGACTTTCCGGAGCATATTGTGACCCAACAATACATGCCCAAGGAACTGATTGGGACAAATTATTACATTCCTCAAGATCATACGAAAATTGAAAAAGCGTTTATGGACCAATACCTTTGGATTCAATCCATATTACACGACAAAAATACATCCAAGTAATCAACTCATGAAACGGAGAAATCATGTCCCAATCCCTTACACCCAAGCAAAACATCATTCAAATTCTCAAATTCACATTCTTTTCCGCTTCCGCCGGATTGATTCAAGTCTTATCATTCACCTTTTTTAAAGAAGTATTACAGTTTGATTACTCCATTAGCTATTTTACAGCACTTGTATTAAGTGTTTTATGGAATTTTACGTTCAATCGTCGGTTTACTTTCCAATCTGCGAAAAGTGTTCCAGTAGCGATGTTACTGGTCGCATTGTTTTACGTTGTATTCACGCCACTATCTACATGGGCAGGGAATGAGTTAACACTCCTAAATTGGAATGAATACTTGGTATTAGGCCTGACCATGATTTCAAACTTGGTACTCGAGTATTTGTATAGCCGGTTTGTGATTTATAAAAATTCGATGAATACCATTAAAAATGCGAAATAAAGAATAGAGGCTGCCAACTGGCAACCTCTATTTTTTATAATACTTTACAAATCTTATCACTTTGGGTATCGATGATGACCGGAATAACGATTGGTTTTCGTTTGGTTTCGCGGAATAAATAGCGTTGAACTTCAAAAGAAATGGATTCTTTGTACACACGCCAATCAATAAACTTGGCTTTAAACTGCTTTTCCGTTACTTCAGCGTAAATCTCTTCGATTTTCTTAATGACTTCTTCGTTATCCTTCATATACATAAACCCACGTGACACAATTTCGGGCTTGTTGAGCATCAAGCGTTCTCTGGCATCAATGTTAGCTAAAATCATTAAAAAGCCGTCTTGGCTTAATAATTCACGTTCTTTAAGGACAGATTCGTTGACATCTGCGTCAAAACTACCATCCACCATAATATTCCCATTCATGACCGTATCATGTCGTAATTCGAGTTCCCCATTGGAAAAGGTAATGACTTCACCATTATCAATCAATGCCACATGGGACTGTGGATACCCATAATCGATTGCTAAATCATATTGGCCCATTTGATAGCGATACTCCCCTGTAACAGGAACGATGTATTTAGGTTGAAGTAAACTGTATAAAAGTTTAATGTCTTCTTGAGCAGCGTGAGAGGGGGGCATAATCTTTCGATCGGCTCGGATTAAGTTTACATTTAAGCGATATAATATATCGTAGGTTTTTGCAGCGATTTTTTCAGTTCCAATGACAGGAGGACAAAGCATCAAAATGGTGTCTTTTTCAGTAATTTTTAACAATCGGTCAAAGCCTTTGGCCATACGTTGTAACATAAAGAATGGTTCATGTCGTTCACCGGTTACCAAGAAGACGACATTATCCAGTTCATTATCATTAGACTCATCGATGTATTTCAGACTAACCAATCGATCGGCTGGTATTTTGATATATCCCATTGTTTCCCCGATATCGACCATACGTTGTGCTTTTCGGCCAATGATCGAAATCGATTTTCCGGCTTTGACGGCTTCGTTGATGACACGTTGAATATGGAGTAACTCTGTAGAATACATCGCAACAATCAATCTCCGAGAAGTTTTTGCAATCGTATCTTTGATTAAATGCACAAGTTTATTGTCTTGTGTCGCATGGCCTGGTACTAACACTCCACCCGATT
>JAUXXX010000011.1 GCA_030684695.1 bacterium
CACAGATTGAATTTCAAATGTACCAGTAAATGCATCTTCGGTATGTGCACCTGGGAAAGCATACAAGTAATCAATGTTTTCTAGGATAGCTGGTGTAACACCTGAAATGTCCCAAATAATGGTTTGTACTTCACCAGTTAACGTAACCCACTTTTCAAAACCTGGGTTAATTTTGAACATAATTTGTGCATCAGCGGGACCCTTAACCATGATTTCGATGTGATCAAATACTCTAAAATCACCATTTAATGGCGTACGAATGGTGGTCCAACGTTGTCCAGCTGACTTAGCTGTGACAATGGTCGCTACAGACCCTTCGTAGCTTACAACGAATGGATCTCCTGGACCAGTTTTATCCCAGTAAAGATTCGTATTGATGCCGTTGCCTTTTCCATCAAAACTGTTTTCTAAAACAACAGTCTCTGGAGCGGTTAGTGCAAAATAGAGTTCATGTACAGTAAACATTCCACTGGCAACACTGACTCCACCTTCTGGGAAGATTAATACCATCTTGAGTCCATCAAGTAAAGCATCGGAATAACTGGTTAAATCAAAGACGATGACTTGTTCGTCGCCTGTTAATGTAACCCATTTTTCTGCATTTCCATTCGTACCTTCAATTTTTACAAGGATTTGTTTTCCGGCAACTCCAGTTACTACCGCGATTAAATAATTAAAATCGCTAAATGGTCCTTGAATTTGCGTTCTAACGTTTGCCCATGCCAACGCTCCAGAAGTTCTGGAATACGTAAATGAATAAGTAGAATCTCCTTTTAAAATCGAGAATAGTTCATTGGAATCATCAAACCATCCACTATTAATATCAAAATTGACCACTGGATCTGCAGGTGTATAAGTCAAACGTTGATATTGGAATGAAGTAGAATGAATGACTAAGGTTCCAGATACAGGAACATCGTTGTTCGCTGCAGGGAATAAATAAACAAAGTCAAGAACTGCCAACACCGCATCAGGAATATTCACGAGTGAGAATTCAATCGTTTGCTTGGAACCGGTTAAATCAACCCACATTTCATGAGTTGGATTGATTTTTACTAATAACTTATGTCCCGCGACACCAGTAACTTCTAAAACGATTTTATCGAATTTAGAGAAATCACCACTGACTGGATATTTAATGGTTGCCCATGCATGATTGGTGGTTTTATTGTAGTCTACATTCGCTACATTCCCCTCATAGGTAACAACAAATACATCCCCTGAGTTCGATTGCCACAATAAATTCGATGAGAACTGTGTGCCTTTGCCGCTCCAGACGTTAGTTTCTGGTTCTGGATCTGGCTGTCCAACAAATACTTTAGAGAAGTATGCACGATGAATTTCTAGTTGGCCAACAGCTGTAGTATTTCCACCCGCTGCGAACACTAAAATTTGTGTCAATGCATTCAAATGTTCATTGGTCCAAGCCGTTAAGTCTAGTGTAACAGTGGTTTTCACACCAGCGACTAACATAACTTTCTTTTCGGATTGTACGGCAGGATTTAATTCTGCTTTCAAAATCACTTCGATATTGCTTGAAGAAGTAATTTCTAAGACAACATAGTCAAAATTAGAGAAATTACCTTGAATAACAGATCTCATGAATGACCATTCAAATCCACTCTTGTTATAGCTTACAAGTACAGTTGGACCGGTGTTGTTGATGACATAAACGCCATCGCCATTGTCAGTAAGTCCAGTTGCGAAATCAAATGTATTCCCAACGCCATCATAGATTAATTGATTTTGAGGAATGTTGTTGTCGCCTTTTTCTAATACGTTTCCGAAGGCAGTTCCTTCATCAAATTCAAACTTCGTGAATGTGATGTTTCCTTCACCAACCGCTTTTCCTGGTCCTCCAAATACGAGAACTTGAGAAACCCCAGCTAAGAATAAATCGTCATCACGTAAGTTCAATTGGTAGGTTACAGCTCCAGGAGTTAACTGGATTTGGACTTCAACGGCTTGTGTTTCCCCTTGAATCTTAATCATTAGGGTGCCTGATCCACTGACTGTAAACACAAGTTTATTGAATCGTGATAAGTCTTGTGTGATTTCTTTGCTCATGGAAGCCCAAGCAAAGGAATTCTTGTTGTAGATAACACTGAGTATTCCAGCCGATGCCGTAATGGTGTGAACACCATCAGGACCATCCACCCAACCAGACATCAATGATAATGTGGTGGGAAGTGCTGTCGTAGTCGTGACTGTTGTAGGTGCCACGGTTGTAGGTGCCACAGTTGTGGGCGCTACAGTTGTGGGTGCAACTGTCGTTGGAGCTACAGTCGTTGGTGCAACTGTCGTTGGTGCCACCGTTGTTGGTGCCACGGTTGTTGGAGCCTGCGTAGTAATCGTCGTTGGTGATGTAGTAGGTGCTACAGTCGTGACAGGTACTGTCGTTGTTTGACAAGCGACCAACACGAAACTGAGTACCAACATCATGGTTAAGACTAAAACTCTTTTGGATCTCATTCTTGTTCCTCCTATAGAATATTTTTTCTATCTAAACGAATATAGCCTTCGTAATGCCTATTGTTTTGTAAATCCTAACACTTGAAGTCCCGCTTGTACTGCTTCATTTTTCATGAAGAAATCCCAAACAAGATTGGAACGATAATTCTCAATCATAATAAGAGTAATCCCTTTATCAATTCCTATTACATCAGAATTGAACCAGCCATTGGCAGGAATGAGCCGACTGGGTCTGGGTGCTGATAAGGGTGCGGTTGGTTGCATCCCTAAATGATATGCATCTCTAAATCCATATTTACTTTGTAACGCTGGAATTGATGCATAGTGTTCAATGGCTAAAATCGACTTTTCTGGTGTAAAGACAATGGATGCCGCTGCTCCATAAGGAGCGAGTGTCCCATCCACGCGTAATCCACCCATGGATGGTAAATTGCCATACGATCCATTGTATCCATCTGGTCCATCTGATGCAGAAGCTCCCCACGCATTAGGTCCAAACGTTTTGTAGATACTTGATAACTGCTGTCCGTAATCATAGGCCGCTATCGATGCTTGTACGGAATTGTTAAACCAATCATACCCCGCAGCGTCCCTAATTCCTCGAAAATCAATCCAAGCATGCGAGAATTGATAGGTAAATAACGATCCTGCCCAACTGATGTAAAACAGTTCACTGGTACCATAGGACCCTCTTTGCGTTCGATTCTTCACAATATCATACGCCCCTTTTCCGACGTAATAATTGGTGGAGCCTGCGGCCAGGACATACATCATTAATTGTTCTGCGGCGTGGTCCCAGTGACCGGAAAATTTTCCTTCATCGGGATCATATCCCATATAGAACATCGCACGAACTGGATCAAAGTACCAGTTCCATTCGATGGCTTGATAAATCTCATCAACCATCTCTTTGATGACACCACCAAAGTACTCTCCCGCCATAATAGCTCCGCTGATTAAGATTGCGGTGTCAATGACTGAAACTTCACTGCTGCCTGCTCTCGTTGCATCGGACATTTTCACAAAGTGGTAATAAAACCCATGGACTCGTTGCATGTTCTTTAATGTTTCTAACGTTCCTAATACCCGAAGGTATCCTTCTTGATACCCAATCCAATCATTTTCAATTCCAATCGGAATGGCTGCGAGGCCATAACCTACTGAAGCGATGGAAGCATTCCCAACGGATAAATTATCGACATTGAAGCGATCCGCAATCATTCCATATCCAGGAGAGGTTGGATCTCCGTTGACAACTTCCCAAAAGAACTTAAATGATTTTCTCGCTTCTTCATACACAGCACTCGATACTTCAATGGGAGCGTATTGATAACTTGTCGTCGTTGTCGAAGTCGTAGTTGTTGGAGGCAGTGTCGTAATCGTGGTCGGTAGTGTGGTGGTATGCATAGTCGTCATGCTTGAAGTAGGCACTGTCATACTAGTCGATGTAGTGGAAGTTAAAAATGACGAAGTGGTTCCTGTAAGTGTTGATGTAGTCGTGGATGCTACTGCACTTGTTGTTGAAACTTGATCACAAGCTACGAGGACAAATCCACTGATTAGTAGTAATGCAAGTAATAATATTTTTCTCATGGGTCCTCCTATTCTCCCGTTACACCTGTTTTATCAATGCTTTCTACAAACCACTTTTGAAGTAGTAAGTAGGTTACCAAAACAGGTAAGATGATGAGTATAGTCGCTGAATAGCGTACTGCCTCATTGGCCATCGCTTGGGATAATCCAGGCGTTTGACCGAATTGTGTTGAAAACTTGAGTAGTTTTAATTGCAAGGTATCAATGGTCACATTGGTAATGGGATTTTCTCCCAAGAATAAGCTTGATACATACGTTTCATTCCAGTACCACACAAATGAAAACAGGAATGAACTTAAGTAAGCAGGAAGCGCCAGTGGAACACCTACCAATATAAACGTTTGATACGGATTCGCCCCGTCCATTTCAGCAGCTTCATCGAGTTGAAGTGGTTGCATTCTAAAAAACTGGTAGAAGATTAAGATAAAGATGGAAGAACTAAGTCCTTGACCCACACTAGCCGGCAAAATGATTGCCCATATGGTTTGTAATAAGCCCATTTCACTAAATAAGACAAACTTGGGAATCAAGTACACTTGTTGTGGCAATAAATAGGTAATCAAAATCAGTCCAAACACCACAAATTTAAACTTAATTTTAAATTTCGCTAAGGCATATCCTGTAATGGATGTTGTAATGGTTTGAACCAATGCAGGAATCAACGTAACACTTAAACTAAAGAATAATGTTTTGGCATAGTTGAGTACAATCCATGAGGAACGATAGTTATCAAAATAGAGTTTTGTGGGAATCCACTCAACATTTGGACTGACTAAATCTTCTAAATCCTTCATGGAATATGTAAACATTTTGATGAGTGGGAATAAATAGACAAATCCAATGATAATTAACAGTCCATATAAGAACGACTTCCCAAGCCATCCATCCAATCCAGTTCGTCCCAACAACTTCTTTTTCAGATGTAACATGTTAAATGATTTCATCGTCTCACCTTCTCTTTTTGCATGCCTTTTAAAAGCAAGACCGCAAGCGCCAATAATAGGGCTAAGACAATGAAGTATACCCAAGCAACCGCA
>JAUXXX010000013.1 GCA_030684695.1 bacterium
TGATTGGTGCGGATAATCTATATAAATTACATAAATGGATTAATGCAGAAGCGCTTTTGTCAGAGTTTCGTTTTATTGTGTTATCTCGCGATATCGTCCCCATGGATGAGCTCTTTCGAAATGATCCCTTTTTGAAACGTCATCAGAAGCAATTTATCTTACTCTCCCCTTTTCAATCGATTGTTTCATCCACAGAATTTCGTGAAAGTTTTAATCCTGAACTTGTTGACAAAGCTGTATTTGAGTATATAAAACTACACAATTTATATCGAGGATAATATGTATAAAAACGGATTCATCAAATTTTCGCTTATTTCACCTGAATTGCAAGTCGGAAATCCCATTTTTAATGTGAAAAGTATGTTGGCTTCTTTAGAAAACAATCATTCTTCGATTGCTGTATTTCCTGAACTAGGAATTAGTGCTTATACCTGTGGTGATTTATTCTTCCAAAAATCGATTTTTATCGATTCACTTCATGCATTAGATTATTTTCTAGCTCATAATCCATTTCAAGGATTGGTTGTTTGTGGGATGCCAATTGAAGTGGAACAACTGGTATTAAACGTTGCAGTGGTCATCAAAAAGGACAAAATATTAGGTGTTGTTCCAAAGTTTTACTTACCTAATACCAGAGAATATTATGAAAAACGTTGGTTTAATTCTGGATTCGATGTAGTAGAACGATTTAAATCGATAAAACTAGTAAAACAAGTAGTTCCCTTTGGAAATCTGATTTTTGATGCAGGAATCCTAAAGTTTGGTATTGAAATATGTGAAGACATGTGGGCTACCATTACTCCAGGTAATTTACTCAGCGTCAATGGAGCCAACACCATCATTAACATCTCCGCTTCCAATGAAACACTTGGAAAAGCTGAAATACGTCGAAACGCAGTGTTAGAACACTCAAGAAAAAATTCAGGGGCTTATGTGTATGTCTCTGCTGGTCCTAGTGAATCCACCTCAGAAACAGTGTTTTCAGGACATGATATCGTTGCACGCAATGGGATGTTACTAGCTGAAAGAGAACACTTTAAATTAGAAAGTGAAGTATTGTATGCTGATGTAGACATCGAACGAATTCTTCATGAACGTCGAAATACGTCAAGTTTTCGCGATTCAGTCTTGAAGTATCGGATTGAATATCAAGTTATTCAAGTTGAACTTCCTGAATCGGAATCATTTGTGTTTACAAGAGTTCAAGATCAAACCCCTTTTGTTCCTAAAAAAGACATTGAACAAAACTTTCAACGAATCAGTGCTATTCAAGAATATGGACTTGCAAAAAGATTACATCACTTAAATATTAAGCATGTATGTATTGGAGTTTCAGGAGGTCTAGACTCGTCGTTAGCACTGTTAGTGGCTTGTCGATCCTTTGACCTATTAGGATTGGATCGATCAGGAATTATCGCAGTTACAATGCCAGGAATGCATACTTCAAAGCGAACACTAGACAATGCATGGGGACTCATTAATGCTTTGGGTGTAAGCGGAAAAGAAATCAATATTTCCACCCATGTAAAAGAACATTTAAAATTGCTTGGTCATGATTCAATGACAGAAGATTTGACCTACGAAAACGCTCAAGCAAGAGCACGAACCATGGTATTAATGAATATGTCGAATCAATACGATGGAATTGTTCTTGGAACCGGAGATTTGTCAGAAATTGCTTTGGGTTGGTCCACATACAATGGCGACCAAATGAGTATGTATAACGTCAACGGAGGAGTTCCCAAAACGTTAGTTCGTTTTATGATTGAAGCATACTCACGCTATGCCTTTGATGAAAATATTCAAAAGCATCTGAACGATATTGTAAATACTCCAATATCTCCTGAATTAAAACAAGATCAATCCACAGAAAAGACAATTGGAAAATACGAAATAAACGACTATATTTTATTTCGCTTTCTAGTATGTGGAGATCCCCTTCCACGTGTAGAATATATGGTTGAAAATACTTTTCATTTAGGAATAGAAGAGTCAAATCGTTATGTCCAATCGTTCGCTAAACGATTCTATTCTCAACAATTTAAGCGTCAAGCATCTCCAGATGCTCCAAAGGTTTTGGATTATGCATTATCTCCAAGGAGCGACTGGCGAATGCCATCCGATGTAAAAAGATAGGTGATACTATGCCAAAAGTAATGATTGGCTTAAGTGGTGGCGTTGATTCAAGCGTCGCCGCTTTGTTATTGATACAACAAGGATATGAAGTAGAGGCATTATACATGCGAAACTGGGATAGTGCTGCGAACAATGACTTACTTGGAAATAAGGATTTATTCGATCCTGTTTGCCCGCAAGAAGTCGATTACCAAGATGCTCAAAACGTGGCCAATGTGTTAGGCATTCGATTGCATCGACATGATTTTATCCAAGAATATTGGGATGATGTCTTTACTTACTTCCTCGAAGAGTACAAAAAAGGTAGAACACCCAATCCCGATATTTTATGTAATAAATACATTAAGTTTAAAGCGTTTCTCGAAATAGCCAAACAACTGGGTGCTGATTTTATTGCAATGGGTCACTATGCACGGGTAACTCATGAAGATGGTCAATCCATTTTACTTCGAGGAATTGATTCCAATAAAGATCAAACCTATTTTCTATCTCAACTAAATCAAGAACAACTTCAGATGAGTTTGTTCCCGATTGGACATTTAGAAAAGCCTGAAGTGCGCAAAATCGCTTTAGAACACCAATTACCTACTGCAAAGAAAAAGGATTCCACGGGAATTTGCTTTATCGGTGAACGCCAGTTTAATCAATTTCTAACCAATTATTTACCTGCCAAACCCGGTTCCATTATGACCGACAAAGGACATATTATCGGCTCGCACAACGGATTAATGTATTATACCATCGGTCAACGGAAGGGCATCGGACTTGGTGGTTCCAAGGAATTTGGCAATGAGCCATGGTTTGTTGTTGGCAAAGACTTGGAAAACAACACGTTGATAATAGCTCAAGGATTCCATCATCCGTTGCTTTATTCTGATTCATGCATTGTTGAAGGTGTTAACTGGATATCTCCTACCATCAAAAAAGAATCCATGTCAGTTCAAGCAAAGTTTCGGTATCGCCAAGCAGACGTACAAGTGATGTTAGAATGGATCGATGATTCCACACTTCGCTGCTTTTATCCTTCACGGGTTCGAGCCGTAACACCTGGTCAAGCTGCTGTCTTTTACCTTGGAGAGCGTTGCTTAGGTGGAGGAACCATATCATTGGTCTACCGTGACAATCAATTGTGTCAATATTAGGTGAACATATGAAAATTGGATTATGTCTAACTGGCGGTGGTGCCAGAGGCGCTTATCAAATCGGAGTATGTAAAGCACTTCAAGAGTTAGGAGTGTTTTCTTCCATTTCAGCATTCTCAGGAACATCAATTGGATCTGTGAACGCTGCTTTTTTAGCAACTACGCCATTAAATAAAATAATAGATATTTGGGAATCGACACATGCATCCGATATAAAAAAGACTGAGAGTTTCTTTTCACGAATTCGAAAAGAAAAGTTTTCAATTATGGACAATGGCTTGTTTGAAATCACTTCCCTATCGGATTTATTACACCAGCATTTAGATGTGGAAGCACTGCTTTCAAAAGAAGTGTACATAACGCTTTCTGAATCAGGTGAAGTACATTCTGGATTGTTTGGGTTGTTTAAAGCCAGTTATGAGCACTTTTTCAAAAAAGATTCGAAAGTGATCTATTCGTTACTAAGTGAACAAGCAACTGAAGAAATCATTCCATTGATCTTAGCATCTTGTTCCATTCCCATTGCTTTCCCAGCAGTTCAGTTGGAAGATAAACAATACTATGACGGTGGTATGTACGACAACGTTCCTGTAGAACCGCTTGTTCAAGCTGGGTGTGACAAAATACTGGTCATTCATCTATTGCGATTTGAAAATGCTCACCCAGAAAAATACCCAAGTACCGACATATTAGAAATTAGGCACAAAGGAAGTTTGGGAGGTATACTACATTTTGAAGCCAACCAAGCCACAAAATTGATTGAGTATGGTTATGCAGATGGACTTTTGAAGGCTGATAGGATTTTAAACTTTATTGAACAAAAAAGTATTTCTCATTGAGAAGTACTTTTTTTTAGAGAAATTTCAATGTTGATGCGTACGTTTTTAGAAAAGGAGGATTCTATGAAAAAATTAATCATACTTTTAATCGTATCGGCATTGTTGGTTTTCACAAATTCGCTTCAAATCAAAGCAAATGAATACATTACATATCAAGAAATTGTCTTTGAGTCTGAAACAGGTAAATTAATACGGGAATATTCAGACAAGGAACTGAAGGAGTTTTTTCAAAGATACCAAAAAAGTAAGTGGCTTGGCTGGCAAGTGGCTGTGCTAAATAAAAATGAGTTAGTAGAGTTTATAGCCGATACAAAATTAAAGATTTACAACAATGGGTATTCCACGTTTAAGCATAATATTGCGTTTTCTTCAAAGGAAGAAACGAAATTTCAAATTAGTGCAACTGGTGATATTGGTGTAGATGTGAAAGGAGAAGTAAAAAAGTTCAAAGGTTCTGTGGAT
>JAUXXX010000057.1 GCA_030684695.1 bacterium
AAGAACTCATTTTAAGTTAAACGCTCCAACGATGGTTGTTTGTCCTAATTGTGGTGAACTAGCATTATCTCATCAAGTTTGCAAAAAATGCGGATATTACAAAGGTAAATTGGTTGTAGAACCAAAACCAGAAAAAACCGACAAAGAGTAACAAAAAGAAAAGAAGCGTCGACATTGTCGGCGTTTTTCTTTTATCTAAATAGCATGAATTGTGTTATAATCACTACAGGTGATCTCATGAAACATGATTCAGTGTTACTAATCGAAGCAATTGAAGGACTTAATATTAAACCAGATGGGATTTATGTAGATTGCACCTTAGGGGGCGGTGGACACGCAGAAGCCATCTTGAAACAGTTGACTACTGGTCATCTTTTTGCATTTGATCAAGATGAATTTGCTCATAGTTTTGCTTCTAATCGCCTCAAGGAGTATTCAAATATTACTTACATCAAAGCCAATTTTCGACAATTAGCACAAGAGTTAGCCAATCGATCTATTACTCAAGTAGACGGAATTTTATACGATCTTGGGGTTTCTAGCTTTCAATTTGATATTCCACAGCGAGGATTTTCCTATCAGCATGATAGCCCCTTGGACATGCGAATGAACCAACAAGCATCGTTGACAGCATTTGAAATAGTGAATCACTCCTCAAAAGAAGCCTTACTTGAAATCTTATATCGCTATGGAGAAGAAGATCAAGCAAAGTGGATTGTGAATGCAATTATCAAACAACGCGCCATTCAACCCATTCACACTACTTTTGAGTTAGTAGAAGTCATTAAGAGTGCATTACCCATCAAGATTCTTCGTCAAAAGGGTCATCCAGCAAAGCAAACGTTTCAAGCCTTACGCATTGCAGTGAATGATGAGTTGAAAGCCTTCGAAGATAGTTTGCTTCAAGCAATCACTTGCCTAAAACAAGGTGGTAGGGTAGTAGTCATCACCTTTCATTCTTTAGAAGATCGTATTTGTAAAACAGTCTTTCGTGATCAATCGACGATTTTTATACCCAAAGGACTGGCTTATATCCCCACAGAAGTTCCCCCATTAAAACTTGTTCATTCCAAAGTCATCTATCCTTCTTCAGAAGAACTTCTTTTGAACAATCGAGCACACAGCGCAAAGATGAGAATCGCGGAAAAAAACAGCGCATAGCCGCTTTTTTAGTTGACACTTGATAGGCCTTATGTTAATATATTTTTGCACTATGTTGCAGGTGTAGTTCAATGGTAGAACTTCAGCCTTCCAAGCTGACTATGAGAGTTCGATTCTCTTCACCTGCTCCACTTTTTTTATGCCGGCGATTTGTTTTTATATCAAAAACATCTCACGCAGGTGTAGTTCAATGGTAGAACTTCAGCCTTCCAAGCTGACTATGAGGGTTCGATTCCCTTCACCTGCTCCAATCGATTTATATCGCCCTCTTTGGAAGAGTATCGAAGTGGTTGTAACGAGCTGCTCTCGAAAAGCAGTTGTCCGCAAGGGCACGTGGGTTCGAATCCCACCTCTTCCGCCAGCCGCTTATTATGCAGTTTACTGCTTATAGAAGAACCACGACGAGATGTGGCGCAGTTTGGTAGCGCGCTTGGTTCGGGACCAAGAGGTCGTGGGTTCAAATCCCATCATCTCGACCATTATAAATATGATAGAGCACGAAAATCGTGCTCTTTTTTTGTGCTAAAAGACAATGAAATGTTTCCTTTGAAAATGGGTAAAGGGTAAACGTCAAATACCTACACCCAATCAAAAAAATGAACACCCAACAGCGGACAATGTTGGGTGTTTTTATATATGGCGGGGATTTCCGACTCGGCGGCGATTGGAGCCTTGTTAGTCAATATGAATTGTTTTTGGAATACTTTTGCTGTAAGGCACTAGACTTGAATCATCCAATTGATTCAAGTGGTCAAGACCAAACTCTAAGTACTTTAAACCGTCAAAAATTACTATCTATCAATGGAAAACTACGATTATAACGTAATAGTGGCGTTTTTGTGGTTGTGTCGATTTCCCCCGTGGTGGAATTTAACGGATTTTATGAGGTGTATATATATACTTGTAAACATCGTTATCAAGTTAATTAAGTTTTTATCTTTTGGGTAGAAAGTGCACAATTAGACATTCTAAAAAATTAAACTTTTACTTTAATAAGGAATAGTAGAGTGGTATAATACCATTTATGACGGTTCAATAAGAAAGAAGGTAGTGAATATGGTCAAGAAAGTATTTTTATTATGGATGATTGTCGGCTTTACAGTTGTGTTAAGTGCGTGCAGTGCATCTTCTGAAGTATTTGAAGCATCTGGGATTACCATTGAATTAAGCGATGATTTCATTCAAGGAGAATCTCTTGAGTTTCCGATGTTTCTAGAGTCAAAAAATCATATGTTTGTTGGGTTGCGTGAAAGCAAAGTCAGTCTTCGCTCCTATGGAATTGACAATTTACAAGAGTACATTGATGCAGTAGTGGATAATGCTGGAGGCGTAGATTCAGACATTCTAACCTTTGATGAAAACGGGATTCAATTCACCTACGCGTATTACACAAGAGAAATTGATGGTAGAAGCTTTGGATATATGTTGGTGATTAAAGAAGGTACGAGCCATTATTATACAATGAATTTCTTTTGTGTCGCTAAAAATTTAGAAAAGAGCAAAAGTATGTACATGGATTGGGCAAAAACCATCACAGTACAATAATTTGATTATGATTCATCATAAGTCGACTTTTTAAAAAGTTGACTTTTTTTTTGATAAGTATTTCATGGATACAAAATGAGGTTTATAATAAAGAAAAAGGGGGGAAAGTATGAAACAAGAAGAGTTGGTTCAACTTGCGAAACAACTTGAGTTATGCGATGAAAGAGAATTAGTCGCAAAAGTTGTTATTTCTTACTCGAATACATATAAGGTAGCCAATGTTGTTACGGGAAGAACTTCTGGGGCAGGTAGTGATGGATTTGTCGGAATCTACAAAGATCAGTTGGTCTGTTTTTACAGTAATTTATGGGGGACAAAACCAGAAAAAGAGAAATTTCGGATTTCGTTTGAGTTTATTAAACATCACGAGATTAAAAAGGGTCTATTTGGATTAAACAATCAATTTGTAATCAAAGCAGAAGCAGATAGCTTTAAACTTTACTTTATGGGCAAACGAAGAGAAATAATTGAAAAAATCAATCATACTATTCAATGAATGAAGAGGGCCACTAAAATGGCCCACTTGATTTTTATGATGAATTGTTTCAAACGATCCAATTTCGCAAAATTCTATCTAAGTTAGCTCGATAGTTTGTTGACTTGCATTCTGTAATTTTGTGCCTAACTATGGGGATTTAACATCATCGTTTTTCAAAAAGACTCTCACGATTTGAATCGTAATCTGAATTTCTTTAATATTTACTAATTTGTTGCTAATCTAAGCCGATTCATTTGAATTAATCTATAAGTAATGATAAAATACAGTTATTATAGTAATAAAAAAGGAGAATCATTATGACAAACATAAAACAAAAACCAGACAAGTTGTCACCTGAAAGTCTCATCCGATTTAATAAGATTATGGGCTCTGTTCACTTGGTACAAGGGTTATTGATGTTGCTCTTCGCTTTCTTTGTCTATCCTAATTTGGACGGATCTGGGGCACAATCTTTTACAATTCCTGTCATTGGAAACTATTTAAATTTTGTCCAAGGACAAGGGTTGGTACTCACACCCACTGAGACATTATTTGAATTGCCATTCTTACCATTAACTGCATCTTTCTTGTTAATTTCAGCGCTATTTCATTTCATCATTGCTGTTCCATACAAGAAAAAATATGTTTCAGATTTAAAACAAGGCATCAACAAGCTTCGTTGGTATGAATATGCGATTAGCTCATCCTTGATGATTGTATTGATTTCTTCTTTATTTGGTGTTCGTGATATTGCTGTATTTGTTCTCATTGCACTTGCAAATGCTGCGATGAACTTATTTGGTCTTGACATGGAATTGTTAAATGCTGGCGAGTCCAAGGTAGGAAAAAAGGTTAATTGGCTCCCATTTATCTTTGGTTCTGTCATCGGTTTAGCTCCATGGTTAGCCATTGCGTTTTACATCGGGGTCAATCCGAATATTGGCCAAGTTCCGGGCTTTGTTTGGGCAATCTTGGTCACTTATTTTGTGGCATTTAACACATTCCCAGTGAACATGGTTCTTCAGTATTTAGGAAAAGGCAAGTTTAAGAACTATTTATACGGAGAACGTGGTTATATCATATTGTCACTTGTTGCGAAAACTCTTCTAACTTGGCTTGTTCTTTTTGGAGCGTTCCAACCTTAATTCATCCTCGACATAATCATTTTTTCATTACAAAGGCACATCGTGCCTTTGTTTTTTTTTAATCAGTATATAGCTGGGGTATGATAATCTACCTTTCCTCTATTTTGATTTTGTGATATGATTTGATTATGAAAGAAGGATGAATATGAATATTACAAAAGCCATTGAGTTTGCGACCATCAAACATCAATATCAAACAAGAAAAGGAACAAGCATTCCCTACATTGTTCACCCATTTGAAACAGCGCTTTTATTAGCACAAAATGGCTACTCAGAAGAAGTAGTGATTTCTGCTCTGCTTCATGATACCATCGAAGATACACCTACTACAAAAGAGGATATTGAAGCAGAGTTTGGGTCAAGAGTAGCGGAGCTCGTTTTGTTTAATACTGAAGAAAAGAAAGATAGTTGGGAAGTTCGCAAGCAACATACCATTGACACTTTATTTATTGAAACAGATCTAGAAAAAATTGTATTGGTGTTAGCAGATAAAATTGCCAACTTAAGAACGATGATTCAAGGAGCTCAAACAAATCCTCAACAGCTCTGGTCTTTTTTTAAACGACCATTTGAAAGTCAAAAATGGTATTACACCAAGATTCTTCACGCATTGCAGCGATTCAACGAGATAGCATTATATGTGGAATATCAACGATTAGTGACCATCGTCTTTGGAGAAGTGTTCTAACATGGAACTATGGGATGCTTATACCATCGAAGAGGAAATTACTTCTACCATTTTACAACGGGACCATCCGATTCCTATTGGACTGTATCATGTAGTGGTCGAGATTATAGTGATAACAAACAACCACCAAGTGTTAATCACCAAGCGTGATCCTGTAAAAACATTTCCTTTACAATGGGAGATTACAGGAGGTTCTGTATTATTAGGGGAGACTAAAGAACAAGGGGCCATCCGTGAACTATTCGAAGAAACGGGGATTCAAGCGAGCGTAGAAGAAATCACCTGTTTGCATCGAACCGTTGGAGTTGATTATTTGTTTTATTCATTTGTATGTCAAAAAGAAATTGATGAATCGATTATTACTTTACAACCTGGAGAAACCATCGATTATCAGATCATTCCATTCAGAGAGTTTGAGGAAATGTTACACTCTGGGAAAATCGTGAATACCATTAATGATCGTTATCAGAATTATCGTCACAAGCTGTATACAACCATTGGCTATCAGCCATAGATGACCAAGTTGAGGATACATGGTAATCAGCTATTATTATGTATAAAACAAAAAGGAGAAGGAAATGAAAATTGGATTAATTGTGTTATCACTCACAGGAAACACTATGAAGGTAGCTCATCGTCTACAAGAAGAATTGAAGCACTTGTCCTTAGAATCCGAGATATTACCCATCGAAACAACAGACGAATTCCTCACACCAGAATCCACATCCATCAAGCACCAAGTGGATTTATCCATTCATGATTATTATGTGTTATGTACACCAGTTCATGGGTTTCTTCCACCTAAACTAATTCAATCCTTTTTGAAAGACACTTCACAAACAAAGAAAATTGTTGGGTTGCTCGTTACTCACTATTTCCCTTTTGCATGGATGGGAGGACTTTCCACCATAAAAGCTATTCAAAAACAGTCCGAGCCACCACTTAATAAAGACCGTTTTACGTTAATTATCCATTGGAAGCGGAAAAATCTAGAAGAGCAAATTACCAGTGGTGTACGAATATTAGCGAGTAATTTATCGCAACTATAGAGCATTAATCCAATAAAAAAACCGATGAAGCATTAGCTCAACGGTTTTTTGGTTACAAATTTCTTGTGATATCTAGATTGATACGCCCATCTTTGATTTCAATGATCCGATCTGCTTTTTGAGCGATGTGTCGGTCATGTGTAATGATGATGAATGTGGTTTTATACTTGTGATTGATTTCGCGTAAGAGTTCATACACTTGTTCAGTTGAATCACTATCAAGATTTCCAGTAGGTTCATCTGCTAAGATTACTTTTGGATTATTAATCAAACTTCTCGCAATCGCAACGCGTTGTTGT
>JAUXXX010000023.1 GCA_030684695.1 bacterium
CATGACTCATATCCAAAATGTCTTGAACTGTATTGACCCACATCATCGCAGCTGGAGGTAATACAATCCCCGTTGGAGCGTGATAAAGGGTTGGTACTGTAGTTAACTCTAAACTAGAATTATCGATATAATCGACAGGAACAGTAATTCGAATATTGTTATACACCGCTACACTTCCATTCGCTTGCATGCCGATAAAACCACTGCTGTAGTCACTGGCATTTTCATAATTGATGAGTAATTGTCCGTCGATGTATTCATTGACTACATCGCCTAAAAGATCAATACGTAAACGATACATTTTCGCTGCGTTGATGGTTTCACTGTATGCAATGGTCTTAGGAACATTCCATCCATTGTTTACCCATTTCGCAAATTCGACACCATTGGTGGCCATTGCATTTTGCCTAATTGCCATTTGGAAGTAGCCTGCACCCCCAAAGCGGAACATCACTGAAGCCCAACGGGAAGGTTCGTTTGCCGAAAGAATTGAAAAATCAGTTTCAATGATATAGTTCTTGAATCCTTGTAAATATGCTGGTAATAGCACTCTGGTAGGATTGGATGCCCTTCCATCGAGTTGAAGTTTTCCATCCACAATTCCAGCAGTTCCAATATTGATGGTATACCCAGCTGGCAGAGGTCCATTAGGAAGCGATGAATAATCCGCTTCAAAAACCACATATTCAGTCTCACTTGCTAATTTTGTAATCAGTGTAAGGATGGTTTGAGTGGATCCTATTTGAAAAGTAAGATGAAAAATACCTTTGTTTTGAGCAATCATCTTTCCATCTTGAACACTTATGCCTGCTGGTAACGATAAAAAGACACCTTGAGAAAGGAGAGCTTCGCCAAAGTCTGCTTTGTATTTGTAAAGAGATAGATTAATTTCTTCTAACGTGTTTGCTAGAATAAAGCTCTTTGCGTCACGTAAAGTAATAACCAAATCTTCTTCTACTGGTGTAGTCGTGACAGTGGTTGTTTGAGTCGTTGGTAATGTAGTTGTTTGAGTCGTGGTGATTGAGGTAGTCGTTGTTACTGGTGGTAAGGTGGTTGTGGTACCATGAGTTGTAATCGTCGTGGTGGTAGTTGTAACAGGTGGTAAAGTAGTAGTTGGTGGTAAAGTCGTCGTATCTACAGATGAAACCGTGGTACTAGGTACATTCGTAGTACTTTGTGACGTCGGTGCGGTGGTTGGACTAGTAGTGATTGGTAGCATCGTCGTAGAACATGCACTAACCACAAATAGTACGGTAAAACTTAATAAGAAAAGTATTATCTTTTTCATTCTGCCCTCCTATAAGGAAATCGGTTTCCTAACTTGATTATAAAATAGAATCGTTTTCTTGTCAAGCGCTTACACTCTGTTTTTGTAATAATTAAAGAAATCGGTTTCCTTAAATCATAAAAAAAACACATTTCTTATAGAAACGTGCTGTATTTTATAACTTTACAACGAGATAAACCGGATAGTGATCGGAATAATATCCTTCTTCGGGACTGGACGTATCAATCAATGCTTCTACAAATTGAAAGTGATTGGTGAAAAACCAATAATCAATGGGTTTTCCATTCACGATTGGTTGAAATCCATGGAAGGTTTTAATGTTTGGGGGTAGAAATTCATACACGGATGTTAAACTACGTGATTGTAGAAAAGTACATACTGCACTATCTGGGGTTTGATTGAAGTCCCCTGCTAACAAAATGGGATAACCCATCCAATCAATCCTTGAATCAATATAAGCCATCAAATAGTTCATTTGTTGTTCAATTACATCTGCGTGCAAATAATCTAAATGGGTATTGATTACCAAAAAGGATTGGTCAATTTCTTTAGAGGACAACTCACAAATCGTCGCAATGCGAGGATGAGCGGAACGGGCAAGTATTGATTCTTCTAGAGGCGTGTTGGTTAACCAAATGGTAATGGCTTCTTTGATATGAAACCGTTGCTTATTAATAGCAATGGGAACTGCTTCAGATCCTGCTTTGCGAAAATCTCCTACAACCGTGTGGTTGGGAAGTGATTGGATCAAATCATCTTTCATGAAGGGAAGTACTTCTTGAAAACAAAGAATATCCGTTACGTGTTGTTGAATGTAAGGGAGTAAGTGTTTTTTTCTTACAAGATATCGATTGTTTCCGTCCAAATGGCTATCAAGACGGAGATTAAAAGTAGTAAGTGTTAATTTCAATGCTATTCCTCCACGGTATGAAAACGATGAGTTTGAATCATGGTTTCTTTCATTGTCCATAATGATAACGATAAATCAACATAATACTTATGTGGATTTTGGAGCCGCAACACTTCTGCCCACATCGAATCAAGTTCGGTTTGGCGAAACGCTCTGATTTCTTCTAACGATGGAAGAGCATATACTAATTGCCCTTTTCTAAAAATGGGTACTCGCATTTCTTTTGCGGTATAATGAGTAATCGTTTTTTGTTTCCATGTATGTACTGGGTCAAACAACGTCAAAGGTTTGGAAGAATCCAACGCTTCTGAAGCATCCATTAAATAATCTGCAATTGCTTTTTTGGTATCAGTTGCATACAGTCTCATCCACCGTTTCGCTCCGGGAGTGGGAATCTTATCAGGATTCTCACTTATTTTTATTTTAGGTATTACTTTACCTTCTTCAACCGTCGCAACCAATTTATAAACCCCACCAAAAACGGGATCACTCTTAGCGGTAATCAATCGTTCTCCAACCCCAAAACCATCAATGGGAGCTCCTTGTCGAAGCAAATCAGCAATGGAAGTTTCATCCAATGAATTGGATACTAAAATTTGAACGTCTTGACATCCAGCATGATCTAACAACTTCCTTGACTCCATTGCTAAATAAGCCAAATCTCCTGAATCAATCCGAATTTTTGCCTTTTTAATTCCTAAGGGCCATAACACAGCTTGCACAGTTTTTATGGCATTGGGAATACCACTTTGTAATACATTGTAGGTGTCTACTAGAAGAGTAGTTGATCGTGGATAGGTTTTCGCATATTGGAAAAAGGCTTCGAGTTCAGTTGGAAACAGTTGAACCCAAGAATGAGCCATGGTTCCCATTGCTGGTACTAAATATTCAATGTCAGCAAGAGCACATGACGTTCCATGAACGCCACCAATATAGGCCGCTCTGGCTCCCAAAACCGCAGCATCGGATCCATGAGCTCTTCTTGTACCAAATTCAAATACACTTCTGCCTTCTGCACTTCGTACAATGCGTTGCGCTTTGGTAGCGATTAAACTTTGATGATTGATGTATAGGAGCAATGCAGTTTCTATCAATTGAGCTTCTATTAGAGTAGTAGTGACCGTTAAGAGAGGTTCATTTGGAAAAACAACACTGCCTTCTTTGACGGCATCCACATCTCCTGTAAATCGAAACTCTTTTAGATAACATAAAAACCGTTCAGAAAACAACTTCTTGTTTCGTAAATATTCGATTTGATTGTCATCAAATCGAAGGTTTTGCAAATAATGGACGACTTGTTCCAGTCCGGCGCATATTACGTATCCACCACTATCTGGAACCGATCGGAAGTATAAATCAAACATAGCAACTTCATCTTTTTTACCGGCTTCAAAATACCCATTGGCCATTGTTAACTCATAAAAATCAACCAGCAATGCTTCTCTCATGTGTTTACCTCGATTAAGTTATAAAAATCAAACAGTTTCTTTTTAAACAAATACATTATATCACAATCAAACCTTTCATCCAAACGAAACC
>JAUXXX010000040.1 GCA_030684695.1 bacterium
ATATCCAGTTTTGAAAGAAAAGTCTGGTGACGATGGCGAAGTGGACACACCTGTTCCCATCCCGAACACAGCAGTTAAGCACTTCAGCGCCGATGGTAGTACAATTGTGCGAGAGTAGGACGTTGCCAGGCTTCTTTCTAAAAAGACTCCAAATGGAATTCCATTTGGGGTTTTTCTTTTTTTATGTTGTTAAATAAATAACAGTATGTTACAATATCTTTATTAGCGGAGGAGCATAATGAGAAAAGCCATTTCCATTCTTACACTACTGACGTTCATTAGTTATATTGCTTTTGCTATTCTTGCATTTTATTTTGCTGATAAAATCGATTATGAAGCCCTATTGAATTTGCCTGATGTATTTGGTGTCATCATTGTTTTAGTAGCATACTTATCGGATATCTTTTTGCAAATATATGGAGCAATATTTATCTTTTTTGCATTCTTTATTTTCATAGCATTTCTCCAATATGTCTTAACAAAGAAGAGTCCATGGTTTATTTATGTACTACACTTTCTCTTTATGCTTTCCCTATATTCAACTTTTTCTAAATTGTACATAAGTCTATCCATTCAACCATCTGACTATGCCCCTATGATTTCATTCATCACTCTGAGTTTTGCAGTTATTTGTTTGATTGAACTCCTTCCGTCGATCCTAGTCGTGATTCACCGATTTTCTCTAAAACGATAAACCAAGTCATAAAAGGAAATGAAGTCTATAAATTCCATGTAATTTTGACATTTCTATTGATATTAGTGTTTAAATCTTTTACAATAGACCATATGGTAGAGGTGAGACTATGTCAAAACTAGAAGTACTAGATTGGATAAAAAAAGCCCAAAGTCCTGTTGGGGTAGCAGATGTTGTGAAAGCTTTAAATCTGGATAAAGAAGTAGTTCAAAAGGCATTTGATCAATTAAAAAAAGAAGAGTTAATTGTTTCTCCCATACGTTGTAAATACGTAGCAAAATAAAAAATGTGGAACAGTCGATATGGATCATTTCCATATCGCTTTTTATTTTTCCATCCATGTGCTTTTTTTTATCTTGAATCATGGTACACTATCAAAAATATAGAGGTGGAATATGTTGATTAATAGTGTTTATTTGCACAAAGAAGACCAGGATACCTATCCTTTCTATCTACCAATCTTTCATCAACGACTATGTTTTCCAACACCAGTAACCATTATTGTAGGAGAAAACGGGTGTGGGAAATCAACATTTCTGGAGCTGCTCGGAGCTGCCTTATCCATCAATCACATAGGAAAGCCTTTGGTCAAAGTTCAATCTATTCGTATTGACATCGACTATGTGCTCAAAAAACCAAAGGGCTTACTTTTTTCATCCGAGGATTTTACATCCTACATCCATCAGCTTCAGCAAGCAGTAGATGACTCCAAAAACGCACTTGAAGAAATACAAGAAGAGTACAAGAACAAGTCTACATATTCAAAACTTATGGCTGGTTCTGCACATCATAGAACCATTCATGAAGTGAAGAACTTACATGATCGAGACTTACTTCAATCATCGCACGGACAAGCCTATTTATCCTTTTTTAAGTCGAGAATTCGTACGAATCAGCTTTACTTACTCGATGAAATTGAAACCCCTTTATCATTTACAAATCAATTGGCAATTTTGTACCTCATCAAAGCAGCAGTGGATGCAGGAAACCAACTGATTATTTCTACACACTCACCTGTAATTATGGCTTATCCAAACTCAACAATCTACCAACTAAACGAAGAAGGATTCCATCCAATCTCTTTCCATGAAGCCAAAAATGTGGGATTAATGAAACAGTTTCTAGAAGATCCAGAAGCCTTTACTCATCATTTGTTTCAAGAAGATTCAAACGAGTAATCAGAGATGCTTGAAAACACACGAATGGGTGTTATGTAGTTGACCCTGTGGCTAATTATTTTTAGAAACAAACAATTAATGCAGATTTTTTAATTATTTGTGAGATGCAACACATTGGAAGAGTCATACATCTACAACATATTGCTTCGATTGTATTTGATATCAGTGATATTTATGCACTTATGTAGTATAATTTGATTGCAAAGGGGGGATATCATGTATCAAACAATTCCACTATATATTTTCTCAATTGTCGTACTGCTCATCCTCTATATTAGTTTACGACAACACAAAGAGCAATTTGCTCGAGATCGCAAGTTATTTAGTTCGATATTGCTTGTCAATACGACCCTTTTAATTGTAGATTTTATTCAAATATCTGTCGAAGGACTTCCAGGATCTTTTTATTTATTCATGAATGGATTTTCTTCCACCATTTTGTATACAATCGGACCATTGTTAACCATTACTTGGTTTCTTTATGTAGATTTTTACATTCATAAGGATGGACAGCGGTTACGAAAATATCGTCTATTCATCTACGCACCCTTCCTTCTCAATTTTGTTTTGGGTTTATTGAGCCCCATTTATGGATTCTTTTTTACAATCAGTGAGACAAACACATATGCAAGAGGAGACCTGTTTTACTTAAATGCAGGAATTATGTATTTCTACTTATTGCTTGCCATGTATGATTTGATTCGATTCCGCTTCTCCATTCGAAAACAAAGTTTTATCCCCTTATTGTTGTTTGCATTGCCTCCGGCCATTGGAGGATTGTTACAGGTTTTCTTCTATGGACTGTTGATTATTTGGCCAACCGCTACGTTATCGTGCTTAATGGTCTATGTGTTTGTTCAACTGGAACGATCCAGTCAGGATTACTTAACAGGACTTTACAACAAAGGCGAATATGAAAATTACATGAAAGTGATTGAAAAGCAGCATGGTGAATTGGGAAGAATTGCTGGTTGCGTTATCGATTTGAATCGTTTTAAATCCATCAATGATACCTACGGACACGATACTGGAGATTTGGCTTTAAAAGAAGTTGCTAAAATATTACAATCTACGTTTCGTAGTCAGGATTTTATTGCAAGATTCGGTGGCGATGAATTTGCGGTATTATTGTTTTTGGATAAAGAAACCGATTTGGATTTTTTTAAGCGAAAACTCATCGACAATGTAAATCAACTAAATGTATCCAAGAAATTCGAGTTTGAAATTCATTTGTCGATTGGAATGGATTATTTTGATGAAAGATCGGATGCGAGTATTGTCGAATTCATGAATCGGTTGGATGAATTGATGTATTCAAACAAGCAAGCTACCTATCGATTGGAGAAAAACAGTCATGAAGTATGATGTGTTGGAGCATTTTCTTGAAGCAACGAAATACAAAAATATGAGTAGTTCCGATCAACAGTTGGGTCTTCCTCAACCACTCCTTGAGCAGCCTTTTGAAGGGGAAGTTATTACTCTTCCAGATCCTTTCGCAGTAATTGTACCTGCCATGGATGTCAAAGAGGCCATATTAAAACGGGAATCCATTCGAAGTTATACGGATCAGCCTCTTCGTGTAGAAGAACTATCTTATGTGTTATATATGACCCAAGGGATACGCAAACAGTTGAAAAGCGCAACTCTTCGCACGGTGCCTTCTGCTGGTGCCAGGCATGCGTTTGAGACCTATTTATTCATCAATCATGTCGAAGGATTGCGTAGTGGATTGTATCGTTATATTGCATCCACACATAGTCTAGGAATGGTATCCTTTGATTCTTCCATGAAAGAAAACTTGTTACATGCATGCTACGACCAACAAATGATTCAACAAGCAGCTCTAACATTTTTTTGGGTGTGTGATTTCGACCGAATGGGATATCGATATCAAGAGCGAGGCATTCGTTATTTATTTCTAGATGCAGGACATGTAAGTCAAAATTTATATCTATTAGCAAGTCAACTTCATATGGGAACTTGTGCCATTGCGGCATTTGATGACGATGCCGTGAACAAAGCTCTAGGATTAGATGGATTAAAAATATTTACTGTTTATATAGGAACTTTAGGCAAACTTTAAAGACACGATTATTTATTGTGTCTTTTTCTTTGTTGCTTTAGCATGATGATTAATATTTTTATGTAGGCATTTTCAGCCGTTTTTAAACAGTGTATAATAGAGGCACGACAATTCTTATGGAGAATTTAGAAACCTTCTATGGAAAACAAAACAGTTTTTAAACAAATGTGCAATTTGATTGGATCAACTCCCTTGAGTAAGATTTCTTTCACGTTTCGAGGAATGGATTATTCCATATACGTGAAACATGAGCACTACAACTTAACAGGAAGTGTCAAGGATCGGATGGCACTTCATATTTTGTATAATGCCTATAAGTTTCGAAACTTGAAACCAAGTACAGTCATTTGTGAAGCCACAAGTGGCAATACAGGAATTGCTTTTGCGGCCATTGGAAGAGCATTTGGTCATAAAGTACGCATCTACATGCCAGAATGGATGAGCAAAGAACGCGTTAATTTGATTAAGAGTTTCGGTGCGGAAATTATCTTGGTATCAAAAGAACAAGGTGGATTTAAAGGTAGTATTGCCTTGGCAAAAACGTATGCAGAAGAACATAGCAATGTGTTTTTACCTTCGCAATTCTCCAATCAATGCAATTCAGAAGCCCATTATCTCACCACGGGTCCAGAAATATGGCGTCAGTTACAACATTTTCAAAAGGTTCCAGATGCATTCGTCGCAGGAGTTGGAACAGGCGGAACGATCATGGGAGTTGGGAAATATTTACGCGAAATTAATCCGTTCATCAAACTCTATCCACTTGAGCCAGAAAACTCGCCCACTCTTAAGACTGGGAATAAGGTAGGAAAGCATCGGATTGAAGGGATTTCAGACGAGTTCATTCCGGATTTAATCGATTTTTCAAAACTGAATGACATTCTTGATGTGGATGATGGCGATTCGATTATCATGGCACAACGACTTGCTAGCGAGCTTGGATACGGGGTAGGAATTTCGTCTGGTGCTAATTTCTTAGGAGCGATAAAAGCGTGTCATATGTTAGGACAACAAGCTTGTGTGGTAACGATGTTTCCTGATGATAACAAGAAATACTTAAGTACGGACTTAATGAAAGAAGAGTATGTGAAAGAAACCTATTTAACACCACACATTTCAAATCTACGGGTAGAAGATGTGGTTCAAATCAAAGACATTGATCACGAATCGTTGTACTCCGTGTGTGATTGTCCGTTGTTTGGCGATTGTAAATCGATATTTTAATACACCTGATAGGGAATTGAGGCTGTAAAGAATCACAGTCACAATTCCCTATATGATTAAGAAATAAAGCAGATTATTTGTACTTGACACACCTAGTACTGTAGTGTATAATGTACATGCTGTAAAAATCATTACCAAGGCCGCATATGCTGCCTTATAAAAATGACACAAATGCACCTCCCGGGTGTGTGGGTACGAAAGGAGGAAAAAGAATGCCTACTATTAACCAACTAATTAAGAATGGTCGTCAAGACAAAATCGTTAAATCCAAAGCTCCTCAATTAAACATCGGATTTAACAGTAAGAAGAAAGTATATACCGATCAAGCTGCGCCTCAGAAGCGTGGTGTGTGTGTACGTGTCGCAACAATGACTCCAAAGAAACCGAACTCAGCGCTACGTAAATATGCGCGTGTACGTCTTTCGAATGGTGGAGAAGTCAACGCATATATTCCTGGCGTTGGACATAAGTTGCAAGAACATAGCGTCGTGTTAATTCGCGGTGGCCGTGTGAAGGACTTACCTGGTGTTCGCTATCATATCATTCGCGGAACACTAGATACAACTGCTGTTGTTGGCAGAATGCAAAGCCGTTCCAAATACGGTGCTAAGAAAGTAGCTCCTGGAAAACCAGGCGCAAAACCAGGTGCTAAACCTGTTGGAAAAAAATAACACCACACTACTAAAGAGAGCAACTAAAACTCATTCCATTATCGTTCGAAAGGAGGAAATGAATTATGCCTCGTAAGGGAAAAATCGTTAAACGGGACGTCTTACCAGACCCCATTTACAATTCGAAATTAGTCACAAAATTAATCAATAGCATTATGATTGAAGGTAAAAAAGCAGTTGCACAAAACATTCTATATGGAGCTTTCACTCGTGTACAAGCAATCACAGGGAAAGAACCAATCGAAGTGTTCAATGATGCATTGAATAACATTATGCCTGTTCTTGAAGTTAGAAGTCGTCGTATTGGTGGACAAAACTATCAAGTGCCTGGTGAAGTAAGAAGTGATCGTCGTCTTACATTAGGACTTCGTTGGTTGGTACAATACTCACGCCTTCGTAATGAGAAGACCATGGAAGAACGTCTTGCGAAAGAAATCGTAGACGCTTCCAACGGAACCGGCTCATCCGTTAAAAAAAGAGAAGATATGCACAGAATGGCCGAAGCAAACAAAGCTTTCGCTCATTACCGTTTTTAGTTAAAGGAAGGAACCAGTTATGGCACGTGAATATACATTAGATAAAACACGAAATATTGGCATCATGGCGCACATTGATGCCGGGAAAACCACGACGACGGAACGTGTTTTATTCCACACCGGAAAAATCCATAAAGTCGGAGAAACCCATGATGGGGCTTCGCAAATGGACTGGATGGAACAAGAACAAGAACGTGGTATCACCATTACGGCCGCTGCGACTACCGCTTTTTGGAAAAATCACAGAGTTAACATTATCGATACTCCTGGCCACGTCGACTTTACGGTTGAAGTTTCCCGCTCACTTCGTGTTTTGGATGGTGCCGTGACGGTGCTTGATGCACAAGCTGGTGTTGAACCTCAAACCGAAACAGTATGGCGTCAAGCCAATGAGTATAAAGTTCCGCGTGTCGTCTTTGCCAATAAAATGGACAAGACCGGAGCAGATTTTGCATACTCAATAGACTCCATTCATAAGCGTTTAGGAGCAAAAGCCGAAGCCATTCAATGGCCAATCGGATCAGAAGATACCTTCAAAGGTATGGTGGACTTAGTTGAAATGAGAGCAATCGTTTTCGACGGTGGCGCTGAAGAAAACTATGAAATCCAAGCAATCCCAGCAAACTTAGTCAAAATCGCCAATGAAAAGCGGACGGTTTTAATTGAAGCTGTTGCGGAATACGATGAAGTATTGATGAATACCTATCTCGATGGAGAAGAAGTAACACCTAGCATGTTGAAAAAGGCGATTCGCGCCGCAACATTAACCGTAGAATTCTTCCCAATCATTTGCGGATCTGCATTCAAAAACAG
The DNA here is from genome assembly GCA_030684695.1 of bacterium. Lineage (GTDB taxonomy): Bacteria > Bacillota_I > Bacilli_A > Izemoplasmatales > Hujiaoplasmataceae > JAUXXX01. The sequence continues at coordinate 7,200 of JAUXXX010000040.1, forward strand.
AGGTGTTAAACCAATGCTTGATGCAGTCATCGATTATTTACCATCTCCAGTAGAAGTAGCCCAAGTAATAGGACACAATAAGTATGAAGAAGAAGTAGTGATTGAGCATGAAGACAGCGCTGATTTCGTTGCCCTTGCTTTCAAGGTCATGACTGACCCGTTCGTTGGACGCTTAACCTTCTTTAGAGTCTACTCCGGTGTCGCTGAAAAAGGCTCTTACATCTTCAACGCATCCAAAAACAAAAAAGAACGGTTGGGTCGTATTCTACAAATGCATGCGAACCACCGTACTGAAATTGATAAAGTATACTGTGGCGATATCGCCGCAGCAATCGGATTGAAAGACACGATTACAGGAGATACCCTTTGTTCTGAGAGAACCCATGTTATCTTAGAAAAAATGAATTTCCCAGAACCCGTCATTTCTGTCGCAATTGAACCGAAAACGAAAAACGACCAAGACAAAATGGGCGTTGCGTTATCGAAACTTGCGGAAGAAGATCCAACATTCCGTACATTTACAGACCAAGAAACTTCCCAAACGATTATTTCTGGAATGGGTGAACTCCACTTAGAAATTATCGTTGATCGGATGAAACGGGAATTCAAGGTAGAAGCTACTGTAGGTAACCCACAAGTTTCTTACCGCGAAACCATTAAGACATCCGCTGAATGCGAAGGAAAATTTGTTCGTCAATCTGGTGGACGTGGACAATATGGACACGTATGGGTCAAATACGAACCAAATCCTGGCAAAGGATATGAGTTCGTGGATAAAGTCGTTGGTGGTGTTGTTCCTCGTGAATACATTCAAACGATTGACAAAGGAATTCAAGAAGCATTACTTGGTGGTATCTTAGCTGGTTATCCAGTTCTTGATATTAAAGCAACTCTGTTTGACGGGTCTTATCATGAAGTAGACTCCTCAGAAATGGCCTTTAAAATTGCGGCGTCCTTGTCCTTACGTACAGCCAAAGAAAAATGTAAACCAGCATTGTTAGAACCGATTATGAGCGTAGACGTAGTTACCCCTGATGATTACTTAGGTAACATCATTGGAGATTTGACTTCTCGTCGTGGCCGTATTGAAGGTCAAGATTCTCATGGAAATGCCCAAAAAGTAAGTGCGAAAGTACCGTTATCCCAAATGTTTGGATACGCTACTAGCCTTCGTTCGAACTCTCAAGGGCGTGCAAACTTCACGATGCAATTCTCGCATTATGAAGAGTGTCCAAAGTCCATCACAGAAGAAATTGTAAAACGTCGTAACGGATAATCCACGATAGATAATTCTGTTGCAATAAACGACAAATTGTTATAAAATAATATCGATAACGACTAAAAAACCTATAAAAATAGTATAAGGAGAATAAACAAATGGCAAAAGCTAAATTTGACCGTACGAAACAGCACGTGAACATTGGCACCATTGGTCACGTTGACCATGGAAAAACCACTTTGACCGCTACCATTACCATGATTTTAGCGAAAAAAGGTTGGTGTGCTGTTCGCGACTACGCTTCCATCGACTCTGCACCAGAGGAAAAAGCACGCGGAATCACGATTAACACTGCTCACATTGAATACGAAACTGCAACTCGTCACTATGCTCACGTAGACTGCCCAGGACATGCCGACTATGTTAAAAACATGATCACTGGTGCTGCTCAAATGGACGGCGCAATTCTTGTTGTGTCTGCCGCTGACGGCCCCATGCCTCAAACTCGTGAACACATCCTTCTTTCTCGCCAAGTTGGCGTTCCAAAACTAGTAGTCTTCTTGAACAAAGCTGACATGGTTGACGACCCAGAACTTATCGAATTAGTTGAAATGGAAATCCGTGAACTATTAACAGAATACGGCTTCCCAGGAGACGAAACTCCAATCATCGTTGGATCCGCTTTACGTGCTATGGAAGGCGACCCAGTGTATGAAGAAAAGATTCTTGAACTAATGGCAGCAGTAGATTCCTACATTCCATTACCAGAACGTCAAATCGACAAACCATTTATGATGCCAGTCGAAGATGTGTTCACTATCACAGGACGTGGAACAGTTGTTACCGGCCGTGTTGATCGTGGAACTGTTAAAGTTGGGGAATCCATTGAAATCATTGGTATCCGTGACACAAAAGCTGCGGTTGTTACCGGAGTTGAAATGTTCCGTAAATTGTTAGACTTTGCACAAGCAGGGGATAACGTTGGTCTATTACTACGCGGTGTATCTCGTGAAGAAGTACAACGTGGACAAGTAATCGCAAAACCAAAGTCGGTTACTCCACACACGAATTTTACTGCACAAGTATACGTTCTTTCTAAAGATGAAGGCGGACGTCATACTCCATTCTTCTCTAACTACCGTCCACAATTCTACTTCCGTACAACCGATGTTACCGGTGTAATCGAACTTCCAAAGGGAGTCGAAATGGTTATGCCTGGGGACAACATCGAAATGTTCGTTGAATTGATCTACCCAATCGCCCTCGAACAAGGAACGAAGTTCTCTATTCGTGAAGGCGGCCACACCGTAGGTGCTGGATCTGTTGTTACAATCATTAAGTAAGATAAAGTAATCCATCCTTTGGGAGATGCTCTATGCATCTCCCTTTGTATTTTTACAGATTGTTTTCGAAGAAACACCGCAAATATGGTATACTTTTAATAAGTTTTGATGAATGAGGTGCCAATATGTTGTTTGACTCACATGTTCACTTAAATGATTCTGATTTGTTTCCGATTGCAGAAGAATTGATTCAACGTGCCATTCAAGCTGGGACTACCCACTTTCATGTTATTGGATACGATGTTGTAACAAACCTCCGTGCCATAGAACTAGCAAATAAGTATCCGACAGTGTATATGGCTCTTGGCTATCACCCCACTGCAGCCAAAGATATTTTGCCAGCGGATCTTCACTTGCTTGAAGAGCAACTTCTTCATCCCAAATGTGTGGCCATCGGGGAATGTGGATTGGATTACTACTGGGATAAGGAAAACGAACAGATCCAAAAATCCGTGTTTCAATTTCAAATCGAACTTGCAAATAAGACCAAAAAACCATTGGTCATCCACATGCGTGATAGCGCCCATGATACCTTAGAAATGTTAAAGAAGTACAAGCATTCATCCACACAAGGGATTATGCATTGCTATTCTGGAAGTGTGGAAATGGTGCGGGACTTTCTTGATCAAAATATGTATATCTCTTTGGCAGGACCTGTCACATTTAAGAACGCTCGTGTACCCAAAGAAGTTGCGATGCATATTCCAATGGATCGATTCTTGATTGAAACCGATTCTCCTTGGCTCGCACCAATGCCTTACCGAGGAAAGCAAAACGAGCCTTCCTATTTGCCCTATATCGCACAAGAAATCGCTTCAATGAGGAATCTATCGTATGAAGAATTTGCTCAAATTACCTTTGAAAATACCTGTCGGTTGCTAAAAATATCGATTTAATTTATGAAAACATTTACATTGAAAAAAGCATTGTGTATTTAGAAATAGTTGATATAATTGTCTCAAAGCAATGAACAAGAGTAGTAATTACCCCACTTCTTTTTAGAGACCAAACGGTTGGTGTGAGTTTGGATGAATGGATAATGAACGTGCTTGGGAGCTGTCAATTCGAAGTTTGAGAGTTGAACGCATATTCTGCGTTACAGATGTCAAGGGCCGGGAAACTGGAACTAAGGTGGTACCACGGAAGAAATTTCGTCCTTAGCAAATTTGTTTTTAAAATTGCTAAGGATTTTTATTTTTTACCCATTTCACCGACGACATCATCTAAGATCAGGGTTGATCGTATCTGGCGTTAACAGATAATGAGCCAAGTATTTTTCTACTTGGAAGTAAGGTGGTACCACGGGAAATTCCGTCCTTTCAGCGTTGTTAGCTGTAGGACGTTTTTTTATTCAAAAAATAGAAAGTTAAGAGAGGAACACCAAATCATGAAAAAATTATTCTCCATCATTGCGTTAGTCATCATGTCATTTACTACCTTTACTTTAGCAGCTTGCTCTTCTTCCAATGTCTTCACTTATGTTATAGACGAGTCATTCACCGAATACATTACCATGGGTACGAGTGCTGATTACGCACCTTACGAGTGGCCAATGAATGTTGGTGGAAAACAAACCATCGTTGGAATCGATATCGAAATTGCCAAACATATCGCCCAAGCATTGGGGAAAAACTTAAAAGTTGTGAATAAGAGCTTTGACTTCTTATTAGATGACTTACAAAGCGGAAAAGTAGACTTTGTCATGGCAGCGATGACACCAACAGAAGCACGTGCTCAAAAAGTTGACTTTTCGAATATTTACTATGAAGCAACTCAAGTACTTCTAATACAAACAATCAATCTAAATATCTATTCTTCGATTGATTCTTTGAACCTTTCTTCTAAACGTGTTGGAGCACAAATGGGCTCCATTCAAGCCGACTTACTCGCAGAGTTTTTCCCAAATTCACAAGCAACGATTTTAGCTGCAGTTCCAGATTTAGCACTTCGTTTACAACAAGGACAACTAGATGGTCTCATCGTTGAAAAACCAGTTGCGGATGGATATGTCATTAACCTAAGCGGTCTTTCCATCGCACCATTCATCATTGGGGAACCAGATGGTGGATCTGCGGTCGCTGTACAAAAAGGCAATCAAACACTTCTTGCATTGATTAACCAAGTCATTGCAGACTTAATAAGTTCTGGAACTCTTGATGACATTGTGGCTCAAATGGTCATCTTAAACTCTGGAGAATAGGTCAACGAATGAATTTTAGTTTCTTACTCGATCCCTATTATCAATCACTCCTACTCCAAGGTCTATTTGTGACCTTGGTTTTGGCGTTGCTTGCGGTATTTATTGGGACACTGTTGGCATTAGGACTGGCCATTGTTCGAATGTCATCGTTTAAACCCCTAAAATTTATCGTCGTTGCGTATGTTGAAATCATACGGGGAACGCCAATTGTTGTACAATTAATCATCATGTACAGTCTGTTAAGACTTCCCGTGATGCTGATAAACAACTTTGATATTAGTCCATTTATTCCTGGTATGTTTACACTTTTTATTAATTCGAGTGCGTACATGTCTGAAGTAGTACGTGCTGGTGTTGCCAGCGTTGACAAAGGACAATCAGAAGCAGGCAGAAGCCTTGGACTGACTCAAGGACAGACATTTCGTAAAATTATACTCCCACAAGCCATCAAGAATATCCTTCCAGCACTTGGTAACGAGTTCGTTACATTGATTAAGGAGACATCAGTCTTGATGTATTCTGGGGTTGCGGAGCTCACCTACCAAGCGTCGATGATCAAATCAGAAACATATAGTTTTATGGAAAGCTATCTAGTAGCGGCGGTGCTTTATTTTGCACTAACGTTCCCTACTTCTAAATTGATGGCTTATTTAGAAAGGAGAATGAAGAAAGCAGATGCCAAATAATGTGATTGAAGTTCGTCAAATTACGAAAGTATTTAAAGATGGTACCAAAGCACTCGATGATGTTTCCTTGGATATTGTTAAAAACCAAGTGACTGTCATCATTGGGCCTTCTGGCTCAGGAAAGTCCACACTTCTTCGAACATTAAATCTATTAGAGATTCCATCTTCTGGGCAAGTGTTTTTTGAAGGAACGGACTTAACTTCGAAAGGTCTTGATATGAATAAACATCGAGAAAAAATGGGAATGGTCTTCCAAGGTTTTTATTTGTTTCCTCATTTATCCGTTCTTGACAATCTGACAGTCGCTCCGATTACTGTTAAAAAAGAATCGCCAGAAACAGCGATAAACAGGGCTAAGATTCTATTGAAACAAGTGGGCCTATCCGAAAAAGAACAAAGTTATCCCAATCAATTGTCAGGTGGACAGAAACAACGAATTGCGATTGCCAGAGCATTATGCATGGAACCCGATGTCATGCTTTTTGATGAGCCTACCAGTGCTCTTGATCCGGAAATGATCGGGGAAGTTCTTAACGTCATGAGGAGTTTAGCCAATCAAGGAATGACGATGGTGGTCGTCACTCACGAAATGGGATTTGCCAAAGAATTTGGTGATCATATTGTTGTGATGGACCAAGGAAAAATCATTGAAGAAGGAACTCCAGAAATAATCTTTAACACGCCAAAAAACAAGCGTACACAAGAGTTCCTAAGACGAGTTATTGAGAAAGCATAAGAAGAGGTAAAAAGTTTCAAAACGATGAATGAGTCATAGAAGAGAAATCTTGTATGACTCTTTTTGTTTCGTATGGCGCTTGAAATCCTATAAGATGAGGAAAAATCTCTGGTTTCCTTGTGACATACAACAAATACATACTCATCTATCGAATGGAAACTGAAGACCAATAAATGTTTTACTACATACATTTTTATTATCATTTAGAAGGCGCTTTATGCTTTCATAATCATCCATAAGTAGATGTCAAAGTATCGTTTATGGACATGTAACTACTATCCATATCGAAACCGTTTTCAACGAAAACGCAGTTGATTATTCGAAGATTATACGGTATTATGATATCGATAAAACTTTATCGTAAAGGATGATCAATATGGAGTTAGAAATGAAAAGAATCTCTATTCATACGTTAAAACGTCTTCCGAGGTATCATCAATATCTCCTTGAGCAACAACATTCTGGAGTTCAAAAAGTGAGTGCTAAGCAAATAGCCTTGGCTTTGGAACTAAATGAAGTTCAAGTTCGTAAAGACATTCAATATGTCACGAAATCACCAGGAAAGCCTAAAACAGGGCATATCACAAGTACACTTGTCTATGAAATTGAGACGTTTCTAGGCTATCATCAAACGAACCATGCTTGCTTGATAGGGGTCGGTCACTTAGGAAAAGCACTTTTAAATTACGAAGGGTTTTTAGAGAAAGGACTTGAAATATCGGTTGCTTTTGATAAAGATGAAACAAAGATTGATCAATCAATTAAGCAAATTAAAGTATTGCCTATGTCTCAATTAAGACCGATTTGTAATCGTTTAAAAATTCAATTGGCTATCATAACCGTTCCTTCCGAACAAGCACAAGAAGTGACGGATTTACTTATCGAGTCCGGTATTAAGGCGATTTGGAACTTTGCGCCAACAACGTTAGTTGTTCCTAGCGATGTATTTGTTTATCAAGAAGATTTATCGATATCTTTTTCTGTTGTCAGTCATCATCTTCAAAAACTAGTTACTAAAGGAGACATCAAATGATAAAAATAGCGGTATGTGTAGGAAGTAGTTGCCATTTAAAAGGATCTTACCAAACAATTGATCTGCTGAAGCAATACATTGAAAACCATCAATACCAATCCAGCATAGAATTACGAGCAGCTTTTTGCTTGGGACACTGTACGGATGGCATTTCTATAAAGATCAATGATGAGATTATTCATGGTGTTCATAAAGATAACATTCATACATCGTTGATTCCTGTCATTGAAAGAAAGATACACGCCATATATGGAAAATAGAACCTATTTGCACTTAACTCCAGAAACTTGTAAAAATTGTTACAAGTGTATTCGACATTGTCCTGTTAAGGCGATTCGCTTTGCTAATCATCAAGCTGAGATTGAACCTACCTCCTGTATTCTTTGTGGGGAGTGTTATCGCGTATGCCCGCAAAGAGCAAAGAAAATAGATAATCAGATTCCTAAAATTAAAAAACTCTTAACACAATCCAAGGTTATCGTATCATTAGCACCGTCCTACCTAGCAAATTATCCGGATACATCTTTTTCTCAATTGAGATTTGCCTTGCAAAAACTGGGGTTCTTCGATGTATTTGAAACGGCAGATGCTGCCAAACATGTGGCAAACTCTTACCACATGCAAATGATGGAACAACAAAACCGCACATTAATCTCTACATCCTGCCCAGGAGTGAACTCATTAATTCGAAAGTACTATCCATCATTACTTCCACTCCTTTCTCAAATCCCGTCTCCGATGAATGTTCATGCTCGTTTTATCAAAGAGAATCATCCAGATACCTCTGTTGTTTTTATTGGCCCATGCATTGCGAAATTACAAGAAGCTGACGAATTTGGCCTTGTTGATTATGCTATCACTTTTTCACAACTAAGTGATTGGTTGAAAGAAGAAGACATCACACTTCAATCGAGTGACTTTGATAATGATCTACGGATGAAAAGCAGTGTTTTCGCCGTATCGGGAGGAATACTTGAGACTCTTCCTGCCTTGCCCAAGCCATACCTTACTCTAAAATATGACGGGATAGAAAGTGTGATTTCGATACTAGAAGACTTATTAAAACAGCCACTTAAGGGTGTTTTCTTAGAATTAAGTACTTGTTTGGGTTCTTGTATTAACGGACCAGGGATGACAACACCTCACAATCAGCTCCTGATAAATTCTTCGTCTATTCGAAGAAAAATACTTTCAACACTAACACACGAGATGTCAAACTATTCGATTGTTCCTCAACAATACTCTAATCAGTCTACGAAAAAGAACAAACCTTCCGAACGAATCATCCAAGAGATTCTTAAGAAGATGGGAAAAAGAGCTCCAACAGATTTGCTTAATTGTGGATCATGTGGGTATTCTACATGTAAAGAGAAAGCTATCGCTTTATACGAAGGAAAAGCAGATTTAACCATGTGTTTACCATTCTTAAAGGAAAAAGCAGAATCCTTTGCGGATTCGATTGTTACAAATTCACCAAATGCCATTATTGTACTGAACAACAAATTAGAAATTCAACTAATGAATCAAGCAGCCAAAGATTTGTTTCATCTTAAGAAAATGGATGACTTCGTACACCGTTCTATCGAAGCATTAATCAGTCCAGACACATATCAAGAAGTGTTCCGTTTGAAAAAAGGAAAGGATACTTCACTTACCTATTTTCCAGAGTACGATAAATACGTTGAACAAACCATTTTATACGATCGCCAATACGAGATTTGTACACTGCTTTTAAAAGATCAAACAAGTATACTACAGTCTAGGAATCAAAAAAAAGCGATTCAACAAGAAACCATCGACATTGCAAACAACGTCATCAAAAAGCAAATGAGAACAGTTCAAGAAATTGCATCATTACTGGGAGAAACAACCGCAGAAACGAAGGTCGCTCTCACAAAACTAAAGGACCTTTTAAATGATGAATAACTTAATAACCGATATCTCTTATCGTATTCGACCCAAGTTTAAAGAAGAGTTGTCCGGGGATGTCATCAAAGTAATCCAAAAAGAAAATAATGAAACGATTATTGTTTTAGCAGATGGGCTTGGAAGTGGCGTCAAAGCAAACATCCTCGCAACTTTAACTACACAAGTATTGACTACCATGTTAAAAGAAAATATGTCGATTGAAGAAGCGACTCAAATGTTAGCAGATACATTGCCAGTATGTTCTCTTCGAAAAGTAGCTTATTCCACGTTTACCATCATTCAAATACATCAAGATTTTACTTGTGATATCTACGAATATGACAATCCGAAAAGTTTGTATTATCAAAAACATTGTCCCGTTGAACTTGTTACTTCGAAACGTCTTATCTCAGATAAGCGAATCTACTATACCAGGATAAAACTTCATGAAGGTGACACACTCCTTGCATTTTCAGACGGAATTGTCCATGCTGGAGTTGGCAAAACGCTAAATTTTGGGTGGACTCGAAATGAAATTCAAGTATATGCAAAACGATTGATTGATTTAAATGTCAGTTCGAATGGGATTACTTCTGCGTTGATGTATAAAACCGGAAAACTTTATGAACAAGAACCAGGAGATGACTGCTCTGTTGTTTGTGTTCAAGTCAAACCACGAGTGCCAGTACTTGTTATGGTTGGTCCGCCAAAAGATAAGAACCATGATCGACAATTCCTTGACCTGTTTTTCTCTAAAAAGGGAAAACGAGTTGTTTGTGGTGGCACTACTGCAAACTTAGTAAGCGACTATCTTCACCAAGAAATCAAAGTAGATCTATTTTCTAACGATTCTGCTATCCCTCCAATTGCTTGGATTGAAGGAATTGATGTTGTCACAGAGGGTGTAATCACGATTAATAAAGTTCTTGAATATGCCAAAGAGGCAACGGGAGAAAACACAGATGTGAAGAAACGGTTCAAGGGCAAGGATGGTGCTTCGATATTAGCCAACTTGTTATTCGAAGAATCTACAGACATTCATTTCTTTATCGGGCAAGCAGTAAATCCAGCACATCAAAATCCAGATTTACCCATCGGATTTCATATTAAAATGCAGTTACTTACTCAATTGATTGAACACTTAAGAAAAATGGGAAAAACCATTCAAACAACTTATTATTAACATACGAGGAACCACATGAAACCATTTGATACGAAAGTACAACTATTAAAATATCGAGTATTAAAAGAAGTCGCAAAACTAGCCATTCACGATTCTCTATCATCTGGAATGCTAGATGTTCATAAAGCCATCATTCCCACAAATAAAGCAACCATGCGCTGTTGTGTCTATAAAGAACGCGCCATCGTCAATGAACGTGTAAAACTAGCAACGAACTCTTCGATAGAGGAATTTGAAAGTTGGATCCAAGTAATCAAAATTGCTTGTGATGAATGCCCTGTTGGAGGATATGAAGTCACAAGTGGCTGTCGTGGTTGTATTGCGCATCGTTGTGAGCAAGCATGCAAGAAAAATGCGATTACTTTTGATAATCATCAAAAGGCACATATCGATAAATCCAAATGTATTGAGTGTGGGCTATGCTCAAAAGTGTGCCCATATAATGCCATTCATAATTTCAAGCGTCCTTGCGAACTTGCATGCAAGGTAAATGCAATCACCATGGATGCCGATAAAGCGGCAAGTATCGACCATTCAAAGTGTATCACATGTGGCGCCTGTGTTTATCAGTGCCCATTTGGAGCGATTATGGATAAGTCAGAATTGGTTCCAGCCATCCAACTTATCAAAAAGAGTAGATACAATACCAAGTATAAAGTATACGCTGTTGTAGCGCCAGCCATAGCTTCTCAATACGAAAGAGAAGAACTGGGTCAAATCTTGAAAGCCATCAAAAACTTGGGATTCTACAATTTAGTGGAAGCAGCATTAGGTGCGGATTTAGCTACTGTGCTTGAAACCGAGGAACTACTTACAAAACCAGTACTAACTAGTTCGTGCTGCCCATCGTTTGTTGAATATATAAAGAAACATCACCCTAAAGTGGAAAAGCACATCTCTCATACTCCTTCGCCTATGGCTCTTGTTGGCAAGATAATTAAGACAAGTGACCCTAATGCTAAAGTTGTTTTTATTGGACCTTGCATTGCAAAAAAACAAGAAGCTAAGCTTAGTCATGTGAAACCATATGTTGATGCAGTCATCACTTTTGAAGAATTACAAGCATGGATTGATGCTGCGGATATCAATTTAAGTTCTCTTGTACCTGAACACTTGGATAATGCATCTTACTTTGGAAGAATATTTGCAAAAAGTGGAGGATTATCAAAAGCGGTTATACAGTGCTTAAAGGAATCGGAAAAAGACGTTTCTCTCGTAAATCCAATCATTGCTAGCGGAATTGATCAGTGCAAAGTAGCTTTATTAAAGCTATCTGTTAATAAACTCGGAGGAAACTTTTTAGAGGGAATGGCTTGTAGTGGCGGATGTATTGGTGGGCCATGTAATCTCACACATGAAGAAAAAGACGAAAAGGAAATAGAATGGTATGGGCAAAGTGCGTATGAGCAAAACATTCACTCTTCCATTCGCCTATTTCGAGATGATACACAATAGTTCATTGAATGATACTATCCCCATTCAGTTCGGTTCTACAATTCGTTGATTGTAGAATCCGATGAAAGGGGATTTTTTTAAAAAAGAGCATAGAAATCGAGTATTTCAAATATTAAGATATATATATTTATCGAATAAACTTGCTATTAGTTCAATTATTTTCTCTATTCTTCAAATCCACGTTTGGTGGTTTTATTGCAATTGAATTGATTGATTGTGATTACTTCAACCAAATTGACACGATGGATTCTTTCTTGTTCAAAAACCTTCCAAATTGAATATCGGTGATCACTAATTTAGTACAACACAAGCTACGTTGTATTTTGTGTTAATTCAGTAGATATCGGTGAACGCAATCGATATTAAGTTGTAAAAAAGCCTTTTTTTTAGTACAATAGAAGGGTCAATGAAGGAGTGTGTTTGTATGGGACTAACCGCAGGAATTGTTGGAATGCCAAATATTGGTAAATCCATGTTATTTAATGCTTTAACCAAATCAGCAGCGTTATCAGGGAATTTTCCTTTTAAGAGTGCTGACCCTAATATCGGGGTCGTAGAGGTACCAGATGATCGGATTGATGCACTGGTAAAAATGTACAATCCAAAAAAAACAATTTATACATCGTTTGAGTTTATCGATTTAGCAGGATTGGTAAAAGGTTCTTCCAAAGGAGAAGGATTGGGGAATCAATTTCTTTCCCACATTCGCAATGTGGATGCCATTTGTCATGTTGTTCGTTGCTTTGAAGATGATAACATCATACATGTCGATGGGTCTGTAAACCCGTTAAGGGATATAGAAACAATTGGCTTAGAATTGATTTTTGCGGATTTGGAATCCATTGAAAAGCGATTGCCAAAAATCAAAAAAAGAGCTGGCGTAAAATCAGATAAAGAAGCCGTTGAAGAGTTCGAGTTATTGACGAAGCTAAAGGAAACGTTGGAAGAAGGAATGCCAATTCGGTCCATGGTTTTGTTAGAAGACGAAGCGAAACTGATTAAAAATTTTAGTTTTATCACCGCAAAACCGATGCTTTATGTATGTAATATCTCAGAAGATGATTTGGCTGATTACAGCGATAATACACATGTGAATGCTGTCATAGAATTAGCGAAGAAAGAAAAGACCCCAGTCTCAGTAGTTTGCGCTAAAATCGAACAAGAACTCGCTTCTTTATCTAAAACAGAACGACTAGAAATTTTAGAAGAGCTTGGAGTTTCTACACCAGGTATTAATGACATCATTGCAAAATCCTATGACATGTTAGGTTTGGCAACGTTTTTGACAGCTGGAGAAAAAGAAGTTCGAGCATGGACATTCCGAAAAGGTGCGAAAGCTCCTGAATGTGCTGGAGTGATTCACTCCGATATTGAAAAAGGATTTATCAAAGCAGAGACCATTTATATTACAGATTTGCTCGCCGCTGGATCCGAAGAAAAAGCCAAACAACTGAATAAGTTTCGTTTAGAAGGTAAAGAATACATTGTTAAAGATGGCGATGTACTCCATTTTAGATTTAACATCTAGGGAGAAAAAATGAGTCAACTTGAAGAACAAATCGTCAAACTATGTAAGCAAAGAAACTATAAGATTTCCACTGCAGAATCCGTTACCGGGGGATTAATCGCATCGATTATTATCAACGTACCCGGTGCTAGTGAAGTCATTAACGAAGCCTATATTACTTATTCTGATGACTCAAAAGTGAAGAACTTATCGATTAATCCTGCATTGTTTTTATCGCACGATATTGTCAGTGAACGAATTGCGTTGGAAATGGTCAAAGGATTAAGAAAGAAAACGTATGCAGAGGTATGTATTGCGACTACTGGTTATGCTGGACCCAAAAGTTCCAAAGGAGTTCCAGTAGGCACAGTTTGCATTGGAATCAGTATCGAAGATAAAGTGTATACGGCTGTGAGACTATTTACAGGGTCTAGAAATGAAATTCGTCAGGCAGCTGCCCAATTCGCACTAGAAGAGACACTCAAATATTTGAAAGGGTAATTAAGATATGTCGAGCAAAGCGAAGACAATGATTGAGTTGACATTATTTTATTTGATCGGGTTTGCTATAGGTGTTGTTGTCTTTTTTGTATTTCCTGATTTTCATATCGTCATCAGGGTTTTGTTAGGTGACATCGCCATGACATTGTGGATTTGGATGTATGGATTGATTAGAAAGAACTCCAGCGTCTATGATCCTTATTGGAGCGTTGTTCCGCCAGTAATTTTGATACTTGTGGCACTTTATTTGGATGTAGAATGGACGAGTTCGAGTATTTTACTGATTTGTGGTGTAAGTATTTGGGCCACTCGACTTACCTATAATTGGGCACTGGGATGGAATGATTTTAGCGAACAAGATTGGCGTTATACCATGATTATGCAAAACCATCCAAAGCTATGGATTCTTTCCAATTTATTTGGAATTATGATGATGCCTACTTTCATCGTCTTTATCCAATTGATTGGGGGAATTGCAGTATTGCAGCAAGAAGCATCGATGAATATGATATCAATTCTTGGATTTGTTATGATTGTAGCTGCGTCTATGATTCAATACGTTGCGGATAAACAGATGCGTGATTTTAAGAGTAGAACCGCTCCTTTCAAACTGTGCATTGAAGAAGGACTTTGGAAATATAGTCGTCACCCCAATTATTTTGGAGAAGTTAGTGTTTGGTGGGGAGTATATCTCATCTATGTTGGAACGTTTGGAGTTCTCGATTTAGCTATTTTGCCACCAATTTTGATGACTGCACTGTTTCTTTTCATTAGTATTCCTATGATGGAAAAAAAGATATTAAAAAGTCGTCCCCAGTACGCTGATTATCAAAATCGTGTCTCGATGATCATCCCGTTTTTCCCGAAACCAAAAGTTGATGAAGACGTACGCCAAGTACTCTCAGAATAGTGTATCGATTAGACAATTATGGAAAACGAATGATGCAGTCATTCGTTTTTATTTTTAAAAAGGGTGATATCAAATAAACGAAGTTACAATCGTTTATAAAAGTAAACATTTGATTAAGGGTACGTTGTCTCAATCTATTTTATATTTTTGAATTTTTACATATCTACAAAAATAACTAAGCAAGTACACAGTTCTTCGTGATGTCGTTTTAAATCATCAGACAATTGGTTCACACTTGAATAAATATTCGTGTATAATTTGGAGAGCACCTTTACAATCCATGAAGCGCTTTGTATAATGAACATAACAACTCAATGAAAAGCCACTTTTTTTAAGACTGCATTGAGAAAAAGGGGGATTATTCACTCGTTTAGTCAGTGAATAGACACATGATATGAGCAAACAAGCAAGTGTAAAACAGACACTTTTTATTCGTCCCGTTTGGATGGTTCTTGCTTCCATTGTATTACTCTATTTCTTTTTTCAAACAGGTGGACTAGGCATCGTAATCCAAGGAGTTTCAGGGGGAAATATCAACACTGAAGTGATCATGTATTTGGCGATTCCTGGTGCAGCGATTTTTGCCTTACTATTCAAGAATGCAAGAAAACTTTCTTTCCTATTTTATTTTGTCGGAATTATCATGACATTCCTTGTCGTCTTAAATGGGTTTGCGTTTGTTTCAAACCTTGGGTTAGCTTATCTTCAATCCGCTGTTTATACAACGATTCAAGGCTTTTCACCAAGCATTGCACCAATATTCCCAATGATTTATGTGTATGGATTATTAGGCATTGCAATCTTGTTTCTCTTGATAGGTGCGATGTCCCATGGAGGAGTCGGAATTGGTAAGTTTATGACCTTTCTTGCATTCATTGTTTCCTTTGGAATCGCTGGAATGGAACTATATTTATCTGGTATGCAATTTCAACAACCTTTCTTTTCACTGGCATTATCATTTACGGTATTGCTCTTAGGTATTTATTTCTTTACATTATCGGCAAATAACACGTTTGTGAATTATGAAACCAATCGAACACAAAAAATTGTAACATCAAAAAATGAAGTTGCTCGTGTTGAACGTCCCTATGATAGGCGTGATGACCGAAGAGACGATCGAAGAGACGATCGAAGAGATGATCGTTATTACGACCGTGACCGAAGAGATGACCGCTACTATGATCGTGACCGAAGAGATGACCGCTACTATGATCGAGACGATCGCGACCGAAGAGATGACAGAGATCATCGACTTGTTGATCGATCCACCAGTGCAACAAGTAGTTCTAAAGCATCTGATTCCTATTTCACAGGGTCCACATTAGGAATTATCGGAATTGGCATTGGGCAGTTCTTGTTATCGGTTTTGACACTAGGTTTTGGCTTACCCGCTGCGGTGTGTATGAAAGAGCGCTGGTATGCAAGACATACCGTAATCGATGGAAAACACTTTGTATTTGATGGAACGGGCATGCAGTTATTTGGGAAATGGATTTTATGGTTATTTTTATCAGTAATTACGGTTGGGATTATGTTGTTTTTCATCCCCATTAAAATGAAAAAATGGGTCATCAGTCACACGCATGTGAAATAAATTTCGTTCATGAGATAAAACTAATAGACACCCATTAGTATGACGTATCATTTTCTATAACCAAAAAGGCTTACTGTGCCCCTTCCGGGAAAGTAAGCCTTCATTTTTTTAAAAACGTTAGGTGATCTTCAAAAACATGATGTCAAGCTAAGGATCAAGGATTGTTGATTGCCTCAACACAATATAAAAAAGAAGTTATCGATTCTTCGTATATTATTTTTTATTGTCTTGAATTAATTCGTTTAACTTATCTGCTAATTCAAGGGCTTGCTTTTTGGACTGGGCTTGTAGATTGATGATTTTCCCTTTGACTAAGAGAATGGATAGAATATGAGTAGTAGGACCTTCTGAGTTGGTGTGGACTTCACTTTTTACTGATGCAATCTGAGATAAAGGAATTGTCTTTTTGAAAGGGGTATAAACATCCACTCGATGTTCTAGTTTATCAATAATGATTTTGCGAAGAAAATGGCAAACAAAGACGGTAAGGTTAAAAGTGAATATACTAATGACTAGTGAAATTGTGAGCCAATTTGCTAAAAGTATTTCGGTTTTGGTGAATAGTATATAAATAATACCAGATGATACGACAAGAAACTGAAAGAAACTAAATACACTAACGGGTAATAGTATGACAGTTTGGGTAGTATTTTCATGAACATCTAATCGTTTTAGCATACAATCAAATCTCACTTTCTTGTCATCAGTTCAGATATGTTCATTTATCATAGGGGAACAACTTTTTATATACTTCAAAAAAAGATTGGTATCTGATATTGAATCACATGAATTACATTTATTGAACTCATTTTGAAGCTAGAAGATTTTCATAATTTGTTTCATAAACTCTTGTCGAAAACTTTCTTGAGTAAACAGGTTCATATACTCTTTCGATTCGGATCGAAGCTGTGAGACTTGTAAAAACAAAGGGATACAAAATGAGGAGAATAATAGGATATACTTGGCTTTAATTTCATCAATATTTGTACTATTCGACCTACTAGCAATGGACTCATACACTAAAGATGTGAAGGGATTATCTTGGAAAAATTGTCTTATTAATAATGAAGAAGCTTCTTGCTGTAACTCATCAGATAAGAAAAGATACTGAATTAATCCCATGTGTTCAATTGCAAAATTGTATAGATAGTTCATTACAAACTCCAGATTTTCTTGTGAAGAGTTCGTGCTTCGGTTGTTAAATACTTCATTTGTTAGGTAGTTTTTTAAATCTTCAATCACTTCAGTCAACACAATTTCAATCAAAGCTTCTTTCGAACCAAAATGATAATTGACGGCAGCAATATTTACAAAAGAAGCATCGGTAATATCCTTGATTGACACTTTTACATTCGTTTGTAACAATTTTTTGGTGGCATTAATCATTCTTCGTTTTATTTCCATGCTCGACACAATAATCACCCCTCAATTAAAACTTCATTTCAAATTGTATTTCATATCTTATTTATACCACACCAAATGTATAATTAAAATATAAGTTTTAAATATATATTTGAAATGAGGTCAACAAATGAAAAAATGGATTACACCAATTGTAGTTCTTTTACTACTGATTGTTTGTGTTATTACAATTCCTCAAACGACAGTGAATTATGATATGACCAAGTACTTACCAGATCACTCATTAACAAAACAGGGATTGAAGATTCTTGCTTCTGAGTTTGGAAAAGAGTCTTCGATTCAAGTATTAGTAATGGATATCGAAGTCAATCATTTGGTGGAGTTAAAGCAAGCCATTCTGGAAGTTGAGAATATACGAAGTGTCATATGGCTCGATGATTACGTGGATGTATCAAGTGTCCCAATTTTTGCCATTGACTCATCCATTCTACAAGAGTTTTACCAAGAAGGAGACGCATTACTGACAATTGTTTTCTCTCAAGATGGGTATGATGTCACCTTAGAAGAACGAATTCGTCAAATTGAATTCATCTTGGAGGGATATACCATACACTTACGAGGGGAAGTCATCAACAATATCACCTCTAGAAACATTGCATCTCAAGAAATTATCAAGATTATCTTCTTAATTCTGCCTGTAATTATCGGGTTATTGATTCTTTCAGGTCATTCATGGATAGAACCTTTATTGGTACTAATCACCTTAGGAATAGCAGTTGTGTTTAATGTGGTTACCAATGGCCTCTACTCACAAATTTCTTTTATTACTCAAACCATGAGCCTTGCACTGCAACTAGCTTTATCTATTGACTACGCGCTTTTCTTGATTCATCGCTTTTATGATGAACGTGAAAGCAAAGACGCAGTCGAGGCTTCAAAAAGCGCTTTAAAACATTCCTTTAAGCCAATTACCATCTCCGCACTCACCACGATTGCTGGATTTGGGGCATTGGCCATCATGAATTTTTCAATAGGAATGGATATTGCTCTTGTATTGGGAAAAGGAATCCTTTTTAGCTATCTTTCGACCATCTTAGTATTACCCGTATTGTTGGTTGTCATGGATAAGTGGATTATCGCAACCAAACATCGTCGATTTTTCCCAAGTTTTGGTTTCATCGCGAAGATTCAGCGTACAATCGCACTACCTCTTGTCATTATTCTGATTTCTCTGATTGGGATAGGATTTGTTGGCCAATTACAGACCACGTATTTGTATTCAACTAGCTCAGCTAGTGCAGAAGATAGTGTCTCAAGTCGTGATGCTTTGATGATTGAAGAACGATTTGGAGTACATTCTCAGTTAGTGATTCTATTACCAAATGGTGATATAAATCAAGAAATAGCTTTGGTACATTCACTGGAATTACACCCCCATGTCAATGGTGTATTCGCGTTAGTCAATCAAACGGATCCTTCGATTCCTAGAGAATATTTACCATCCAGTCTTGTTTCTTATTTTGTAGGAACAACTCATTCAAGGATGATAATTTCAGTAGATTTGCAAAAAGAAAACGCTGAATTATATCAGTTTATCAATGAAATCAAGCAAATCATTGGCTCGGAATATGAAAACTACTATCTTGTCGGTGAAGCATCTGCGATTGTAGATATTCGAGATTCTGTCATGAGCCAAAGTTTACTGATTACAGTACTTACTATATTTGCAGTAGGAAGTATTGTTGGAATCATTTTTAAATCAATAAAGATTCCGGTGATAATAGTAGCTACTATTTTAGGATCAATTTGGATTAATGTATCCATATTGGCTATTCAAGACATTCAAGTGCTCTACATTGGATATCTTGTGGTTATGAGTATTCAATTGGGAGCGACCATCGATTATGCCGTTTTATTTACTCATCGATATATGGAAGAAAGAGCGGTGAAAGGGAAAAAAGATGCGTTTGAGGAAGCATTTACAAAATCATCGGTATCAATTTTGATTTCAGGTAGTATTCTCACAGTAGTAGGATTTTTTGAGGGCTTTTTCTCTCAAATTGATTCAGTGAAGCAGATTGGGTATTTATTAGGGAGTGGAGCGTTTATCTCGATGTTAATGATTTTGCTCTTATTACCTGGGGCATTGTATTATTTTGATAGATGGATCATCAAAAAGTTTAAAGTAACTTCTGAGTGATGTGTTCACTCTTTATTTTAAAATTTCAACCTGTGCGTGAAATGAATACAACAAGTATATGATAAGTTAAATGAAAAAGTAAGCGTATCGGTTGTATCATGATTGACATTGGGAGTTAATGAGCATATAATCAAATAGCATAAAGAATTTTCAATCATAAATTATGCCGAGAGTGGGGTGCTAACTTGGAAATTCTTAAATTATATACAGTAGAAGAAGTCGCTCAAATTTTAAAAGTTACAGAACGTACGCTATACAATTACATCAAAGGTGGTTCTTTAAAGGCCATCAAAATTGGCAAACATTGGAGAGTCAAGCATTCAGACCTTCAAGACTTTCTTCACAAAGGTCTTAATCAATAGATAGTTTCATTACATGTATCAATTTCATAAATCAATATATAAAATCCAATCCCTTTCAAACTAGGATTGGATTTTTTAATCATAACATGGAACTAATGCTTAGATTGTTACTCATCATTTTGAGTAGTTTGATGATCAACCTCTTCAACAGGATTTTTAGTTTGTGAATGAGATATTTCAGAATTCTTAATGGACTCAATCGGCGTTTTATCTCTTTCAGGCATAAGCTCATGTAATCGATCGTATAAAGTATAATCAAATGCCAAATATAAGGTTTGATCTCCAAAAGCGTAAGCCACAAGAGTTGCACGCGTATCTCGATAGACAGTCTTCATCGATTTTTTGCTAAACGATCGAGGTTTGATTGTGTCGACCATTTCGAATAAATTCACTTTTTCCTCATCGAACTGTTCTCCAATCAATGTAAAAGATCGTACCATCAAGCGATTAAGACGAATGGATTGTACTATTTTGTAGGATCTACATGTTAAAAATTCTGGATGTACCGGAAAGAATACGAGTTCACTCTCTTCAATCCAAAAATAGTAATTGATTTTTTGAAATCCATATCGTCCAGTATCCGGACGGATACAAGTGGTCACAATTGCTGTGGTCGGGATATGGGTACGCTCATCAATGTCAGCATATAATGTCAGCACATGACGATAATGTCGTACCGTTCTATCAATTGAAATCATTTTAATTGCGCCATAGGTAAAGGATGAAATCGAAAAAAAGACCATTAATACCGTAAAGAATCCTCTCCATACAGGTGATTCAATGTTTTTTTCATTGATGAGCCAAAGCGAAATAGGAATACCTACCCCCAAGACTGTGAAAATTAAAAACCGAAATTGTTCGTGATTTCTTGACTCCCGAAACTCTTTATCCACATTGATTCGATTACTCATATTTTCCCCCTACATTCTCTATTTAGAAACACTTTTAGTTTGATTTTACGGTTTTATAACAAATACTTTAGATTTCAAAGGTAGCTTGATTCAAAGAATTTTATATCTTCTGACCTTCAAGCAATTACTCGTTTTGATCTTCAAGATCATGTGTTAAGTCTACAACGATATCAGGTGTATTTTTAGGCATCGCTTCATTCTCTATTTGTTCGGGTTTGTAACTGATTGTGCCGTATAAATTAGTGTGAAACTGAACTTTAGGCTTTCGCATGATGTGATCAAAAAACACGAAAACAAAACCTAAAATTAATACCGCTACAGTAATGATAATGATAGCAAATGATACTCCATAATTTCCGTAAACAAGGTAATCTAGAAATGGATATGGGAACTGTGAAATTGTGCTTCCATAATGAAAGAAATCCCCAGTTACTGCTCGTACATTTGCGAAAACAAAGTAATACAATGGGAAGATCATGTAGTAAAACGGATCTGTCCAACGAGTGGTTCCTTTAAAGTCAAAAAGAAGATAGTCAGACAAGAACCAAAGAGGTGTAATGTAATGAACCATCAAATTACCAAATCCTTTGGCTACATTATCAATGTCAGGGGCCATATTGGGTCTTAAAACAAAGTGATAAATGAGGAATGTCACCATGATTGCTACGGTAGTCGAGGCTTTTAATACTCTGAAAAATCGTGTATACCGTACTTGATCATAAATGGTAATAAAGAAAAACAACAACATCACCAGCATACAAAGTATGTTGCTTTGAGTTGTAAAATAAGATAGGAAAATAGCATAGGTTGGTGCGTCTTGAGAGGTTAATGATAACCCAAAAAAGCAAGAAATAACAAACAGGCCTTTGAATATGATTGATGCTTTTTTCTTAAACACTATTCTCCTCCACCATCCGTTGTATCGTTGTATTTGAACATACTACTTAAAACGATTTTATAATATAAGCGATTATAAATTTATGAAAATTAATGAATATTATAATTAATAGATATTAATTAGTGTAAATATATGAAAATCATGTTGACAAATAATCAAAAAATAGTTAAAATATTCATAAAAAGTTGCTAGTTGCATGGCAGTCCTCGCCACCATCTATACAGCAACGAGTAGGAGGAAGAAACATGGACGAAATCGTTTTATACTCAGTGGAAGAAATCACTGCTATTTTGAAGGTCACACAAAGAACGCTCTATAACTATATTAAGAGTGGGTCTTTAAAAGCAATAAAAGTTGGTAAATATTGGCGTATCAAGCATCAAGATTTTCAAAATTTCATCGATAATGGAACTGGGGAGCAATATGCTCAATCAAGTTCAGTCCGAGTATCGGCTAGAAATTAGTAGTTTATTCAACAAGATAAATATAAGTAATTCATTCCTAACTATCTTCTAAAAAAAAGATGTTTGGTAAAAGTTTTATTACTGAATCTAAAAAAATTATAGACGGCGAATTCCATCATTTGTGGAGAAATCGCCGTCTTTTTTTGATTGCGACAATGGATAATGTAGTGGAAATTTGATCTAATGTTTCACCTTAAAAAGAAGATACTGATCGATATGGAGACCTTGCCGAGTGTATCACGATAAGACGTCGATAATCAAAGGAACTATCCAATATTTCATCATCCCAGGTTCGATAAAGATTTTGATAGGCTCCTTCACAAACATTTTGATAGCTTGTTTCGTCTGAAAAAATGGATATAATTTTATTTGCATAGGCGACTTGTGAGTTGTCACTTAAGAAACCATCAATACCATCATGAACAGTCTGCGCTGTAACGGCACCTCTTAAAAACAAGGATGGTGTGCGTTGACTAGCAGCTTCGATTTGAACCAATGAACTTGCATCATATAGTGAAGGAAATAAGAACAAGTCAGCAAGTTGAAAGTATTCGGCTAATTGTTGACGATCGTCAATACGGCCCACCATTTCACAATGATGTTCTAAATGAAAGTTCTGAATGGAACTTTTCAATAGTTCTTCATCAGGACCCGTTCCTACAAAGAGCATTTTAAAGGGAAAGTTACGTGAGGATAAAATTTGTAAGGATTCAAGGAGGAAGAAGACGTTTTTCAGTCGACTGATCCGACCAACAAATAAGAATATTTTATCTTCTTGATCAATATGATGTCGTTTTATTAAGGGACTTGTTCCTACGATTGGCTCCAGCGGAAGTAAATCCGTTCCATTCAAGTGGACGGAAATGGCTTTCTTAGCTCCATATCCGTAGAATACTTCCACCATTTTATCGTTTACAGCCCAACATTCATCACATTTATTGAACACTTTCATTATTTTGTTTAACATGATTCGTGTCAAGAACTTGCTTTTGCTTTGATTTTGAAAGTCCATTTCAAATTGACTATGCATCGTTGCAACAACAGGGATGTGTTGCTTACGAGCAAGACGTACACCGATACTACCCAATGAAAACGGAGAATGGATATGAACGATGTCAAATTTGGAGTTCCGTAGCGTTTTACAAAACTCTGAATCGGAATATGGGATGGCCATATCATAGCCAATCAAAGGTATTTTAACTTTTTTACACCTAACAATTTTATATGCAGTTTGAGGCATGGACTTTCCATCAGGAATTGCAGGAGCGAACACTGTAACATCTGAGGTTTCTGATAAGCGAGTTGCTAGGTTGTGAACCACGATTGCCACTCCATCTACTACAGGTAAAAATAAGTCAACGAAGATAGCAATTCGAAGTCGCTTTGAGGGAAGCTCAAATCCACCTTGATTTGAATTTTGTACATAATTCATCGGTATCACCTCCATTTGTTTGATATTCTTATACTTTCAAGTAAGCTTTAGATGAATATTACTTTTGCATCTGATGCAAATCTTCGAACAGAGTCTACAGCTGAGAAGGCATCACTTTTATTTCCATATGTTTCTCCAACGAGGAGTTGTTGATTGTTCGTTGAATATAGTTTGAATTGATAGCGATCTTGTTTGTCTTTACTGACCCGGAATGTGTCGTGATCGATTTCCTTTTGTATGGTTTCAATTCCTTTTAGCAGGCCAATTTTTGATGCATACCCACTTGTTACAAACAAAACTTGACCATTGGAAGCTTTTAATGCGGCTTTCCATTGCTTATCGTCAGAATATACTTCTATTTTTCCATTAGGAAGTTTTTCGACTGGATGCGATACAACGACTTCTTCACGAATTTCATCCTTTGGCATCTCATCTAAGTCAACAATCTTATTTGTATCGTAAAATTTTTTCACCGACTCCATTGCTGAGATTGCTCCATTCATGGAATCATAGTATTCTCCATTTGCAATGAGTCTTCCACCGTTTGGTGTGTACAGTTGAAATTGTGAATAATTGTTTTTATCCATAATTAGCTTGAAATTCGCGATATCTACATTCTTTTTAAATGTTTGAATGCCAGCTTTTGCGCCAGATCTACTGACGTATCCAGCACTGACAACCAAGATTTCACCATTGGATGCTTTCAATCGATATTTGATTAGTCCTGCTTCTGGATAAACTTCGTATTTACCAGCATAGCGCTTGTAAACATCAATCTCAGATTCTTTGATTGAGTCTTCTACAGGTTGATTGGGTTGTTGGGGAACTATTGATTCATTTGATTTGCCTTTTAAAAAGTCATAACTATTCATAATACACGCTCCTATGTTTTTATTTTTTGAATCATGCATACATTTGCTTTATTCAGGGAAATTCATCGATAAAGAAAAGGAAGGTTCTAGTAACATTCATCTGTTCGAACCTTCCAGTATGAAGATGTAGTCTAAGCAATAAGTACTGTTGTCTTTAGATCATTAATCTTGATCTATTTTTTTTATGTCTGATGAATCACGATTTTCTGAGGTACCTTCAATTGGTAACTCTTCATGCATTTTTCCAGTGATTGGCAATAAAGAATCCGCTAGCGCTTGCTTTGCGACTGCTTCTATCTTGGATTTTTCTTTATCAGGAATCAGTTCTTTAAGATAATCATATAGATTTAGTCCAAACGTTAGGTAAACGGTTTGATCACCTACCGCATATGCGATTACGGTTGCACGTGTATCGCGAAATACTGGAGGTTTGGCGGCTCTTGCTTTTATGTTCGGTTCGCTGGCAGAAGGAGTAACTTTTTCAACGGCTGGTTTTATTTCAAAATACTTATCTCCTGTGATATAGAAGGATCGAACCATTGGAACATCTAAGCGAACCGCTTGAACCAAATCATAGAATCTTGCTGTTTTGTAGGTGGGGCGAACTGGATAAAAGACAAATTCGTTACCTTCTTTCCAAAAACTATAGTTGATAGCATCGAACCCAAAGCGACCATCTCCGGTCTTTTTACACGAGGTGATCAGTGCTGATTCAGGAACTTGGGTCTTTTCAACTAAACTTGCAAATTTTGTTAAGACAGCTTGGTATTTCTTTCCGTTGAAATGGACTGAAATTAGTTTAACAGCAGTAAAAAGAAACAACAAAATCATAAAAGTAATGATCACAATTGTAAAAAACCCACGCCAGTTGATGGCTTCAAGTTTGTTAAAGTAAAATAGCCAAGATCCAAGTAAAAGTATACTTACGAAGATAAAACCAAATATGTAAGGAAATCTTTCTTTCTTTTTTGAATCTTTAATTACTTGTTCAACATTTATTCTATTATCCATGATATACCTCCTATACAGATAACCATAACTTCATTATAACAGCATTAAGAGATTCGTCAAGCCGTTTATGAAAATAAATGAAATAGATTATAAATAATGTAGTTTAATGTTATTTAGTTATTAATTATACATAAGCGTTTGTATGAAGATGAAGTTCTTTTACAGAAGCTTACATTTTGTCAAATGGAAGCATACTCAAATTAAAACCTACATTTTCGAAATTTACATTTGTATTTGATACGCGTTATTGAAGAAGACAATAAACTTTTATTTATAGATTCACAAAGATTTGCATTCGTTTCTAAAAATAAAAGCACCCATTGCTGGATGCTCCTATTCTTTAAAAAATACGGTTTATGAAGGAATTTCTTCCATAGATTTACTTGTAATTGCGTTTGTTACAAACGAAAAGGAGAGTCATAAAACCATTAAGCACTATAGTATTTTTTTTACAAAAAACCAAAGTTATCGATTAATGGATTACTTTTTTTAGAACTCAATTTTACTTAGAAAACTTCCCATATAGGAAGCTATTTGGTTCCCTGATCGACAAATTTTTGTAAGTCGATTAGTTTTACACGCCAATATTTTCCGATTTTTACTGCTTTTAATTCACCCTTTTTAATGTAGTTATAGACAGTACGTTGTGTTACTTTAAGAACGTCTGTAATTTCTTCTACAGTATAGAGTTTTAATTCTTCCATTTAATAATCCCCTTCTTTCGTAATTACATCAATGGTATATTTTGGGGGAGGAACGTTGAGATTTCATGATTTTCATATTGTACTATTTAACTATTAGCGTAGTATTTAAACAAGTCAACTATAATCTAAATTGATTATTCGTGTAGTTGAAAATCTCTTTTGTACGGATGCTGTTACTTTTTGAAAAAGACATCAAGGATAAAAGCAGGCCCCACGCAAAATCATATGATTTGCCGATAGTTCCTGCTTTCGTCCCTGCTTCATTATGCTTCACCAGCATAATTTTTTATACTTATCCTACAATGAACAAGATTTTTGTGTTATCAAATACGAATTGGTATTGGATGTTTTTACCTATTACTAACCAACTATATTTGCATCAAGTGTGACTTCTGTTTGGGCATATAGTCTTCCATCAATTACTGCATTGGTTGCTACAGTGATATCTGTTTGAGCTAGTATTGTTCCCACGAAATGTGATCCTGTTCCAATTGCAACAGTTCCAGCTACTTGCCATATGATATTAGAAGCAAGCACGCCGCCAGTTAGAGTAATGTTGATTCCATTCGCTAACGTTAATTTTCCTGCAATTTGGAAGATAAAGATATCGGTAGCACTTCCGGACAAGACGACATCTGTATTGATGAGGAGGTCTGTTCCGTATTTGTAGACACCCGCATAAAGAGTTTTTCCGCTAATATCACCCGCATATAATTCGGTATAATTTGCTGCTCTGCCAGCAGCGTCTGTATAAGCAGCTTCCATGTCACTTACTGCGGTAGTTAAGTAGGCAGGAGTAGGATCAAGATAGTCGGATGCATAAATATTACCAACGACCATCGATGAGGTTGCGAAATGCAATTCGGAATCCAGTATGAGATCAAATCCAGTGATATAGGTTGCTGCTACTGGACTGACACCAATGTTTCCGGTGATGATTGTAACACCTGTAGCGGAAATTCCAGCCTTAGCAAGGATGATGAAGTCTCCAGCAAGTCCAAGATTAACGGTCTCGATTGGTGAAACAACTACTTGATTTGAAATGGTAATAATGATACTTCCGAACACTTCAGGAACTGCAACAGAAGTAGCAGTTACAATCACGGTTCCATTTGCAATGGCGGTAAGAAGACCAGCTTGTGTGATAGAGGCCATTCCAGTATCGTTTTGGACACTCCAGATTAATGATTTGTCTGCAGCATCAATAGGTAAAACAAGAGCTGACATTTGTAAGGTTCCAGCAGTGACGTTGATGATTATTGCGTCTCCAGCACCTGAGACGGCGATGGATTCAACGAGAATATCTTGATTTGATAAAGTAATCACTAACGTACCATTGATACTTGGTGTACTGACAGAAGTTGCTTTAACAGTAACGGTACCATTGGTAATTGCACTTAATAGTCCAGTTGAGTTAATAGAAGCAGTTCCGGTACCAGGGATAATACTCCATACGACAGATTTATCCGCTGCATTGGCAGGCAAGACAAGAGCTGACATTTGTAAAGTGCCATGGAATGTGGAAATCGCTATTGCGGATCCAGCACCTGAGACGGCGATGGATTCAACGAGAATATCTTGATTTGATAAAGTAATCACTAACGTACCATTGATACTAGGTGTACTGACAGAGGTTGCTTTAACAGTAACGGTACCATTGGTAATTGCACTTAATAGTCCAGTTGAGTTAATAGAAGCAGTTCCGGTACCA
>JAUXXX010000046.1 GCA_030684695.1 bacterium
GGGGTGTTATTTTGAGAATCCGACCACTCTTTTTCATTGTGTTATTGTCTGTAGTTTTGATATCTTGTTCTAAAACATCTTCTATAAGTGAGGCTACTTCTTCTATGTTGACATCTTTTGAAACAACGACCCCAATCATCACTTCCACTACAACAAATGGTCCGATACGGATTAGTGCCTTGGAAGGAAAGGCTCTTCTAGATGCCAATCCAAACATTATTTTAGTTGATGTCAGAACCATTGATGAATTTCTAGAAGTACGCATTCCTGGAGCCATTAGTGCACCCCTCGCAGACTTGGTATTGGTGGCTGAGAACTTATTGCCAGACAAAAATGCTATTTACATTATCTATTGTCGAACAGGGAATAAAAGTGCAGAAGCAGTTCGGATGCTCTTTGAACTGGGATATACCACCCTTTACGATATGGGCGGCATCTACTCATGGCCTTATGAAACCATCTCTTAATCAAACAAAAGATTCGCCAATTGTTGAGGCGAATCTTTTTTAATGAGCAGATGGGTGTGCTTTTGCAGTTAGTGAATCTATGTGGAATACAAAGACAGCTACTTCTTCAAGCGATCCTTCCAATGCATGATGCTTAATATGTTCTTCCAATGGATAATGATCTAGCATTTGTTTGAGTGCTTCTATTTTTTGCTTGTAATCTTTTAGTATTTCAACTCTACCAAACGCAATCACACTCGAATATGCTGTAGACAATTCTTCAAGAAGCAATGTTTGATTGCCAATCACAGTAAAACTCGCTTGGGGATTCATGAGTAAGGACTCATATTTCAGTCCATGTGGAGCTCCGTGCATAATGATGGTTTGCTGATACAATCCATAATTCATTGGTACTCCATAAGGGGTTTGATTAGGTAATAGAATCGATAATACACCTACCTGATGTTGTTTCAATAACTCATAAGCATAGCTTTGTGACATCTCACGATCTGTACGATTCATTTGAACACTCCTTTTTTTTATTGTAGTATACCATAAGGTTGATTTGAACAAAAAGAAAGAAGAGTCAAAACTCTTCTAATTGACACAAATTGGTGCTGGATACACAACTCCAAAGGTGTTGATGGTTATGGAAGTAATTACAACATTTGTTGTAGGTTTGTCCTGAAATCCTGTGGAAACAGCCGCGATTAAATCGAGGGTCTCAAACCCTGAAATCAGTTTGCCAAACGAGGCATAAGCGCCATTTAAATGAGGGCTATCCTTATGGACGATAAAGAATTGACTTGTCGCTGAATCCTTGACATTGGTTCTTGCCATGGAGATAACGCCTCTTGTATGCGATAAATCATTTTGATGACCATTAGTAGTAAACTCTCCTTTGATTGCACAGGCGGGAGAATTTGATCCACCTCCTTGAATCATGAAGTTCTTAATCACTCGATGGAAGATTAAACCATTGTAAAAGCCTTTTTGTGCTAAATGTATAAAATTTTGGACCGTATTTGGGGCTATTTCAGGATAAAGCTCAATGACCATTGGTTCATACCCTGCTACCTCAATCGTAGCGATTGGATTTCTTGCATCTGTTGTGTTTGTTATAGAAGTTGATGCTGCAGAATCTGTTGTTGTAGAAGTTGAAGTTGTTGTAGTTGATTGCATTGTTTCATTTTCCTTTCCACACGCGTACAGCGTGAAAGTGGCGAGTAGTACAAACGCCAATAGTATTTTTTTCATTCATGTCCTCGCTTCAATTGATGAATCTATTATACTACAAAAAGCAAAAACTGTATCCCCAGAAATCGAAGGTACAGTTAACTTACTAAAATCCTTTGCGTTGACCAAGGTATGGTGCTTGCTTTCCTTCAAGGAATTCATCTACGCTTGGACCTTTCAATCGAATGAGTCTAGCGATGCCATAAATATAGGAAACTACCAATACAACTATCAATAGTGGAAGTCCAGAAATGGTTGAAATCAGTGCTAAAGTAGTGGTTTCGGAACTATAAAATAGGGTGATTAACACGATACTTCTCACAAGGAAGTACAATCCAAGTAAAATGGTTACTTCACTATAAGCCGGTCGGACATCATCTCGCCAAAACCATTCCAGTTTCCATCCTCTGGTCAAATGACTCGCGTATGCCGCAAGTGGTTTCTTAACAATAAGCGATAGGATGGTTACAACTAAGAAAGCAGTATTGCTAATAATATCAGGCAAATAAAATCCCGATGCATTTTGACTAAAAAAGGAAAACAATGACGCAATTCCTACTCCTAAAAACCCAAAGAACGCATAACTCCATGCGTCTTTTTTGAGAATTCGAATGAATCCCAAAATAATCGATAATGCGATACTTAATGCAATCGCTGGGATTAATCCCAGCCATGAATTGATGATGGCAAATAGAAGTGGTGGAACGATAGCGTCCAACGCTTTTCCAGAAAATAATTGTCGTAATTCTTGTGCGATGTCTTTCATAAGCTGTTTCATATTACTTTTTTACGTAGGAAGCGGCGCGTTTTTTTCCGAAGAAAACAATCAGCCAATCCGATTCAGAAGTAAGCAAAACATAAAGAAGATAAATCGCTCCTGTGAAGAATCCAAGGATCATCATCAACACAACCCAAATTAGGGCTTGCCATACATGACTTTCACGAAATACTATCCATAAAGAAAACAATACAAATCCAACATATAAATCAACCAAAGAAACAATACCCCACGGATTTTGTAAAATTTCACCGCCATCTGAAGAAAAATCTCCGTTGATGAATCCATTCAATAGTGCAATCGTCATTGCTACTGCACCGATAAAGGCAATTATTTTAGCTATTTTCATCTTATCCCTCTTTTCAAAAAACTCATGATACCATTGTAATAAAGAATGTTCCAACAAGCAAGTTGCTTGCTCAGCATTGCTTCCTAAAAAGAAAAAACCACGCCTTGCGTGGAATTTATAACTCAATATACACTTTTCCATCTTCCATAACAGCCTCGAATGTGCGTACACTGCGATCGTATTCACTCAACTTGAGGTAATCGGCTTTGTCAACATCGACAACTTCTCCGGTTTTGACATGGATTTCAAGCCCATGTTCTTTACATTCAATCACTCCATGATTCATGCGTCCTGTGGAAAGCGGGTAGGATTGATGTGGACACTTGTCGATAATTGCATAAGGTAGCCCATCAATGGCTGCTACCATGATTGCTTTATTTCCTACCATCACACGCATTTTAGTACGCGCTTGAAGCGTAGACCATTCACATACATATTGTTTCATAGTGACCTCCTGAAAGGATATAACATATCACTTATTATAAAGGAATCTACTTGTACAATCAATCACTCTTTATGATTTTATCCACATTGCAAAAATGGGTTTAAAAAATCATACATACTACTCATGTGCAAACTAAAAACAAAAAGAACCTAATTTTCAAACATTGACCCAACGAGTTTGGTTATGTTATCTATATTAGGTTCTATTAATCAATTGAATGTCTATCGTTTACAACTATCTCCGTCACACATATCCGTGGGTTGTGATGAGATGGATGGTTCATACAGTTCTTCCCAGATTTCTTCTATTGCTGCTAAGAAGTATTCTTCTTCTTGAGCCCCATTAATGGCATAAGTCCGGTTAAAAATATAACTTGGGACTCCTTCAATCCCCAATTGAATGGCTTCTTGAAGTTGGTGATCGACAACATCACTTAATTGAGTGGATTCGAGCAGTTCCTTTATGTGCACTTGATCGAGTCCCACTTCTCTAGATAACGCCTGCAAAACAGATGGATCAGAAAGATTTAAACCGTCAGTGAAATAAGCTTTCATCAGGCGTTGTGTCATAACGGATTCTTTTCCTTCGATGTTTGCCCACTTTGCTACCCGATGTGCATCATAAGTATTTGTCAATTGAATCGATTCAAATTGAAAATCGAGTCCTACTGACTTTCCCATATTTGTTGCACGCTCAAACTGACTCTTCGCTTGCTCCAGAGTGATTTTTTTTTGCTTTGCATGTGCTTGCAGGGCATTAATATTCATCACTTTTGGTGCTTGTGGATCCAACTGAAACGACTTATAGACCACATGAACTTGATTTTTATGTTCAAAGCGACTTAACGCTTTTTCAAACCTTATTTTTCCAATATAGCAAAATGGACATGCAAAATCAGACCATATTTCTATCTTCATACAATCCCCTCACTTACGTTAAGTATTATCCTACAGGGGATTTTTTAATGCAAGTTATTTGCTTTCGAAATGCTCTAGATGAATGTGGTAACTCATATCCAAGTATCCATAAGATTTGACACGCCGATAAAATAAATATAGCAGCGTCAGTGCAACAAGAGCAGTACCTGCATTGGAAATAAACATGACATATCCCAATGCAATTGGACCGATTCCCATGGAGATAAACAAAAGCAAGAACGGAATTCGGAACACATACACTCGAATGACATTAAGGATCAACGTCATTTTGGTAATTTTGAATCCGATGAATAAAGCGGAAACAATTCCAATGGTTGCGCCTGTTACAACTGAGAATTTCTCAAACTGAAAAATGGCTTTCACCAAGGTACTAAACTCTGGATTCGAATTGGTGCTAAACCATGGAATCATGGAATCAACGAATAGTACAACCAATATCATTCCAATCAAACCAATCATCGCGGAATATAAGTTCGCAATGCCATACGTATGGAATGCTCGTTTGATTTTCTTCGCCCCGATGTTTTGACTCGAAATGGATGCCGTGGTTTCTTCAAAAATGAGTGCAACCGATCCTGGTCCTCCCACGAGTTTGGATGCCAGACCAAAAGCTGCAATTGCGGTTGTGCCATAGACCGCTGCCAATCCATTGACAATCACTCTACCTAAGCTAAACAAAAACTTCCCTGCAATTACTGGGAGAGCAAGCAAGAAAATCGAGCGCATAATAATCGCGTCTGGAATCAAATCTTTTCTACGAATCGCAATTGAATTTTTTGGTGAAAAGAGCGCAATCACGCCAAGTACCATTAAAAATCCTTGCGCGATTAATGTTGCCAATGCAATTTCTAAAGTTCCTCCTCGTAACACCAAAACAAACAAAGCCGAAAGGATTAGTTTTAGAATCATCGCAACAATGTTTAATTTCATAACCATCGACGTATTCCCTTTGGAACGTTCAATACCCATATAAACGCTATTGATGGCTATTAGAATGGTAGACCCCATTTGAACGAGATAATAACCCAAACCCTTTTCAATGACTTCAGCAGGTGCATTCAACAACTGTAATAATGGAACTGCAAAAAGCATGGTAATGATTGCAATAATTCCACTAATAAAGAGAGCCAGAATAAACGTTTGACCTGCATGCTTCCTGGCATTTTCCAAATCGCCGGCACCATAATGTCTAGCTACATAGACGCTTCCACCAATGGCTAACCCACCACCAATGGCTGAGATGGCACCCTTAATATCATCAATAAAGAATACCGACGCTACTTCATCCGTTCCAATCAATGACACTAATAAGAAATCGACGAACGAATAAAAATAGTTAAAAAGGGCATAAATGGCGAGTGGTGTTGTAATCCATAACACCACTTTCCATAAATTCCCATTTAAAATTGCATTTCTTCTTGTTTGTTCTTTGTTTGAAAGCGACAGGTTTGGAACCATAGATCCTCTTATTCATTGATTCATGGGTGTTTGGTCAACCCTTGATAAATGCACTATCATTGTATGCTAAACAAGATGTCTTTTCAATAGATATGACACTTGAGAAGCTGAAATTTATTACCATTTGCTCATAGATAAAAAATCATTTCGTGTCAGCACACTTTCCTGATGTCTATTTTGATTGTACTTATGCAATTCCAATCTTCTTTAAAAGATGTTGTAATAATAATTCTTCTTCATTTGAAAGTCTATTTAGTCTTTTGCGGAGCGTTTGTACGTGAGAAGGATAAACATCATCCATTAGAGTAACTCCTTGATTGGTCAACGAAACTTTTCGCACACGTGCATCATGAATGTCTTTGTTCCGTTGAATACATTGCTTCTTTTCAAGTTCATCAAGGACATAACTCATGGAGGAATTGGCAATAAGCACTTTATTGACAATTTCTTGAACATTGAGTGGTCCTAAGTGATATAAGGCTTCTAATACTCCAAATTCTGTAGGATTCAATTGATAAGTGGATACATCCTCTTTTATCATTGCTTCCATGGCATTCGTTGCTCGAAATAAAATAGTAATCGTCTTTAAATCTTTCATAATTTTATAAGTATTCCTTTTCAAATACTTTGTTGCTTCTGATTGTATCAATGTGGCGCACTTGTTTTTCTATGTATGCTCGTTGATTACGAAGCTTTGGCGGAAGAGCTAATAATTCTCCTAATGTTTCATAAGGATCTTCATCGTCGATAAATCCAGGTCCTTCTGTCGCAAATTCAAATAAAAAGCCACGATGCATTCTTGTATATAGGGATTGAAAATAAAAGCGATCTACGAGTCCTGAGTTGGAAGCTCCAATCTCATTTAGATGCTTCGTCCACTCCTGTAAAGCAACGACATCATCAATCCGAAATGCGACGTGATGAATTCCCCCATATCCTTGCTGTGCAAAGATTTCGTCTGGTTGGAAATCTAAAATCACAGAAGCCCCATTGCCTCCTGTACCCATTTCATATAGCGTATAGTTTCCTTCAACTTTTGTCTTTCTCATAAATAAATAGGAAGACAATATGGATTCCATCTTTGATAAGGAAGAGACTCTAAAAAAGATGGGTCCAAGTCCGGTAATCGCAAACTCATCTGGAACGGGTCCTTTGTGCCAAGGAGTTCCACTAGCAATTCCTTGATTGTGTTCATCCGAAACGAGTGCATATTCTTGCAAATCAAAATCTTGAAAGAAGATTATTTTTTTGCCAAACAATTCTTTGATGGGTTCAAAAACCACTTGATATTTGATAAAACGTTTGACCCAATACTCTAAGGCTGCGTCACTTGGAACTCGGAATCCGGTTCTAGAAATTTCGTTTGATCCTTTAATAGCAGGACCAATTCCTTGAAAATCGAAGAACGTCATATCTGTCCCTGCGCTTCCTAAATCATCAGCGAAAAATAAGTGATAGGTTTGAATATCATCTTGATTAACTGTTTTCTTGACCAAACGAACCCCTAACACATTGGTGAAGAATTGATAGATTTTTTCTGCACTGCTTGTAATTGCTGTAACATGGTGTATTCCACTTAGTTGTTTCATTGTAAATTTTCTCCTCTATTCAAAGATATTATCATTATATTTCGAATTCGAACTATTTTCAACGAATATGCTTTTGTATAGAATGGAATCGACCCCTTTTGGGAAATCTGCAGGCTGTTACCGTTTACATACGCATGTAAATAAGTTATAATAAGAAATAGACTCACCATAGGGGGTTTTTATGCGCCAATTTAAATTCTTGATTGTATTTGTCCTTTCAATACTCCTATTGACTGGATGTTCCACAACGACGCAAATCGATACAACTAACACAACTACACAAGAAGTTTCTACAACTACTACCAATACACCTCCAACAACCATTTCAACTACAACATCGACAGTGATTACTACGACTACCACTGTTTCTACCACTACTTCGACAACCACGGTACCTACTACTGTTACTACTACAACTACAGCTGCACCACTTGCACAAATTGGTCAGATTTCTGGACTAGATGATGTTTTAGTGATCAGAAATCATTACTTTCATCCGTTAAAGGGTGTTCGTATTTTATCAACATTAGGTAGCGACATCACTCATCTTGTTCAAATCTCTGGACATGTATCTTATGGAGTTTTGGGAACGTATTCCCTGGTATATTCCTTGCAATACAATGACGACTTCCATACACAAACTAGGATGGTTCAAGTCATTGATGGAACGTACCTTCCTCCAGTTGGAACACGGCCCAGTGGTGGAATGACAATCATCGATATTGCTTCTGGTTCTTACCGAAGTGCAAGTCTACCAACCATCGCTCACCCAGCTACTCCAGCATTCATCGAAAACGACTTACTCGCTTATGCAATTCCTTCTAATGGTTGGT
Source organism: bacterium (assembly GCA_030684695.1). Lineage (GTDB taxonomy): Bacteria > Bacillota_I > Bacilli_A > Izemoplasmatales > Hujiaoplasmataceae > JAUXXX01. The sequence goes on from JAUXXX010000046.1 coordinate 8,073, forward strand.
GGACTTCATTACTTGTCCAAAATTATGGCGGAAGCAATGGGATATATACCAATCCTCTACGTTCATCCTTTGCCAATCAAGGGGTGGAAATTACCCATTCAGGGGATGGATTTGTCCAATATTGGAATCCAGAAAACTATCAAACCATCGCTCAGTTTTCTTTAGCTTTGAAAGATATGTACTTGAAGTCCTCTGATTTAGCCTCAGGGTATGTCACCCGAGTAATTGATTATAGTGACTTTGGTGTGAAAGTCGCAATGAGAAATAACTTAAACCCCCTCGATCATATGGTCATTACCTACGCTCAAGGTTCTCCTTACATCTTCGCTGAAGTAGCGAATAAAAATTCTCCGTTCTTTACAATGGGTACCGATGGAGTAGACAATTACGAATACTACCGTCTTGATGGAACGAGAATTACTACTTCCACTTACCAAGGCAGTGCCATTATTGTAAGAATGGTACGACGTCATGTAGGATACACAACGAGCCCTCCAGCAAACGTTGGTTCACCCATTTATGCAGATCGTTTCTTCTTAGTCAATACACCAGAAAATACGACGTTTACCATTTCTAGTGGAGGTCACCCCTTTGGTCTTTTGAACAGAGTATCCATGCAGTTAGGGGATGGAAACTATTTAAGTGTTGCTTCTATTAACTCATTATCAGAAGCTGCTTTCTACCACGAACATGGATATGCAATCGTTTCAAGAACCAATACGTCCTTTCAAATTGATCATCTTCAATCCCTTGTTACAACAGACTACCATGTGAGTGCACAACTTCTTCGAAGCGATAAATCCGCAGAACCTGCGATTGCATTGATGCCTCATCACTATAAGAACTCTTCTGCTATTTTATCGAACTACCAATTTAGAACGGTCCGTGGTACGTTAAAAGTAATGACGGATACTCATTTCTCGACCAATCTATCCTTTCATGGCATGTTACCAAGTTTCACATTGCCAACGGCGGCTAGTTTTGATAATTCATTGATACTAGATTATTTGGGTGTTTTAATAGCTGAAACAGATCCCTCTGATCCAATGAACTTTTATAACGATGAAGGCCCCTACTGGAATAGCAAAGCACTATATCCTTTGTCTCAAGGGATTATCATAGCAGATCAACTTGGAAACACAACTCTTCGTGATGAATTAATTGAACGATTAAAAGCACTTCTCGTTGATTGGTATTCCTATATCAATAGTGCTGATTTGAAATTCCTTTACTACAACCAAACGTGGGGAAGTGTATATTATTCCAACAATGATTTTAACACCGCAAGTGAATTAAGCGATCACGCTTTCACCCACGGATACTTAATCTATGCTTCTTCTATTCTTGCCATGTATGATTCAACATTTATTGAAGAATATGGACAAGTCGTAGATTTACTAGTCAATGATTATCTTTTTACTGAAAAACAAAGTTCTGATTTTGCATATCTTCGTTCCTTTGATTCATGGGCAGGTCATTCGTGGGCACATGGATTCGGTACATTTGCAGAAGGTAATAACCTAGAATCCACAGGCGAAGCCTTAAATTCTTGGGTAGGTGGATATTTATGGGGTCTTGCAAACAACGATACTAGTCGCGTGAATGCTGCTATTTATGGATTCGTGACAGAGTTAAGCGCAGTAAAAGAATATTGGTTCGATTACGATCAAACCAATTGGAACAAAGCATATTCTGATTATGCTGCGGTCGCTGGAATGGTGTGGGGTGGCAAGTTTGACTACGCCACGTGGTTTGGAGCCAATCCAACCTTCATCTACGGAATACAATGGCTTCCTACTGGTGAATACTTAACCAATTATGCTTTAGATGACTTCGAATATAGTCGTTTACAATTTATCTTCCAACGCTACTTGCAAGCCAAGAACAATCAAATCGATACCTGGTATTCTAATATGTGGACCATTCAAGCCATTCTTAATCCTCAAACAGCGATTTCTATGTTTAACGCTAGTAAAATCATTAATGATGATTATCCCGCTGAGCTTCCAGGAGCGTATTGGATGATTCATGCACTTGAAAGTTTAGGAAGGAGAACTTCATCGATTTGGATGGAAGTTCATCCTCAAGTAGCTTCGAGCATTTATCAACATGTAAATGGAGAGATTCAAGCCATGGTTTGGAATCCATCCAACGAATCACAAGAAGTCCTCTTTTTAAACGTCGATGGTGTGGTGAAGGTACAAACCGTTCCTGCCAAATCATTTACAAGGATTATACTCAATCCTTCCTCATAAGACTTGATATAACTCATTATATATTCTACAAGAAAGCCTTGATTCCTAAGGCTTTCTTTTGATATTCAAAGCATATGATTTGCATTCACACTCTCAAACTGTTATAAATAACATAAGGAACTATGTTCCTTGCATATATTACGATATCCTTGGGTCAAACCCCGTTTCTACTGGGTTTTCTTTTCATATTTAAAGAGCCCAAGAAAGGAGAATTTCAAATGAATGTAAAACGTATATCCCCCTTACTTAAACTACTACTTTTACTACTACTTGTGTTATCTGCTACGGTTTATGTACAAATTCAAGCAGCACCATTACTAGATAGTGCTCAAGATATCGAAAGTGCAGACATCGTCATTGCACTAGTCAATTCTCTTGAGTCTCCTTTAACCTTGGACGCAGAGTTTGATGTTCAAGCAGCAAGAGATGCATACGATGCCTTAACTGCGGCACAAAAAGAATTGGTATCGAATTACGCGTTATTACTAGAGGCGGAAGATTCGATCTTCAGACAATATGGCCGAGTGCACGACATGTTTATCATGATTGATACCATTACATGTCCAGTATCACTCATCGACAAAGACGATGTAATCGCCGCTCGTGAACGTTATGAGTTGCTTGATGAGGCACAAAAAGCACGTGTCACAAACTACTCCACACTTGTTGACGCCGAAGTTATGATCTTTAACTTAGAAAAAGTAGCTTTCGATGTTGTCGATTTAATCAATGCGTTTCCAGCGATGGTAACCATGGCTCAAATGCCACAAGTGCAAGCCGCAAGAGTGGCATATACACGTCTAAACAACCGTCAGAAAGCGTTGGTCTCCAATTACAACAAATTAGTAGAAGCGGAAGCTAAAATTGTGGATTGCTTAATTGCTCTAGATATGACAAACCGCATTGATGACTTACCAAACGAGTTTGTAAGTGGAAATTACCAAGTGATTGTCAGTATCAATCAAGATCTTTCAAACTTAACTCCAGCTCAATACGAAAAAGTAGATACTGGACTATTAGCAAAGCTAAGTGTTCAGTATGCAGCAGCATTGAATTACGAGGCAGCTAATTCCGTTATTGAACTTCTTGCTTCGCTGCCTGAAAGTGTCAGTACTACAAACATCCAACAAGTACAGGTGGCAAGAACTGCTTACAATGCACTCACAACACAGCAAGCACAACTTGTGCCTAGTGAACTCGTCAATCGATTGGCTCAATTAGAACTGAGCCTAAATACACCAAACAATGATTCTCCATCATCACTTTGGGTATGGGTTGCATCAGGAGTAACAAGTGTGTTAGCAGTCACTGGTTATATATTCCGTCAACCACTAACCCTCGCCTTTAAAAAAGTCTTTAAAAAGCAATAAATCAAAAACGGATGCCAAAACATCCGTTTTCTTTTTGATAAATTTCTGCGTTTTATTTGTTCATGTATTCCTTTATAAGGTATAATTAACCCGTACATAGGAGGCAAATATGAAAACATTACATCAATCATTTGAATTAAGCAATGGTGTTTTACTACCAAAGATTGGATTTGGTACTTGGCAAGTGAAAAACGGGGAAGAGGCATATCAATCCGTTCTTTTAGCACTTAAACATGGCTATCGTCATATTGATACCGCACAAGGGTATCAAAATGAAGAATCTGTAGGAAGAGCGATACGCGATTCCGGCATCCCACGAGAAGAAATCTTTGTGACTACCAAACTAGAATCCCATATTAAGGATTATGTTGGTGCATTGAAAGCCTTTGATCAATCTCTTGTCGCATTGGGATTTGATTACCTTGACTTGTTCATTATCCACGCCCCTTGGCCATGGAGTGAAATGGGAAAAGATTGTCGTGAAGGCAATGTATTAGCCTACAAAGCGATGGAACTTCGATATAAAGAAGGAAAGGTCAAAGCCATTGGGGTTTCCAACTTTTCACCGGATGACATCGAAAATATCATCACCCATTGTGAAGTCATTCCCCATGTCAATCAAATTGGCTATTTTATCGGACTGGACCAACAAAAAACCATTGATTATTGTCGAAAACACAATATCATTGTCGAAGCATACTCTCCTTTGGGAATTGGGTATTTGTTATCAAACCCAAATATCCAAGAAGTTGCGAAAAAATACAACGTCAGTCCTGCTCAAATATGCATTCGTTATTGCATCCAAAAAGACACCGCACCACTACCAAAATCTACACATGAGCAACGCATCCTTGAAAACACCCAAGTTGATTTTGAAATTGCCCCAGAAGATATGGCATTTCTAGATACCATCAAAGGTGACCCAAGACGCTGGAGTTAATCAACAAGAGACTGTTAGTAATGAAGAATATCTCTTCATGAACCTAACAGTCTCTTTTTTATAATGAATTTTTTAAAGTGCTAAGAAAGAACCCATGTCTTCAATGGAAATATCTTGAAGATAATTTACTTCCGGATGTCCAAAGCCGTTCATCTTATAAAATTCTTCAATAAATAACTTCGTGCCATCCAAATCAAACAATCCCTGATCCGTCGTTTTGTTCATTAGCGCAATTGCTTCTTCTTGAATCGAAGGATCCATTTCAAGATGATCCAAGCGAATCCGCTTTTTATCATCAACAATTCGTTTGTTTCCATACACCATATCTTTAAACAAACGATGTTTATGAGCAGTAATGGATTCATGGACTCCTCGTTTTTTCATCACTTCATAGATACAACTCACATAAATTGGCATTTGAGGAATAAACACCGAGGCTTTTGTTACAACAGCTTTGGAAGAAGAAATCAACGCTTCTCCTTGATATTTTTGGGTTAATAGTTCATGGATTTGGACTGCTTTGGCTTCCAAATCTTCTTTTGCTTTCCCTAAAGTTCCACCTCGATACAAGCGTGTGGTGGTTTCTCCTCCAATGTAGGTATAAGAAATGGTTTTCGCATTTTTTGCTAAGAGACCTGCTTGATCCAGTGCTTGAATCCAGAAGAGCCAGTCTTCTCCGCCCATCACATACACTGTATCCTTGATTTCTTCTTCACTGGCGGATTGTACGGTTAAATCGAGGACTTTTCTAGAAGCGATATCGATGGTTTTACCACTTACTTCAGAACCAATCGCTTTGATGGCGGAACGTACTAATTGATTGGTAGATTCGTTGTTTCGTACAGGGGATGCCAAGGAATAAACCACAAGATCAATACTACCTAAGGTATGTTTTATATAATCAATGACTTGATTTTTCATGGCTTGACTAAACGCGTCTCCATTAAAATCTTTATGGAGACGATTGGTTTCTTTGGCAAGTTGTTGGAAATAGATGTTGTTCCACCAGCCGGCTACTCCCGTTCTTTTTCCAGAAGGACCGGATTCAAATGAAACGTTGATGGTATTTGCACGTGCCCCAAATGCCAGTGCAATCCGTGACGATAACCCATATCCAGAAGACCCACCGATGATTAGGACATTTTTAGGACCTGGGAAAGTTCCCAATAATTTGACTTCATCAATTTGGTTTTGGACGAATTGTTTTGAACCCAGAGGATGGGCATTAATACAAATGTTGGAACGAATTGCTGGTTCAATAATCATAAGCGTTCTCCTTTGAAATCATTGTATGTCTCGTTTTTATTGTATCTTATCTGTTCCAAGAACATCGGTTATTTGCACTTATAATGATCGCTAATCGATGATAATAGATATGTTTTTTGTAAAAAATGTAGTGTATCTGATAAAGTCTCTTCTAACAATCGCGGTTGAAATGAAATAGCTTCTAACATCTTCGTGTTTTGATAATTGCTTGAATCTTCAATCGCATCAAGCATTGTTTTCGAATAACTTTTTGACATCCATAAAAATGACCGTGCAATCACATTGGGAACCGTGATAATCCATTTTCTTTTTCCTTGCCATGAAGACACAAACCGGTACATTTGAGAAATGCTCCAGACATGTGCCGCTAAAATATAAGATCCTGTCAACTTTTCTCTAACAATGCTCGTAATTGCTTTCGCAACATCTTGTACATCAATAAAGTTATATCCACCTTTGACGCTAAACAGCACCTTGTGTTTCATGGCTTTTACCAACTCTTTCCCAACGAGGGAAGGTTTATAATCATGAACGCCGACTACTGCCGAAGGATACACAATCGCTCCTTCTAGCTTGGATTGATCCATCAACTCTTGGATCATCATCGCTCCTTTTGCTTTTACAAGGGAATAATGATTGTGATACTTTGATAAATCAAAATCACTAGGTTCGACAATCGCTGTTTGATGTTTTGTTTTGGCAATGGCATCAACAGAGGATATGAACAACAAATAGATAGCGTTTTGACTACAATATTCCCCTATGATTTTCGTTCCAGTCACATTGGCTTCTTCTGATCGCGTTGCATCTTTGGCAAAAACATCAATGACACCTGCACAGTGAATTAATGTGTCAGATGGACGAAGGTGTTGTGCTAAAAAAAGTGGATCAAAAATATCTCCAAGTACGACTTTAGTAGGAATATCCCACAAAGCGATTCCTTTGGAGCGAACCAAACATGTTACTTCCTGATGCTCTAACAGCAATTGTCTTACTACATTGTTTCCAATATGACCCGTCGCACCAGTTACAAATATCATATTTTCCTCCAAAAAGTTTGTAATATCTAGTATATCAAATTTATACATTTCGTTACAAACTTCACAATATTTATACTTTTTTTCATTTCCTCCATCTCTTCTATAAGTGCAACTGAAATAAGATGTACGGATTCAAGAAAGTTTAATATCCTTGAAGAAGTAAAAATATCCCAAGTCCTATATGGATAATCAACATCAATCCATTGAAGAGAATAAAGGAAGTATGTTTTGTTTTATGGCGAAACAAAAGCATTCCAGCAACCGCACCAACGGAACCAAATAAAAATGCAAAAAGAAATAACGTTTTTTCTGAAATACGCCATGTTTTTTTACTTGCTTTCCGTTTATCGATTCCGTACAACACGAAAGTAAGAAAGGACATCAATAATACAACGACTACATAATATTCCACAATGAATCACCTCTATTCATAAGTATATCAATTAATCCACGCATTCGTCATTTAAAGCAAAAAAAAGAAGCAATTTATGCTTCTTTACGGATTGTTATACGCGACGAGCAATGTAAGCAAACATTTCAGGCCCCGTATGAATTCCAAGAACTGGAGTCAATGGCGATAATGTCAACGTACGTATGTTAAGTTCTTGTTTCATTTTATTTCCAAGTTCGGTTGCTTTTTCTAAATCGGTACCATAATGAACGGTAAAATCTACCAAATCTTTTCCAAACTTCTCAACCATCAAGTTTTTCATTGAAAGTAAAGAACGTGAAAGTCCAAATGCTTTGCTTAACGTAATGTATACCCCTTCGTCATTCACAGTAATGACTGGCTTCACATGTAAAATGTCTCCGATGGTTCCTTCTACTTTACCAATTCGACCGCCTCGTTTTAAATACTTCAAGGTATTGATGGTGTAAATTGCAAGACTATCTTCATAACGGCATTTGGTGAGAAGCTCGATAATCGTGGGGATTGGAGTGTTTTTCTTCACTAGCTCCAATGCATATTCCACTAAATACCCAAGGCCTCCTCCCAATGTTTTGGAATCAAAATGAGTAATCTTGATGCCTTCCATTTCTTGAAATGCTAAACGGCATGCATTAAACGTCCCACTAAGTCCACTCGATAGATTCAATGCGAGGATGTCGGTGTATCCTTCTTTTTTGAGTCGTTCCACCAAATCTACCAAATCACCAATACTTGGCAAGCTTGTAGTGATGGTTGATTTATCCAGTTGTTCGTAGACTTCTTTTGCTGAAATTTCAATTTGATCTTTAAAGTTTTTTCCATTTACAATAATCATCAATGGTAGTACAAAAAGGTTTGTATGTTTTTTAAGTAAAGATGGCGTTAAATTCGCTGCGGAATCGGTAATAATTGCGATTTTCATCATTGATACCTCCCTATAGTGATGAGACAAATAAGTACTCTACCACACATAATACTATATCAATAAGTACTATGTCTGTCAAGGTACTTTACTGAAAAGAAAAAATCACACAAAAAAGTGTGATTTTGAAGAAAATCATTTTGAATTAAAGATGTTTAAAATCTGTATCTTCTTGAGTTTGATCGTCATGGATAATTACTGGGAACAATCGTGATAATACTTCCCTTAATCCGCGCAATTCTAAACGAGATGCGACAGCTTGATAGGTTCCAAAATCCTTATACATGCTTCGTACTGGAGCGTGAATAATGTCATACAACTCATGTGGGTCTAGACGGAAAATCGGGTCCATACTTATACCTCCTATTGAATCGATGAATCTATTACACTATCATTATACACTCATTTTAGAGAATATTCCACTTTGGGGCATAAGAATATGCATAAAATAGACCAAATATCGGGTAAAAATCGATAATCACTGAGCCTATTTGTGTCCAATAGTCGGTACGATACAAATAAACTTAAGGGTGGAACTTCCTAAATTTTTGAACTGATGCAAGGTATCTTGAGGAACAAATGCATAACTTCCTTCCACAAACGAATGAAGGACGCCTGCAATCATCAATTCGCCTTCTCCTTGGATGCAATAATTGATATGTGGCCAAGGATGTTGATGCCTTGGGGTATACCCGGATGGTTCTACTTCCACGACTCGCATGACGTGACTATCCCAGCCTTCGGTTGAGGAAACCAACACTTTCATGAACGCATTCGCTGATTCAGGATGGATGATCGGATTTTTATTCAATTGACTCAAATGACCTACCATATTCTCACCTCTTTATTTTATTATATCACTAATTGATTCCAATCATGTAAGATTTGCTGACTTGTCACTAGATGCTTATTTAGGCAATAGAACAGTAATTCCTTCTGATAACTGAGGGTGGGTAATCATATCGTCTTGATTGGAAAGTTGTTCCCAGGTAAACAACTCATTGTCTACCAAAATCAATGACATCCATTCCCATGAGTTCGACCCTCTTTTGAGATAAAAGCCAAAACCAATTGGTTCATAAATGGTGATTTCAAGGGTAGAATCTATAAATCCTGGCACAATTTGTTGGTTAAGTAAATACATTTTACCACAAGGAGATTGGATCTCTTGATAATGCCACTGATGTGGCTTGATGATGGCATTATCATAGGTGAGCATGAATGCTGCGAACAAGACAAGGAGTGAAAAGGCTATAAAGCCAATCGAAAACAAGTAGTTAAGTTTAGAAGAACGGTAGAATAGTCGAATCACGGATAAGGATAAGGCAATGAAATGAAACACAATTACCATCCCATATGCAAATAAGTGAATGTAGACAATCCCAATTAGAAAATATCCAACAACTGCAAACAAATACCCAATCTTCCACGGTTTACTTTGAATCCATATCGAAAAGATTACAAGCATCATCCCCAAAATGGCATACCATCTACTAGCAACTCCTACGAAGTTCATAGAAGTCCCAATCAAGGACAAAGCGATGAGTACCATCCAAATTCGCTGATCAATCAATGGAACAAAAGGAATCAATATCCAGATGAATAATCCAACCCCGACAAGAACTAATAACCAAATAAGCGCATTGTGTATGGCGTAGGTTGGCCAAAAAATGATTCCTTGAAGACGTAAGAAAAACGAGACGGCCAACGCCACTACTACACCCAGAAAGAAGAAAATCTTTCTCTTATTCAAACAAATCATCTTTAGAATTTCCTTCACTTATATGATTCCTTTCTGTTGTATTACTTTTTTTAGACTTTTACAACTCCATCACACGATTACGAAGCATGATTTCATCAATGATTTCATGTAAATTACGAGATTCATAAATCAATTGATAAAGCGATATCATAATGGGAGTTTGCAAATTCATTTTCTTGCTTAGCTGATATATTTCATCAAGTGTTGATAATCCCTCGATGGTTTCATGAAAGGTTTTTTTGACTTCTTCGACGGATTGACATTGACCAATGGCATAACCAAATCGATAGTTTCGGCTTTGCTTGCTACTACAAGTTAAGAACAAATCGCCAATTCCTGCTAACCCATATAACGTGGATTCTTGAAAGTGAAGTTGTATCATAACACCCCGTAGTTCGTGAATCGATCTTGTTAAAAGCGCTGCTTGAGCATTATCCCCAAGATTCGCTCCTGCAATGATTCCAGATGCAATGGCATACACATTCTTCAGAGCACCACAGTATTCGACTCCTTCAACATCTGTCGATAAATAGATACGCAAGTCAGCGCTGGTAAACAAGCGTTGAATAATTTCCAAAGAAGAAATGGACTGTTTTGATGCCAAGACCATTGCAGTTTTTTTATGTTCGAGTAATTCAGATGCAAACGAGGGACCACTCAATACCGATAACTGATTTACATGTAACAATCCCAGTGATTCCATAATGGTAGAAATCGTTTTTCCTTTGTATAATCCTTTGGAAGTCAGAATAAATTGCTTTTTATGCAAGGAAAATGTCGCCATCTCTTCCAAGACAGGAACCAAATAAACAATGGGAAGAGACAACAAGATTACATCAGAATATTGACAACAATACGCTAAATCCATTGTCGCTTTCACTTGTATGGGGAGAATGTAATCTCCTAAATATGCAGTTGACTTGTGAAACACATTGATTTCATCTACTGAATCTTTTGTTCTAGACCAAATCAAGATGGAACGTTTATGGTTTGATAGGGTGGCGGCAAGTGATAATCCCCATTTCCCTGATCCAATGATCGAGATATGATTTGTTTTCATGTGTTTATCCTTTTATTCCGTATTTTTACAGTATTATACCATACATAATCGCGATCAAATAAAGGAATTCTGTAAGAAATACATGAAAGAATAAGATATAAAAGTGAAAAGAAATCGAAATGAGTTCGATTTCAATTATTTGTTTTTCTTCAGTTTTATCAGCTGATTATGTCTTTTCCAGATTGTAATCTTGGCATCATAAATATAATTCAACTTAGAAACTACTTCTTTATAGACCAATTCGTCACTTGGATGTAAGACAGGCCTCGAATAGGTTTCATCCGGTGTTTTAAACAAAAAGTGCCATGAAGGATGCAATTTTTCTTCATCAATCACTAAGACTCTGCCGATATAATCGACAAAGGAAGTAGTTGTATTTAACAACGTCCCATAATCGATTGTCAACTTGGAAGGATCAATAGGATACTCTTGTACTGTTTGATTTGATTTCCCTTTGATAACGATGATTTTTTGTTCATGAACACGAGACAATTTGATATAAGAGAAAAGGAAAAATATGAGAGTTATTCCAAGAATCCCCGAAATCACCCAATCCATGACATCCCTGTTTCCAAAGAGTACAATGAGTCCAATCAATACAGTAGAAATAGCGCCTAAGAGGATAATTGTAATTTTTTCACGTTGAAGAAGAGTGATGATTTTAGGTGCGATTGTAATTGGTTTTGTTGAAGAAGATTCGAAAAAACGATTTTTCTTGCGTCTTGGATAATAAAGCGTTCCAAGATGAATTAAGATTGGCAAAATCATAGGCATAATCCAAAGTATCAATAAGTACCAGATTCCAATTTCACTGATATAATACAACAGATAGTAATTAAAATACACGGAGAGTCCTACATACACCAGTAGGTGTTTGAGTTCTAACTTGGGCGGATTTCCAAACAGAGCACGAAGTAAATAATACCCAAGTAAATGACTGATAAAGCTAGGAATAAATTCAAGCATATTGTCTCCTTATGGTAAATCATGATGCAGTATATTTTCTTATGAAATGTATTATACCAAAGTGTTACCCCGAAAAGCAATGAGTGTATGGATTTCTAGAAGTGTTTTTTCGAAGGATTTCCTTAATGTATTTGTTTTATGCTATACTATTGATTGGGAGGTGAAGTCATGAATCTTCAGCAAATCCAAGAACACTTTTTGACAATGTTTGATTCTGTTGGCATAGTTTCTACAAAAGATTATCTAGAAAGTTGTAAATTACATCAAAAAAGTGTACCTAATGTTGAGTATCCTACATTAGTAGTAGTAGGTTTGCATTATCCAAAAAGAATCATACCTTCTACTAATACTTATCTATTACCTTCCTTTTACACATTTGGTAGTGACTATCATCTTGTACTAAGAAAACGGATGTCTGAAGTAATGAGCAAAATTCCATATGATTACATTGCTTTGGTAGATAATCACCCTCACGACGAACGGATCGCTGCTTCTCTTTCTGGGATTGGCTTTTTTGGAAAAAACCAACTCATCATCCATCCACGATATGGTAGTTATCAATTCTTGGGCATGCTCTTTATTAACATTCCATTCACTCAACCATTACGTAGTATCAATACCGATTCATGTGGTGATTGCCATATTTGCATTGACGCATGTCCTCCAAAAGCCCTAAGTGAACAAGGATATAACGTGGATAGATGTATTAGTAATTTTAATCAATCCAAACAAGTATTATCTGATTCACAAATCAAACAAAATCATTTGTTGTTTGGTTGTGATATTTGCCAACTGGTTTGTCCAAAAAACCCAAAAGTCTCTTTACATGTTCATCCTGAGTTTAATTTGTCTGGAAAAGAACAAGTTGCTATTGAAGACTTATTCACTCTATCTGCTCGTGAGTTTGAACGTACCTATTCCAACATGGCCTACTTGTGGAAGGGTAAAACCATTTTAATGAGGAATGCTTTAACGCTACTTCTACGGCAAAAAAATGTATCATATAATACAATGATTGAAACATCACTACAACAAGATTATCCTCTTTGGTACAAAAAAACAGCAACATCGATTCTTTCCTTGCTTCAAGAAATTGCCAACCAATAACAAAGCTCATCTTGAACTTCAAGATGAGCTTTCTTTATGCTTGTAATAATGTTTGGAGTAAATGATACTCTGTCATTTGTTGTTGATTCAACAAAATAACAATATTCTTATCAAACTGAGTATGAGAGATTACTCGAAATGTTTTCGCTAAAATATCAATAAATGCTTCGATCGTCTGATGACGTCTCATAATGGATATCGCCATATATCGGCAAAATATATACTTTCCACAAAGGGAGACAAACTCATCATAAAAGGAATGATTTGGATGTTGATATGGAAATTGCCTAAAGAATAGGTTATTGATGATCATCTTCTCAAAGAAGATTTTATGATCTGGGACAATGGTTTCAAAATGTGTTAGATTTTGCAAATATTTCTCTTCAATATCGTGTTCTTGATAAAACGAATTTGCATCCACACACCAATCATGGATTGTTTTACTATGTTCGATGAACCATTCCGATATTTTAGATACTACTTGATAAGTGAGAGAAATGTCTTTTACTATGGTGAATGAATCTAGTAATTCAGTAGGATTACCATCACTTAATCCTTGATCCAGTGCTATCATGAATTGTCCCACTCTTGAAATTCTTGTTGGGAGGCTAACGGATCGATTGCTTAAGATTTGAAAGCACGATTTTCGTATTTGTTCATACTTTCGTTGTTCTTCTTGATTTGCCTTGCATGGTTCCATTGGCATATCAAATGTTAAATCAACGAACTCAAACTGAAGTGGGTTGGTATCTGCAAATAAAAGTTCCAACGTTCTTTCACAACTATTTGCCATGGATGATTCAGGAACAAAATCCAATCGAGGCCCTCTAGGATAATAGCGACATACCATTGGCAGTACGGACTCTCCACATTCAGTATGTAACATACACCAGCCGTTTTTCATCAACAGCGGACAATTCCCTTCATAATTATGATGGATTTGGGCGTAGCGTTCTTTGGTGGGTTGTTGTATGGGTTGAAAGGTTCTATCCAGTCGATCTCTTAATGTTTTTTTCACATTGAGACCCAATAAATAATGATATTGATTCATTGGAATGGTTACTGTCCATCCCGCACAGCAGGTATTACGGCAACTTCCACCCTTGCATTGAAAATGCTTGTAATACGTTGGAACAAGAAACGTGCTTTTTGTCTTTTTATGAGGAAGTAAGTGTGTAACTTGAGGCAAAGTAGCATCTCCAATGAGCAATTAGTGTACATTCTCAAGACATCATTATAGCACTCTTTTTGAAACCGTCAATCCACTTATTTTCAAAATAACTCCAACTCATAAAAGATACTCTCTAGACATAAAAACCGTAGAAGAATAATACCTTCTACGGTTTGAAACAGATTCCCCATATATACAAATACAAGAACATAAAACTGAATTCTATTTCAAAAAGACCAAACAATTCCTTACACTTCTTAACACATATAACGGAAAAAATGAACCTTTTCAAATACAAGTTTTGAATCTTTGTGCAAAATCTACTTCTTTGAATAAATTTCCCATTTCATTTTCAAACAATGTAACTGTTGCGAAAATCTATATATGGGGAATACACCTATATTATTATATAGAAATCCATATATTTCAAGGGCTTGGCACAAAAAAATTCAATTATTTTTATTTTTTTGTTGATTTTCACTCAATTGATGGTTGATTTTCGAATAGTAAAAGAAATCTATTCAATCCATTCTTGGTTCAATGATATAATAGATGTAGTTTTGATGCATTATGGTAGAAGGAAAAAAAAGGGAAAACTTATGAAAACAAGCAAAGGATCCTCACATGGTAAAATCATTTGGATGGGAGAACACTCAGTTGTCTATGGATATAGTGCAATTGCTCTACCACTCAAGCAAGCAAACGTTCATATTACTCTAGAAGAGTCAACGACAAATAAACTAGAGTCTATCTTTTACACTGGGCCGATGGATAAGTCTCCTGATTTCTTTATGCCAATTGCTTTTTTATTTGATTCTTTACAAAAATACTTTAACGCTCCTGACATGAAAGTAATTCTTTCGATGACATTGGTATTCGCTGGAGGTATGGGTTCTTCTGCAGCGATTGCTTGTGCACTAACAAGAGCTTATTATCGATTCTTTGATAAAGAAATCACTGATCAAACGTTATTTGAGTGGATTCAACTCTCCGAACGATTGGCACATCAATCTCCTAGTGGCATTGATGCTCATACGGTTCTTTCTTCTAATCCCATTGTCTTTACGAAACCTTCTTCTATCCAACCACTGATGACTTCTTTGACCGGTTATCTAGTCATTGTCCATAGTGGTATCAAAGGAAGCACGCTTGAAGCGGTTTCTTTGGTCAAAGAACAAGTTCTTCATAATAATGGACAAACTCATATTGACTCCCTGGGTCAACTTTCTTTATCCTTTAGTCGTGCTTTAGAAGTACATGACCATTCCTTATTGGGAAACTTCATGAATCAAGCCCAAGAACACTTGCGTGCTCTTGGTGTCAGTCATCCAGCCATAGAAGAGTTGATTACTTTAGCCAATTCATTTGGTGCTCTTGGAGCTAAACTAACAGGTGGTGGACTTGGGGGTTGTATGATTGCTTACTTTACTTGTAAAAATAAACTAAGTGATTTTATCAATCAACTAAGCCATCCCTATTGGATCATTGATTTAGAAAAGGATTTCGTATGAGAAAACAATCAACAGCAAGAGCACCCATTAACATTGCCTTAATTAAATATTGGGGAAAACGTGATGAACAGCTTGTACTACCCTACAATCCATCCATTTCCCTTTCTTTGGATGTTTTTGAAACCAAAACCACAATGATGGATTCACCAAACGAAGCCTTCACCTTTCATTTAAATGGACA
The DNA here is from genome assembly GCA_030684695.1 of bacterium. Lineage (GTDB taxonomy): Bacteria > Bacillota_I > Bacilli_A > Izemoplasmatales > Hujiaoplasmataceae > JAUXXX01. The sequence continues at coordinate 24,054 of JAUXXX010000046.1, forward strand.
ACCAAACGAAGCCATGAAACAAAAAGTCAGTCGATTTTTACAACACTTTACAAAGGGAGTATATCCTACTCATCTTCATGTCGAAACCTTCAATTCCGGTCCTACCGCTGCTGGACTCGCATCTTCTGCCAGTGGATTTGCGGCATTGGCTGTTTGTGCCAATCACTATTATCAGACTGGTTTTACCTTAGAAGAATTAGCAAGCATCACGAGACTTGGATCTGGCTCTGCGATTCGTAGTTTACTTCCAGGTTGTGTGTTATGGAATACCAATGGCACCATTGAATCGCTTCCATTCCCTTTTCCAGAGGTTTATATGGCTATTTTAGTCGTGAATGCATTTGAAAAGAAAATCGGATCTACTGAGGCCATGAAGTCTTCTGTTCATACTTGTCCTCATTACCTGGACTTTGTCAAACAAAGCCATCAGGATGCGGTTATGTTTCAACAAGCATTAATGAATCGAGATCTTCAAGCCGTTGGTTTACTTGCAGAGCAAAATGCTCTTGCGATGCATCAGGTTATTAATTCTTCCATTCCACCAGTTCACTACTTAACAGAAGAATCTTACCGAATCATCCACTTGATTCAAGAAGCCAGAAACTCGAAGCTTTTTGAAGGGTATTGTACCATGGATGCTGGTCCGAATGTCAAAGTATTAATGACTGTACAAGACAAATCAAAGTTTGAAGAGTTTGCAAAAACGCATCATTTCCCGGCCGTTTTATGGTCTGGCATCGACCATGTAGGGGCGGTGATTGTCAATGAATAAGATATGTGTGTCCAAACCCGGAAAGCTCTACTTTATGGGTGAATATGGAGTCGTATCGGGGAAATCTCATGCAATCATTTTTCCAACCACTTGGAAACTACAAGTCTCCATTGAAGAATCCGATGAATTCTTGATTGAAAGCTCGCAATGGCCCTGTGTCATTCATTATGATTTTAATCACTTGGAAGATAGTTCCAACTTATCTAAATGGGAAAGAAGCTTATTGTTCATGAAACGTTATGCCAAGGAACTCGGGCTAGAAATTCCAACTCACCATATCTTGATTCAAAGTGAGTTGGATCAATCGATTCATCATAAATGGGGACTAGGGTCATCTGGTGCCTTCAGTGTAGCGATGATTGAAGCCTTGTCCACCTTGTTAGGAATTCCTCAATCCCCCCTATCTTTATACAAACTAGCAGTCTTATCTCAACTTCAAGATATGGATCACACATCCTTTGGCGACATTGCTTGTTCGGCTTATGAGACACCCATTTTATACAAAATGGTGCATCGTCAATGGCTAAAGAGTCATCTTCTCACCCCTATCAGTACCATGTTAACCATCAAATGGCCCAATCTTGTCATAGAACCAATCGCTTTTACACCCATTCCATTGATGGTGGTCCATACTTCGATTAGTGCAGATTCCAATTCATTAGTAAAACAAGCCTTTGAGTCGATTCCGAGTCACTTTCTAGATTCCTTGATGAAGTCGATTGATGACATCACCTTAGCAGCACTCAAGGCTCTTCAATCCAACGATCTTGCTTCCTTAGATACTTGCATACGTTCGCACCATCAAATCTATCAAGTCATTGATTCCTTTATCAAAGGATCCATTCTTCCCGCTATTTTACTAGAACTCTTCAAAGATGCTTCTAAGTATGGCATTGCTGGAAAATGTTCTGGAGCTGGAGGCGGAGATAATCTATTGTTTTTAACGCCAAACCAAGAATCAATTCAACCATTCATCAGCCATATTACTTCCAAGTATCCAATCATTTCTAGTCACATCATCGGGGTGATTTCATGAA
>JAUXXX010000056.1 GCA_030684695.1 bacterium
AAAAGGCATAAGGCATAGATTTTTCCATTTCACAAGAGGTGTAAAGTACTACTTTACCGTCTTGTTTGCATTTTTCTACCAACATATCTAACACGATTTTTCCGTATCCTTTGCCTTGATGTTCAAAAGAAATCATCAATCGCCATAAATAATACGCTTTCCCACGTTCGACTACATCTTCTGGAGCTACATCAAGCATTACAAATCCAATGGGTGTTTCATCTAGATAGATTGCTCTTGGCCATGCGATATCCATATAAAGATAGGCTTGTGCTAACGACACAACATTGGGGGCGACACAACGAGATTGGTATTCATCTAAAGTCTTGCTCATATCGATGATGGCTTGAAAATTATCTTCCTCTACGATACGAAATGTAATTTGATTCATTGAAATCATTCCTTTCTAAAACTTCATCTACGATCTCTTCTACCCATATTACCATATTGAATAAAAGACAAACAGTAGTATATTCAATATTTTCTTAAATTGAGCACACAAAAAGAAGACCCCCTGACGGGCGTCTTCGATGAACTACTCTAATGTAGAATCTATAGTTATCTAATGATGATGAACTTGGAGGATACTTCATCTACACGATCCGTTAAATCTCCTCCGCTAACGGGACTGACGTTAAAGGAAACATAACTTTGTTCTCCCCACCATGCCTCATCTACCACAATCAGATAAATAGTTAAATTTTCACTACGAACATTGCCAGAAAATCCACCTTCCAACGATTTCCAGAAGTTCACACGATAACGGTAATCTGGTTGGATAATGATGATGGACCCTATGGGTAATTCTTCTTTCGAAAAACGTTGATTTACAGCAACAAAGTTTTTACTGATGGCATCTCCGGTAACAATATTGTGCGACCCCGTTGAATTATAAAAACCTAAGATAAACTCAAGAGGTACCATTCGTGAATTTGGGAGAAGTACTTGGAACTTGCTTGCGACCAGTTCTACTTGAGAAGCAATGTTTGGTGTTCCCACTTGTGAAATGTTAAAGGAAACGTATTGTTGTTCTCCCCACCATGCATCATCAACAACCACTCGACTAGTCGTTAAGTTCGCTGTACGTGTATTTCCAGTAAACGCTCCATCAAGGTTCATCCAGAAGTTTACACGGTATTGATATCCTTCTTGGATGGTAATAATCGTTCCTACAGGAATATCAGTCCGAGAGTAACGTTTGTCAGGAGAGATAAAGTTTCCACTGATGGCATCTCCTGTAATCTGATTATGTGAACCTGTTGAGTTGTAAAATCCTGATTGGAAATTTATTTGCAAAGTACTAAATGGTAACATGATTCTAAATTTCGAAGTGACTTCTGGGTGTCGATCCGTAATATCTGGCGTACCAACAACCGATAAATTAAACGCCACGTATTGTTGTGTTCCCCACCATGCATCGTCGACGACAATCATGGAATTTGTGATGTTATCCGTTCTTCTACCTAGGGTCTCTCCTTCTAGATTGGTCCAAAAGTTTGCGCGGTATTGATATCCTGGTTCAATGATGATGATCGTTCCATTTGGAATATCCGCTTTGGAGTAACGAGTGACAGTCGAGACAAAGTTTTTAGAGATGGGATCTCCACCAATCAATAAATGTGAATTATTTGAATTCCAAAACCCTAATTGATAGACCGGTTGTAAGTTGACACCGATGGTTGGGTTCACTGGAGTAGGCTCTGGCTCCTCGACTTCTTTTTCTATGAATGTCGATGGAGTAACGAGGTATGGATGTAGCAATGCATTTTCTACTGCTTCTTTGATGGCAAGTAGATCTTGTGCGTTGATTCCATTAGGTGCGTACTCAATGGATTGAATGTCTAAGCCTGTAATGGATGCAAACCACATCAAGCTCGCAGTATAACGTCCAACAACATTAGTTAAGTGATATCCATCTCTTGTCAATGTATCCCCATAATAACTTGTTCTTAAGTTTTGAATTGCCGTACCTGCAGGAATCACATGTTGGATAGATACATGATTCGTAATTCTTGATTTCACAGAAGCCACAATCGCTTCATACATCGTGATTTGATTCGAATTGTAATGTACAAAATCTCCATGAGTGGAATTTTGTTGATATGCCCACGTCATGTTCCAAACAATGCGTGCATCTGGATTCGTTTTGTTACCTTGCACAATGGCAATCAAATCCTCTAAATAGAAATTATACGTTTCAACTCTTCCAGAACTACCAGAAACTTGCTGAATAGTGATGATGTCCCAATCCTCATCCAGTAATCCATACATCAGCGAGCTGTTTGGACGAGCCACCCATTGATCTGCTGTATTTTTATAATAGATGTAGTTTGAAGAATTGTTTTGAACACTGGTCACATGAGTAATTAAGGAAGCTCCACCTATGAAAAGATTTCCAAGGATAACGTTCGTGATTCCTGCATCTTGTGCTATCTTATATAAATATTCCATGGCATCTTCACTAAAACTATTGCCAATCGCTAAAACTTTTAATTGAGTAGTGAAATCGACCGTTACAGGTTTTCGTTCCACAAGGACTTCAATGTATGTGGCGTGGGTATCATCTACTAGAATAATAATATAAAGGGTTCCTAAGATGGAAGGATTAAACACAAGCAATGAATCCGTAGAACCTGTAAAATCAAAATCACTTTCAGAAGTGGTAACCAATGGAAATAGACCAAATGATGTTTTAATTCCTTGATAGATTTCAATTGTTCCACCATATCCAATGGGCAAAAGTTCAAATGGAATCGATGAAGTTTCTAATACATACGCTGAAACGACATATGGTGATTCTTCTGTACCTTCTCCTGTTAACCCACTAACATCAACACGGTTGTATACAAGTGGAGTCGAAGTTGTTGTTTGAGTGGTGGTAGGAGCTAACGTAGTAACCGTGGTCGTTGTTAGGGTAGTGGTTGGAGCAACCGTCGTTGTAGCACTTGAAACGGTTGTTGTTATTTCTGATGTAGTAGATGGTATAGATAAAGTTGTTGTTGTTGTTGTTGTTGTTGTTACTGGATTCGTGACGGTGGTTAGGTTTGATGATGTCGTGTTACTCGATGTACTACAAGCAACAAAAGCAAAAGCCATAACCAATAAAATGCCTAGCATATGCCATGATCTTTTCATAGAATCTCCTTATTTTCCAAATTTTACGAATACGTATTCGTTAATTCATTTTATCATATCGATTATCGACTGTCAAATGGTTTGATAAGGAAAATAATTGAAGATAAAATAGTGATTTTGGTTGGCGTTTTTTCACAAAATAAGCTACAATAGATTACATAAAAAGGACGTGATTGCCTTGGTTAGTGTTCAAGAAATTGCAAATTTAGCAAATGTCAGTCAATCCACGGTATCAAAAGTACTTAATAATTATCCCGATGTTTCCGAAAAAACACGCAAAAAAGTACTCGAGATAGCCAAACAACTCGGATATGTTCCAAACGCTTCTGCCATTAGTCTCGTAAAGAAAAAATCTTCGATCATTGGTGTCATCTATGAAGTCACCAGTGGTTTTGGAAACCTCTTCTTCTCTGCTATTTTGGAATCCTTTCGTTCGAATGCTGAAAACAACGGATATACGATTATCTTGTTGTCTCAAAACGAAGAAAAAAAGAAAGAGTATTGGATGCATTGTGTGTCCCACAACATTGAATCTGTTTTTATTATCTCTACAAAGGATCAATCAGTCATCGAAACAGAGTTAAAGAATCACGGTATCGCTACTCTCACTTTAGATCCGCTTTATGCATCTTCATCTCCCATTTCAACCGATAATTTTGAAGCAATGCTACTTTCTTTACATTATTTATACGATTTAGGACATAGAGCCATCGGATTCATACAAGGATCTCTTCACTCGTATGTAGGAAAAGAACGTTTAAACGCATATTTGCACTTTGTGAAAGAAAAAAATCTACCTTCCTTATTCATTCCACACATTGATAATGCCTTATACTCCTTACAACAAGGCTATGACACGACCTCAACGTTATTGAATCAGTTCGATCACTTGGACGCAATTGCATGTTGTTCAGACGTGTTAGCAATGGGAGCGATTTACTGTCTACAAGACCGTGGATATCATGTCCCAAACGACATCTCCATCATGGGATTTGATGATTTAAGAATCAGCGAGATTACCCGTCCTCGATTATCGACCATCAGACAAGACTCTATTACCATCGGCAAGATTGCTTGTGAAACGTTGCTTTCCATGAATTCATCCAATCAATCCGTTCCACCTATCCTCATCAAAGCCTCTCTAGTTGTCAGAAATAGTACAAAGAAGAAAGAATCATCCATAATCTCAACCCTCTATGAATTCCAATGAAACTCCATCTTTTCGAAAAAGAAGGAGTTTTTTTCATGAAAAAAAGAGGGCAGTATTGAACTGTACCCTCTATGTATCCAAACTTTAGATTATTATTTAATATCGAATCGATCTGCATTCATCACTTTGGTCCAAGCGCTGATAAAGTCGTGAATAAACTTCTCTTGTGCGTCATCAGATGCATACACTTCCGAAATGGCTCGAAGTTGAGAGTTTGATCCAAATACCAGATCCACTCTCGATGCAGTCCACTTCAACTCATTGGTAGTTCTATCTCTTCCTTCGAAGATGTCTGCTTCTTTCGAAACAGGTTTCCATGCTGTTCTCATATCTAGCAAATGGACAAAGAAGTCATTGGTAAGCACTTGAGGTCTTTTGGTGAAAACTCCATGTTTGGAATCCACATTAATATCTAAGACTCTAAGTCCCCCTAGTAAAACTGTCATTTCTGGAGCTGTCAGTGTGAGTAGTTGAGCTCTATCGATGAG
>JAUXXX010000061.1 GCA_030684695.1 bacterium
TAAGCAAACCCACGGGTGTCTTAAAAGATGCCGAAAGACTCATGGCAGAAGCATGCTTAGCAGATAAAGCCTATTTTCTTACCAACGGTACTACAGTTGGTATTTTAGCAATGATTATGGCTTCTGTTCGTGCGAAAGAAAAAATTATCATGCCAAGAAACGTTCATAAATCTGCAATCAACGCTCTGATTTTATCAGGAGCGATGCCTATATTTGTAAAACCTGACATTGATATTGATTTAGGAATTGCCAATGGTGTCAGTGCAAAATCCATCCAAAGAGCAATTCACGCCAATCCCGATGCCAAAGCTGTGTTTATCATTAATCCCACCTATTTTGGGATTACTTCTGATTTACAAGAAATCGTACGCATTGCTCATGAACATGATATGCTTGTATTGGTCGATGAAGCCCATGGATCACAGTTTTATTTTTCATCAAGATTGCCTTATACTGCAATGGAAGCTGGTGCCGATATTTCTGCTTCTTCCATGCATAAAACAGCCGGTTCACTCACTCAAAGCTCAGTACTATTAACAAAAGGGGAACGAGTGGATTCCATTCGACTTCGTTCTACTCTCAATATGTTACAAAGCACCTCTCCTTCTTCTTTACTTCTGGCGTCCTTAGATGTAGCTAGAAAAACCATGTATTTTGAAGGCGAAGAACGCATTGGTAAACTTTTAGATATGGCAACTAAAATTCGTCATAAAATGAAAGCCATTTCTGGTATTACTGTTGTTGATAAAGACTATGTGTTATCTCGTGGTGGGATTGACTTTGATGAAACGAAACTCGTCATCAAAGTATCAGAATTAGGAGTTACCGGTTTTGAAGTCTACAAAGAACTACGAAAACGATACAACATTCAACTAGAACTCGCAGAATCACATATCATCTTGGCAGTTCTAAGTGCTGGCACGACCCATGATGATTTAGAAAGTCTGTTTTTAGCACTCAAAGACTTATCCAAACGCTATTACCGAATACGTAAAAAACTACCGAAAGTGGAATTTGGGTATCAGTTCCCAGAAACCTATTCCAGACCCCGGGAAGCCTACCACGCTCCCAAACTATGTGTACCACTGCAAGATGCAGCGGGTGAAATTTCTGCAGAATCTGTGATGATTTATCCCCCAGGAATCCCTTTGGTCATTCCTGGTGAAATCATTAGTACTGATGTCTTAGAAGACATTGAATTTTATATAAAAAATGGCTCTGTGATTCATAGCGATTTGGATAACGGTTATATCAAAATCGTCGATCGCTTGAACTGGGTCAAATATGAAGGAGAACAAGAAGATGAGTTTTAAAAAAGTAGATTTATCGTTTCAAAGTTGTCAAAGTGAATATTTTGACGCAACTGTTGTCATCTTTAGTGTCCCTATGGACGCAACTACTTCCTTTCGTCCTGGAACACGTTTTGCAGGAAATGCAATTCGCGTCGATTCCTTTGGTGTCGAATGGTACAGCCCATACCGTGATATGGACTTAAAAGACTTTCAAACATGTGATATTGGAGATTTAGACATTCCCACAGGAGATGTTGATAAATCCTTAGACTTAATTTACAACACCGCAAAGCAAATTCTTGCGGATAAGAAAAAACCAATGATGATTGGGGGAGAGCACCTTGTAACCTACCCTGTTGTCAAAGCCTTGGTGGAACGATATCCCGACCTACACATCATCCATTTGGATGCTCATACGGATTTACGCGATGAATTCTTTGGAAGAAAATTTTCACACGCTACCGTACTTCGTCGTTGTCACGACTTAGTAGGCGATGGGAAGATTTTCCAATTTGGAATTCGAAGTGGTGATTCCTCTGAGTTTAAATGGGCCTCAAGTGGTCACACACACTTACGCAAATTCGATTTAGTAGGAATAAAAGAAGCGATTGCATCGATAAAAGACAAACCAGTATATATCACCATCGACTTGGATGTCTTAGATCCTTCCATTTTCCCTGGTACTGGAACTCCAGAAGCAGGAGGAATCACCTACAAAGAACTCCTTGGCGCCTTTGATGATTTCGAAAACCTAAACAACATCGTCGGAGCGGATTTGGTTGAACTTTCTCCTATGCTTGATGCCAGTGGTGGTTCTACTGCAGTTGCGGCTAAAAGCCTTCGAGAAATGGTATTACTCTTACATAAATAAAGCAAAGAAAAACGCGAATTTTCGCGTTTTTTTTATTTATTCAGTTCGGCTATGATCTTCAAACAACCACCAACTAAATTCTCCCTTAACATGGCTAAACATAAACCCAGCTTTTTCCAAGACACGTCTAGATGCAAGATTATTATTTTCTGTTTCTGCAATGACTTTATTGACTCCTTGTTGGGTCAATGCCCATTGGCAAGTAGCTTTTACTGCCTCTGTTGTATACCCCATGGAACGATACTTTTGTCCAATGCCATAACCGATTTCTACGGTTTCATCGATGGCTGGTCCCTTAAAACAAAGCGAACCAACAATACGACTTTCTTGATCCACAATCAACCAAAACGTGTGCCACAACCAATGATTGGGGTCTTGATTGATAATAGTGATCTGACCTTCCATGATCTGTGAGAGTTCTGTATCTAATAGTTCTCCATCGTAGACTAAATGCTTTTGTGTCTCAAAGAGGGTAATATTATCTAACATAAGTTGAAGTTCGTGCTGTGTTAAGGGAAATATATGCAGTCGTGAGGAATGAATCATCGTAGTTTTTCTCCTAATATACTAAAATCATACGTGCTTAGTGCTTCAATAATCGGATAATCGGCGGGTGCCCAATCTAATTCAAGCAATTGACTGGGTGCTAAAAACCGTGCTTCGATATGCTCATTGAGTTGAAGGGTACATTCTTTAGGTTGACAAAAATAAGTATGAAGTTTAACCATGTAAAGCGGATATTCATATTCTACACTCATAAAGTGCGAAATGATTCGAACATCACACGATAATTCTTCTAAGATTTCCCTTTTCAAAGCCACTTCATGAGTTTCCCCTTTTTCAATCTTTCCTCCAGGAAATTCCCATTTTAAAGGAAGAGCTTTTTTGCTCGAACGTTTCGCACAAAAGATTTTTCCTTGTCTAATAATAATCGCAGCCGCTACTTCCACAAGTTGTTTCATACCCTCACCTCAATTATTATTATACTCCGTTGTATCTTTCACTTCCATAGAGATATAAAAGAAAAGTGAAATCCGTGATGGATTTCACATAACTATAAAAACAAAGCAATGATCGCTGTCGCAATCCCTGAAAACACCAACGCGATTCCTGCAATCGCTCCGGCTTCAGGATCGATTTCCAACGCTTTTGCTGTTCCCATTGCATGAGCCGTAGCTCCAAGCGACATCCCCAAGACGACTGGATCACTTAGTTTAAGCCTTTTTGCAATCGGCGGAATTAATACCACACCAATGACAGCTGTTAATAAAACAACAACAACTGCAATAGGACGAATTCCTCCCAATAAATCGGATACTTCTACCGCAATTGGAGTCGTGGATTGTTTTGGTACAATCGAATATACCATATCCATTTCCAACCCAAGCAATGGCCCAAGAATTAAAATTGACCCCATAGAAACAAGTGCTCCGACAATTGACCCCACAATAATGGGAATAAAATTGCGTTTGATTAAATCCATTTTCTTGACAATTGGAATCGCTAAACTAACCACAAGCGGTCCTAAGAATAATTGAATTCCAGATAAGTCGGTCAAAAATCCAGATAGTTCAATTCCGAGGAGTTGAATGTATCCAATTAAGAACAATGTCGAAATAATCAATGGACTAAACAGTGGAAACTTTGTCTTTTGATAAATCTTCACTCCTATAATATAAAACAGAAACGTTAAGGTAATCCCAACGACTTGGGAACGTAAGAACTCAGCCATGGGTTTGATCCTTTCGTTGTTTATGTAGTTGTTGAATACGTAGTGTCCATTTTACAGAATAAGCTACTGCTAAAAAACTTAAGAGTAACGTAACCGTAATCACAATAATGATTTGAACAATGGTTTGTGCTAGCAAATCGGTATACTCTAGAATGGATACAGCGGCAGGGATGAAGAAAAATGACATATTCCCAGTTAAGAATGCCCCCATATCTTCTACTGCTTCCATTTTCAATACTTTAGTAGTTAAGGCAATGAGCAATAACAACATCCCAAGCAGTGTACCAGGAACAATAATCGATGGTATCACATACGAGATTCCTCGAGCAAGGAACTCTCCTAACACATAAAATCCTAATATAAAAAAGATTTGTTGAATAATTTTCATGTAGTCCTCCTTACAGTGACCTTGATTGTTCTTTATAAACCAACTTTTGTCTTGAACTTAATACTTCATCATACACATAGTTTTCTACCTGTACAAGTTGAAGCGATTCTACATCATCGACTCGATTGATGGCAACTAATTGAATCATTTGCCCACGTAAAGACTTGAGTTTCATGGAATGAGGAGTACGTTGTTCTTTGGTTAAGAATTCAACGTTAATGATATCCAAGGATTCATCCTTAAACGCCGCATAATACTCATCAGAACACAAATTAACAAGTTGATGATGTTGTAATATTGGTTTCAAATATGGCTTCCAATAACAACAGAGTTCTTTTTCTTTCAATGTAAGATCCATTGGCAATCGGTATAGTCCTATCACATCAAGAGGCCTAACTAATCCATACAAGCCACTTACGATATACAAGTGTTCTTGTAAAAACTGTATTTGCTGGCTATTTAGTGGAACCTTATGGATTCCTTGATACACCTGACCAGTGTAAGAATAAATCGCTGTATGTACTTCTTCAAACCGTTGAAAGCGGTGATAGTTATCGGTGGCAATCGCTTTGGAGCAAGCAAACAACGTCATTAATTGTTCTATATCAAATTGTTGAATCACTTGTAATAACACCTGTGATTCTTTCTTAAATATTGGAGTAAAACCATCCGTTGACCATGGATGAGGTAACATGTTTTTCGAAGGCGAAATTAAAAAAATCATTCATGATCCTTCCTGGTCTTAATGACGACCCAAAAGTAAAAATGTAGCACTATAAAAGACATAATCAAGACAATCTTGACGACAAGATGATCCGTCAAAAACCATCCCATGATCAGCATACTCGATGCAAACGTGGTTAAGATGATTTTTCTTGACAAGGGTAGTGTTTTATTTTCTGAAAACTCTTTTAAATGTCGTTGATACAGTGTGGTTTGATGAAACCATTCTTGAACCCTCGAAGAAGACTTTGAATAAAAGTATCCTGCAAGCAATAAAAAAGGGGTAGTTGGTAATATGGGTAACACCACACCAATGGCTCCAATGGCTAAAAATAAAGTTCCAAGTAAAAACATGCCAATTTTCATTTCCATCACCTGTTGTATCTTATCAAGAACCAGCCCAATTTACAAGCAAAGTCACTTTAAAAAGAAGCGAGGTTACCCTCGCTTCTCGTTTGCTTTGATTTGAAGATATAAAATCGTGCCATCGATAAAGTATAGTAAATAGCCTAGTACGATATAAAGCAATACAATCAATACACTCCACTGCATCACGCCAAGTATTCCAAATCTTTCTACATTTAAGAAAAAGTACGGGTATGGAGTGGGATCGGTAAAGGTATTGAATCTTCCACCCAAGAGATTATAAAACCAAACATACACCAAATAGTCCAGCGGTTGAACCAACCATACCAATGGAAAGTACCATTGCAATTTCCCTTTGACATCAAAAAAGACCCAATCAAAGAGCGCTAACAGTGGAACGAAATAATGGATAAAGAAATCATTGATTCCTCCCACTTCAAAGGAAGTATCAATTCCTTCGATACTCGGCCGGATGATAAAGTGATAGATTAGAAATGTTACAAATATCCCTACAGTAAACATTCCTTTGAATAACAACAACCACTTACCAATCTTTGGAAGTCTATATACTTCACGATATAACAAATACCCGAAAAAGAATAGTACCCATAAATTACTTTGAATGGTGTAATAAGAAAAGGTTTCAATGACATTCGTACTACTAGCAAATTGCAAAATCAAGCCAATCAGTGCTGATAATACTAGCACACTTTTGTAAATGATCGAGTATCTTCGCATGAAAATCATCCCTTCTTTGCTTTGATGACGAACTGAAAGCTTTGTTCTACTTGGAAAGGTGCTTTAGAAAACCCATCAAAACAAACAATATCACAAAAGTGTTCATCTGTTAGTAAATGGATGAGTTGTTCATGAGTGATGGGCCATAACTTCATCCGTTCAGACGATTGAATGTCTGGTGATGAAAGTGAGGTTTCAAATTCAATATATGGTGGAATGTATCGATAAATCCTAGAAAAGTGCAAATCCCCGACAACAATGCCAGGCAGAGTTGGAGGTAACTCCTTGAGTATTTTCGTATAATTTAAGATTTGAATAATCAAAATACCACTTGGAAGAAGTGCTTGATACATATGTTTTATCAACGCTTTTGCTTGTGATAGTGACTCCACATGAACAAGAGAGTTTCCAATGATGTAGATGCCATCATAGGTGGATGTGGAGTCTAGATCTCTCATATCCTGTACGTGAAATGTTATGTCGTGTTTACTTTGCCTAGATTTCTTGATGGCATAAGCAATCATATCTTCGGATAGGTCCGAAGCTTCCATCAAATATCCCTTGGATGCTAATGCAAGGGCATACGTTCCCGTCCCACACGCTAAGTCTAAAATACGACCCATGGGTAAGTGTGATTCTAAAAAAGCTAATGTTTTTTCTTGAAGAGGAAAAACAATATCATAATGACTTGATAAGTGTTGATATAACATAACATCACCCAAGTGTATTGTATCACAAAATACACCTTTTTGAGTCTATTCTCCTAATTGAAATATATCTTTTAACCAGTTAATCCGACTCTTCACACACTCAATTGTCGTCTTTGCCAGCAAGATTCCATCGTATCCATGTGGAGTTCCTTTGGTTTGAATCAAAGTAACAGAAACATTGGCTTCCATGCATTTACTAGCATACTTAATCCCATCGTCTCTCAAAGGATCAAACTCGGCTGTTTCAATGTAGGTATGTGGTAATCCTTGAAACGATGGTGCTTTTAATGGAGAACTATAGACTTCTAAATCGCCAAATCCATTTTGATAATAGAGATTTTCAATCATTGCCAAATTTTGACCAGAAAACATTGGGGTATCTTGGAAAAAGGTACGAGACCCTTCTGCATTGGCTTCATCCAGTCCTGGATAGATTAGCAATTGACCAAGAGGCATTGTCAGGTGAAAATCCCTGCAATAGTGGGTGAGCCCACACGCCAAGTTTCCACCTGCAGAATCTCCGGAAACGACTATTTTTAAAGTATCAATTCGCAGTTTTTCTGCATGGTTAATCACATAGTGGTGCGTATCTATTACATCAAACAATGCGGTTGGAAACAAATGTTTTGGGGCAAGTCGGTATTTGACAATGAGTACTCGTGCAAGACATTCCTTGGCAAATTTAGCAGCTACCATTTTATGAAATGCCGTGGCAGTCATTAAAAAACCTCCCCCTGGATAATAGCAAATTAGTGGCAACTTCGCTGTTTGATTGAGGGGCTCAATCAAATAGGCTTGAATGTTGTCTTGATCCCTCGTAGGAATCAAAAACTTTCTCATTTGCAACCCTTTGCCAATGGGTGCTATATGAAAACTAATATCCACTGCCTTATTCGCAATTTTAATGATGTGTAGATTCAGTGGCATTTTCATATGACCCAATAACTTATAGTCTTTATTTAGTGGATAGCGTCGTTTCATAAAAGTCCTCACTTATGTAGTAGTCTTTGATGGATTTGGTTCTTGATCTTTGAAATCCCTGTAGAAATTGCAAACATCAATAACGATACTATAAAAGCCATCATTCCAAGTTTACCACCAAACCCGATAAATGAGGTTTGAAACCACCCAAAATATACAGTAATCAAGACAATGGAAGCAATTTGTGCCCATAAGGGTAGAATTGCTTTCTCCGACATCATTACAAACGAAAATGCATATCCAATGAGGAATAGATAATACTCATTGAAAAACGCAGGAATCAACGCAAGCAATCCAAGGATTACTCCGACAATCGCACTAGAAAAACAGCTCGATAGTTTTCCATAGTCTAACAATACACGCATTAGCCCAAATACACCAAGGGCAATCAATATCGACATCATGGATGGAAGTTGATATGCTACCAAAGGAGTGGCTAACAAAGGAGTCTGAAAAATGATACTCGTGACAATTACTCCAACAAATGCACTAAATCCTGCTTTTCCACCCACCCCTTTGAACAAAGGACGAAGAAACGCATAAGTTAGTACAGAAATAACTGCAGCGACAAATACTTCATAACTAACCATAAACGCCGCTGAAGTCATCCCAACAAACGACCCTAAAAAAATGGGACCTTCCATTTTCTTAAATATGACAGAACCCATTACGCCAACAAGTCCCGATACAACAATGGCATTGACCCATGAATCAAACAACATGATCACAAGATACGTAACCATCGCACCCGACACAATACACACAGATTCTTTGATCAAAGTTGGCACACTTTGACTATCATAATGAGGAATATGTTTATTCTTTTGATATAAGTAATAGATTCCAACGAAAGATACGATACCAAGGAATCCTTGTAATAATATCAATCCAAGCGAACTCTTACTTGCCATTTGTAGATATAAAAAAGCAACGAACATAAGCAAAAAAGCAAAGCCTGAGGGCTTTGCTAGTTGTTTCATGAACGAACTCCTAATTCAAGACCAACTTGTGCAAATGCTTGAAGTGCAAAATCAAGATCTTCTAACGTATGCGATGCAGAAATCATCACTCGTAGTCTTCCCTTGCCTTTGGCAACGGTTGGAAAGACAATCCCTGAAACAAAGACCCCTCTTTTTAAGAGCTCTTTGGAAAATTGCATCGTTTTTGCTTCAGAACCAATCATCACAGGTGTGATTGGTGTTTGTGAACGTCCGATGTCAAATCCTAGTTCTTTCATGTGACGTTTAAAGTAATTGGCATTTTCCCATAAACGAGTGGTATGTTCGGTCGTTTCCATTAATAACGTAAACGATTCTTTAATGGCTGCGATAGAAGAGGGTGGAATCGCCGTTGAAAAAAGCAATGGTCTTGCCCGGTGCAATAACCAATCCTTTGCAATTTGTTTCGAACAAACATAGCCCCCAACCACACCAATGGCTTTGGATAACGTTCCGACAATAAAATCAATTTGACCATGTAAACCAAAATGGTCTACCGTTCCTCTTCCGTTTTCACCAAGAACCCCAGAACCATGGGCATCATCGACATAGGTCAAACAATCAAACTTATTTGCAAGTTTCACAATCTGATCTAGTGGTGCTAAATCCCCATCCATGGAAAACACGCCATCAGTGATGATTAAGACGTTGCGATACATCGAACGTTTTTCTTGTAAGATTTGTTCTAAATCTGCCATATCGACATGTTTGTATACGGCGCGATCTGCCTTAGACAAACGTACCCCATCGATGATGGATGCGTGATTCAACTCATCTGATATGATCAAATCACCCTTGTCGGTAATGGCTTGAATCACGCCAATATTACAGTTTAATCCCGATTGAAAGACCGTAACTGCTTCTTCGTGTTTAAATAAAGCAATCAATTCTTCAAGTTCGACTAATAAATCTTGATTTCCCACAATCGTCCGAACCGAACCGGCTCCGACTCCATACGTTTTAATTGCATTCATGGAGGCTTCTATCACCCGTGGATGAGTGGCAAAACCCAAATAGTTGTTTGCTGATAAATTGACAATGCTTTTTCCTTGAAGTGTAATTCTATTTTCACAGGGTCCTTCATTGATGGGTAGTACTCGGTACACCCCGTCTGCTTTTAATTGTTCAACTTGCTTGGCCAAATAATCTAGTTTTGCCATAAATCCTCCTCGGGAACTAAGATGATTTTCCCACATTCTTTCGAAACCATCAATGCGCCGGCCTCATTGACCTTTGACATTGGAAGTTTATGGGTAACAATCTTATCCAAATGTATTTTTCCGGAAGCAATCAGTTCTTTTACTTGATACCAAGTATCATAAATTCGACGACCAACAACCCCATATATTTGAATTCCTTTGAATACGATGTCGTTAGCGACATCGATTTCAATGGGCTCATGAGGAATTCCAAGCATCGACAATCCCCCACCTGCTTTTAAGTATTTAAAGGAATCTTGAATGGCACGCTTGTTTCCAGAAAACTCACCGATGACATCGACACCACGTCCATTGGTTAAGGCCAATACTTCGGTAATCGTATGTTGGTCTTTGGGGTTAATTACATAGTCTGCCCCAAGTTCTTTGGCCAAGGAAGCACGATAATCATTGACTTCAATGGCAATCACCATCTTCGCTCCTAACGCTTTGGCAACGTCAACAGCCATCAATCCAATCGGTCCACATCCTAAGATAGCAACCGTTTTTCCTGCAATCGGAAAATGAGCCATCGTATGAACCGCATTTCCCAAAGGTTCTTGAACGCTTAAAAATGTAGGATCCACCGATGGATCGTTTACAAAGCAGTTCGCTTCTGGCATTTTAATAAAGTTCGCAAAACACCCATTGGTGTCAACTCCAATGATTTTGGTGTTTTCACAAATATGTCCTTCTCCTCGTAAACAAAACTCACAAGTCCCACAAATAATGTGTGTTTCAGCGCTAATGATATCGCCCACTTGAACACGTGATACACTTGGTCCTACTTTGATGACTTTTCCAGCAAATTCATGACCGACAGTTAACGGTAAAATTAATCGATTCTTGGCCCAGTTATCATACTCGTAGATATGTGCATCCGTGCCACAAAAGGAGGCAGAAATCACTTTTACTAATACTTCATGAGGCAATAAATCTGTAGAAATTGTTTTTGTAGCACATGTAAAACCCACTTTGGCTTGATCCTTAAGTACCACATTCATCAGAATTGTTGCAGGTGTGTCAACGGTTTCGTTCATCAATTGATCTCCTTGTCTAAGGCTCTTCATATAAGCGCTTACATCCACAAGTATTATATCATATGAGATTACAATTTGAGACAAAAAAAAGTAAGCAAATTTGCTCACTTAATCAAGGGTAATCCAATATCGATTTTGTAAGACTCCATCGACGATATTTTGGTTTTCTAATACCCCACCACAGGATTCAATCGTTTTTCTAGAAGGGATATTGTGGGTATCACAAGTAACCAATGCTTTCGTGATTCCAAGAATATAAGCTTCCTTTAGTGCGAGGGAAAGCATCTTCTTTGCGAGATGTTTTCCTCGCATAGAAGGTCGAATTCCATACCCGATATGTCCTCCTGTAGAGAGCAAATGATCGTTTAGAAAATGACGAATGCTCACTGCTCCAAGGATGGTTTCAACCTCGTCTACAAACAAATAAAAAGAGGATGGAACGAATTCTTTGGGTACTTTGGTAATGTCTTCTCGGTTGGCTTGTAATACTAAGAAATCTTGATAAGATAAGTCATTAAGCTGTGAACTATAAGGAACCATTTTGTCTGAAGCAAGATTCCATTCTTTGACGTATTCTAAATATTTAGCTTGATGAATGAGTTTTGGTTTTACTAAGCGATATTCCACAAAATCACCTCTTGAAATTATCATACACTACAAGTGAAACTTTGACCAGTAGTTTGTTTGTCTTGGTTTGTTTTGATGAAATGTCCATGTAAAAAATAACACTTCCGATATGGAAGTGTTAGGTTTAATATTTTAATTGATTGATAACTTCTTCTTTATTCGATGTATATTTGAGAATGGCCCGCCAAGATACCCAAATCCCTAGTGCAGAAAACAATAAGGTTGTGAACATCTCTGTATAGAATATCCTCTGAATATCCGAATACTGCATCGCAGCTTGAAGCGATTGATATCCTGCTTCGATAACGAGCATAGAAAAATAAAGAAAGGTAAAGGAGATGGTAACAATAAAGGTTATCACAACCACGGAAGCAATCATGATTTTTGTACGTGGTGCTTTCCCAAGTCGATACCCCAGCAGCGCCCCTAACGGAACAATGGCATATAAGATACCAACATAATATTGTGCGCCTAAAAGCGCGATGGCTTGAGGAATGAGTCCGATGAACGCTCCAATCAAAGCTAATAGTAGACTAAAAGGTAATTTGCTGAGATTTTTCTTTTCATGAACGGCTTTTTGTTCAATCTGTTCAATCAAAACTTCAGCACAAGACTGGTGAATGGGTACAAAGTAGCCATTAAAGTTACGCAGTTCCGGTGCTTCTGACTCTAACTCTGTATGACAGAAGGTACATTCTTGATGTTGTTCTAATCCGAGGTGTTGAAATGCAACAATCATACTATCCATTTTTTGAGTGATGGTTTGTGAAAACTTTTCAAAACTGGACAATCCTCTGCCTAAGAACATGACTTTCACCGTATCTTTGGGTAGAGCAAATTGATCAAATGCGATATTTATCTTTGTTTCTTTGACAATTTGACGATGTTCTTGGGGTGTAAGTGATCTGGTAAAGACAAAGCGACAGCATAGTAATCCATTCGCTGTATCTTGAGGAACATAAGAGAAACGGTAAAAACGATACTCTCCTACAAAGGACGCCCCTTTGGGAATCAATGAAAAAATATTGATGATATCGGTCGAATAAGCCATGGTGTTCTCCTTTAAGTTTGATAATTATATTATAGTCTTGATTCAGTATTCATTCAAGCCTTTTCAAATAAATCACAAATAAAAAACCACGATTTCTCGTGGATTGATTTCTTTGGAGCAAGCGAGGGGAATCGAACCCCCATCTTCTGCATGGCAAGCAGACATTTTACCATTAAACTACACCTGCAAATTGGTTATCGTGCATAAAAGATTATATCATCATCGATTCTTTTTGGCAAAGGTTTTTTATGATTTTTTACCTGATAAATGGAAACTATGATTCCAAAGAATCCATTCCTTTTTTACACTTCTTTTCAATCAAATCAATAAGTTGGCGAATAACTTCCATCTACCTTCAAAAATTGTTCTTTTATGCTATGATGATAGTAGATCATTTCAGTGATTCTTTTTACAAATGAGGTATTCCAAATGTCCAGAATCCAGACACTAATTCAGGCACAAACAAATTCAAATTCTAAATACATCCTTTATTGGATGCAACAAGCACAGCGTGTTCATTACAACCAAGCGCTTGACTTTGCCATCTCTTTGGCAAACAAATCAAAACTGCCATTATTGGTGTTGTTTGTACTAACACCAAGTTATCCACTTGCAAATCGCAGACATTATTACTTTATGTTAGAAGGCCTCAAAGAAGTTCAGACTACACTACAAGAGCGTCAGATTCCATTTGTCATCCGGCTAGGCATTCCCGATCAAGTGGTAACTAGTTATTTAGCGGATTGCTTCCATTTAGTCATGGACAATGGATATACCTCTATTCAACGTTCCTGGCGTAAATCGTTATACCAAACCATCATTGAACATGTGGATAGTTGTTCGTTAACGGTGGTTGATACTGATCTCATTATCCCCATAAAAGTAGCTTCCAATAAAGCCGAATACGGTGCCTATACGATTCGTCCAAAAATTAATCGACTATTACCAGAATATCTTGACTACCCAAACCCTGAACCCTATTTGATCCGTACACCACTTCCCTTTTCATCTGATGTAAGCCTCTCCACCCTCGATGAATTGATTTCCACACTTCCCATCGATCAAACCATACTTCCAAGTGCGCAATCTCATGGTGGCTACTCTGAAGCCAAAAAAAGACTTGAGATGTTCTTAACCAAGCAAATACATCATTATATAGAAGCAAACGACCCCAGTAATGATTACAATTCTAAATTATCTGCTTATTTACATTTTGGACAAATTAGTTCGCTAGATATCTATCACGAATGTTTGAAACATGCTTCTTCCATTCCAAGCCTTGCTCTTGAATCTTTTCTAGAACAACTCGTTGTTAGAAGAGAACTTGCCTTTAATTTTATCTTCTATACCCCTCACTATGATTCATTACAAGCCATTACCGAACCATGGGCCATTCAAACAATGGAAGATCATATAAACGACAAGAGAGAATATCTATATTCCATCGAAGAGTTCAAACAAGCAAACACCCATGATATCTACTGGAATGCTTGCATGAAAGAAATGGTTTTAACTGGATACATGCCCAATTATATGAGAATGTATTGGGCCAAGAAGATTATCGAATGGACAATAGACTATCAGACTGCTTATGAAATCATTCAAACCTTAAATGATTCCTACTTTCTTGATGGCAGAGACGCCAATTCCTATGCTGGAATTGCTTGGTGTTTTGGCAAGCACGACCGTGCATGGACAAATCGTCCCATCTTTGGAAAACTACGTTATATGAATCAAGCTGGACTATTACGAAAGTTTGATATGGACAAATATGTATCCTATGTGGAATCCTTAAGCAAATCGCTATCATAAGTTACATCTTCGCCTTATAATAGAAGAAAAAAGGAGATGTTACAATGAAAAAGAATGTTGGAAAAGTCGATCAAATCGTACGCTATGTCTTAGGTGCTGTTTTAATTATTTTATCTTTTGTACTACCCCTTTATTGGTTGTTAATCCCTGCGGTGATTGCCATCGCAACTGCGTATTTTGGAATGTGTGGATTGTACCGCTTTTTTGGAATTAACACGTGTAAATACAACCCTAAGAAATAAATAAAATCGCCCAAGAGGGCGATTTTTTTTATGATGTATAAGTTTTGATTTGAAGAAAGATACTTTGGTTGAGTTTGTCGATATGTAAATGACTTGGAGTATAGACATCACTCAAAAGAATAATCGAATCGCTGTTACTTGTTGTGCTTAGTTGATATACTCCGTATACTTTTCCCACCAATTCTGGATGATCAATATAAGGATTGCGATTGTTTTGAACTTTAAAGATTTCATTGTTCCGGTTGCGCTCAAAATCATCAACGGGATCTAATGTATGCCATTTGACAAACATTTCAATACTACCAACGACTCCACTTGATATGGTTAGATTCCAGCGCGTATTCATGTAAAAGATGATCCGTGCAATGTCGCCTCGATCTTGATTTCCAGGATACCATCCACCACTAACTTTTCCAAACGAACCACTGCCATCAGCGAATGCAAGGTTTCCACGACTGGAGTTCACCGAAGGAGTCGATGCCCGTAAGTTGTGCATATCCGAATCACTGGCAGAGCCTAACTTGGATTGCGGCCAAACATGTTCTTTATTCCACGTAGACGCCCCATCCCAAACCCCTGATACAATTCTTCTGTCATACACTAGCAAGATTTTTCCTGGATTGTTTAGTTCTCTGTCAACGTTAATAAAATATTGACTCGTTGAGGAATAACCGATGGTTTTCATTCCTGAGGTGACAATTCGTTTTAACTCGTCTTTGAGTGTGGCTCCACTTAATCCTGTAATGGATACATAATAGCCCGTATATGCACTTGCGGCCAATACGGTAATGTCAACATAGTCAACGATTACAATTCCTTCAAAGACAATCGTGTACGTTAAGCGAACCACGGTTGTATTTGTAGGTAATACAACCACTCCTGTATTTGATAAAATACTGGGTTGATTGGATGACCATGAAATGGTTGCCCCAAACAATAGGGCTTGGTTGGAAGGAAGAATAATCGAAGAACTGATGGTTGATGCTAATTCGATACTAAAATGAGCGAGTAATACATCAACGAACGCTTCTTCATCTAAGAGATCACTTGCATAAAAATCATCGATACTGGTCAAATAAATCACATACTTGCCAGATTCAACGACAACTACCCCATAGACTTCTACGATGTGTCCGGTAGGAATCAAGGAAAGCAACGTTATCAGTTCTTCTTTTGCCAATAGGGATAAATGGGAAGGAATGATAATGGTATAGATCGAGAACTCATCGATTAAAGTGAATTGATTATCCGTTGCTTCAATAGGACCACTTAACAAGCCAATGACACTGACCAATTGACTAATATAAGTGGGTAGTTCTTCTACATGTTCAATGTCATAGACAAATGTTTCTTGTGTAGAAATCACTGTCCACGTAGAAACATCAATGATCTGAGGAAGTTGATTATTGTTGGTCTTTGTTCCTGAGACAACAACTTCATCACCAAGAGTAAGCAAATCCAAATAGGTTTTTTCTAAACGGATTAATAATCCATTTGATCCATCATCGATGAAGGCATAGATGAAATCATTGCCTTCATAGAAATGAGACAACACTCCCATGGTTTTTACGTGTTGACCATTGGGGGTAGAAATTACTTGTAGAATCGAAGAAACGTCCCCTTCTCCTACTGTAATTTGGAAGGTTTTTTGAGCAGTGTATGCCCCAATAGCTAATGTTGCGCGAATGGATACACTTCGTTGAACGATATCCATTGATATATGGCCTGTGGATAAATCAATGAGGGAGTTATAGCTGCTGTTAGTAGGATAATCCCAAGTAATTAACGAACCATGTGGCCCAAAACTGGGTAGTAACAAAATTCCCTCTTCGATGAAACTAACTGGTAGTTCTAGATGATTGACATCATAAAGTACTTGTTGGGATTCTTTCGGGGCAGAATTTCCTGAGTAAGTTACCCAGGTGATATTATCCATGAGTACTTGTGCTCTGGATTCACCACTTATATGTACAAATCGTAAAGAAACAGACCCTTGAATATTGATGTTTGGAATCGTAAATGTTTGGGTAGTCTCTGAAACTGGATCGATACTAAACACTCCATAAGAAACATCATTGATGAATACTTGGATGGTTCTTACATTCGCATTGGTAAATGCTTTCTTTGCTTGAAACGATAGCGAAGCAATCCCTTGACTTAATGTAGTCGATAGTACTGAATTATCAATTAGTCCACCAAACATGATGGCCTTGCCATTCAGTGCGGTATCCCAACGCATGCCATGCCCGGACCATACGGTATTGTTTACACCTGTAAAATTAATCACAGTATACGTAGAAGTCCCTGTTGGTAAGTTATCAAAGGTCTCAACAACACTTACTCCTGCAATTGGACTTACAACAATTGCTGGAAGTGTATTCCATGAGGCTTGTAAGGTAATGGACTCATTAACCAATTGGTTAAAATCCCATAAATTGTTTTGATATAGCCATCCGCCAAAGACAAATCCTTCTTTGATGGGAGTTTGCGGAAGTCTAATTTTTGAATTCGCACGAATTTCTTGTGAAGTGGGGCTAAATGAACCACCATCTAAATCAAAATAGACGAAAACAGTCGCTTCGGTAGTCGTGGTTTGTGTAGTCGTGGTGGTTGTTGGAACTGAAGTTGTATTAGTCGTAGTTGTAAGTTGTGTCGTTGTTGTTGTTGTTGTTGTT
>JAUXXX010000063.1 GCA_030684695.1 bacterium
GATACTTCCATCCATGAGTGGATAGTTTCATTAAGCCAAGCAATTATTCAAGAAATCAACTCATCGATTTTATTTCTTCAAACAATTGCATACTGTAACCAATTTCTTTCTCTAAAAGGTAAAGTGATTCAATTTATCCAACAAGAAACACTTCTTCACGGTGTGGTAAAACAAATTCTTCCTAGTGGTCAGTTACAAGTCATGGTCAAAGACCAACTTGTATCGATTCGTAGTGGCGAAGTAACTGTCCTCAAAAAATAACGACTTGACACAAGCCTAAAACTTGTGTCTTTTTTTATGAACATAACCCCATATTTTTACAAGCGCTTCCACTTTCATATTGGTTTTTTTCTTGAACAATGATACAATAAAGGTACCACATGGAGGTAATCAAATGAATGTCTCAAAACGTGTCTCACTTGTTCCCTCATCGCCTATTAGAAAACTCGTACCCTTGGCTGATGAAGCCAAAAAGCAAGGAAAGAAAGTCTACCATTTAAACATCGGACAACCAGATATTTTAACTCCCAGTGTCTTTTTTGATGCGATAAGTCATCACCGCGAACCCGTCTTAAAATACACCCACTCACAAGGAGATCCCAACCTAGTACGGGCCATCCAACGTTATTTTTTACAAGATGGAATTCATTTTGATTTTGAAGACATCATTGTTACTACAGGTGGATCGGAAGCATTAATCTTTGCGTTGACAACAGTAGCGGATCCTTATGACGAAATTTTGATTCCAGAACCTTTTTATGCCAATACTGGTAGTTTTATGAATCAAACATCCATCGTCCCTATTCCTGTCCCAACGAAAGCAGAAACGGCGTTTCATTTACCAACAAAAGAAGAATTTGAATCCAAGATTACTCCAAAAACCAAAGCGATTTTATTAACGAACCCCAACAATCCAAGTGGAGCGGTATTGACCAAACAAGAACTTGACATGGTCACTGCACTTTGCCTCAAACATCAATTGTTTTTGATTGTCGATGAAGTCTACCGTAAATTCGCCTTTGATGGTAAAAAGTCCATTTCTATTGGTCATATTGAAGAAGCCAAAGAAATCGCCATCATCATCGACTCCGTATCCAAACGGTACTCCTCATGCGGTGCCCGCATTGGAAGTGTTCAATCTCGAAATAAACTCGTAATGTCTTCGATACTCAAACTTGCTCAAGCTCGATTATCTGTTTCCACTGTAGATCAAATTGGTGCTGCGAAACTCTATGAAATTGGCGATGCCTATATTGAAGATGTCCGTCAAGAGTACTTACGTCGACGCGATATCATCGTCAAACATTTATTACAGATTCCAGGAGTTCGTTATGAAATTCCAGAAGGATCTTTTTACATGATTTTAGGTCTTCCTGTATTGGACGCTGAAGATTTCACCAAATGGTTGTTAACGGATTTTGACG
Source organism: bacterium (assembly GCA_030684695.1). Taxonomy (GTDB): domain Bacteria; phylum Bacillota_I; class Bacilli_A; order Izemoplasmatales; family Hujiaoplasmataceae; genus JAUXXX01. The sequence goes on from JAUXXX010000063.1 coordinate 1,425, forward strand.
TGCATAATGAAACAGTGATGCTCGCACCTGCTAAGGATTTCTACCGCACCCCAGGTGCTGGCTTGAATCAAGTGCGATTGGCTTATATGCTAAACTGTAATGAACTTGAAAAAGCCATGGAAATCTTAAAACAAGGTCTTCAAGTATATCAATCCCTAAAAAAATAAATCCAAATGAAAAGGCCAAACGTTCAAACGTTCGGCCTTACTTTTTTAGATGAGTGGTTGGTTTTTAATTTGTTGATTATAAAAATCAATCAAATCATTTTTTTGCTTGTATGACAAGACCATAGTCTCTGCTTGGAGATATTGATTCAGTTCATCTTCTGTATGAATTGCTAAGGATGCGCCGTATATGGCATCATAACTAAAGATAAAAGCCAGGGCGGAAGGAATCAAATCTTCTGCGCGAACTACTTTCTTTAAACGTTCGATTAAAATCGAGCGTTTTTGTTCTTGGTTGGGCTTGGTTAAACTGTTGAGGATGGATGGAATGGTTTGGTCAGTAGTTTTTCCAGATAACCATCCATTTTCTAACGGACTCTTTGCGATAAGTACTGTTTTTTTCGCTTTCACGAAAGGGAAAATCGCAGCTGGAGTTTGATAGAATAAATTGAACTTCACTTCAATCACATCGACATTGCCTCGTTCTACAACCCATTTGAACTCTTCATAGGATGGGACACTCACACCAAAGGCATGAATCAATCCTTTGGATTTGCATTGTCTTAACCATTCAAAATGAGGGGTTTTGCCGGTAAAGAGTTCCATACTTCCACCAGATAATAACACGACATCCACATACGTTGATCCAAGGGTTGCGATGACTTTATCAATGTGGGATTGTAACTCAACTTGTGTTTTGATGTCTAGGGCATCTTGAATCGTCACACTTAAAATCGATGCATCCCGTATAGAAGATAACGTAGAAGCAAACATGACTTGAGCAGACTCTAAAGACACATCAAAATAGCGAACACCCGCTAAGAACGCGGAATTGACCAACTCAGAAGTGGTAAATTCATCAATGACTTGAGTAATTCGAGCAAGTGCTTTCCCTTTGGGACCAAATGGTTTTGTATTCATTGTTTTTTCCTTTCAAAGAAAAGCATCGTTATGTTTTCTTAATCTATTTCATTATACCATGCATTCATCAATTTATCTTACAATGATGGATGAATTAGCGATTCGTTCTTTCGTAAGGGTTTCTTCGTCTTTTTGGCATGACTGGAGGTTTGGGCATTGGTTTTTGAAGCGTTGGGGTAATGGCAAAAAGATGATCCTTGATAACGTTAATTTTTATTCCGATGTGAAATTCAATATCTAAGAACAATCCATATTCATCTTCTCCGCAAAAAGTAATGGCAACACCAGATAAACCAGCACGACCGGTTCGACCAATGCGATGAATATACGTTTCAGGAACGTCAGGTAAATCAAAATTGATGACATGTGAAAGTTCATCAATATCTAAGCCTCTGGCCGCAATGTCCGTAGCGACGAGTACGCGGATTTCACCGGCTTTAAATCGACGTAGTGCTTCAATCCTTGCACTTTGTGACTTATTCCCATGGATGGCGTCCGTGGTGACTCCTTTTGTGAAAAGAGCTTGTGAAACTTTGTTTGCCATATGTTTGGTTCTAGTAAATACAAGCGCAGAAGTAATTTTCTTGTCTTTAAGAAGAGAGTATAAAAGTTCGACTTTATTTTTCTTCGCGACATGATAGACAAATTGTTCAATTTTTTCTACCGTGGTTTCGACTGGAGTAATCGCAATCCGTTTTGGGTGAACCAAAATCGAGTTAGCAAGTTCTTCAATCAATGGTGGCATGGTGGCTGAAAACAGCATCGTTTGGCGTTTTGATGGCAGTTTTGCGATGACTTTATTTACGTCGTGAATAAAGCCCATATCCAACATTCGATCCGCTTCATCTAAAACAAAGAAGTCCAAAAATTGAAGATCAATAAACCCTTGAGCCATCAAGTCTAGCAGTCTTCCGGGTGTAGCGACTAAGATGTCTACTCCTGCTTTTAGCATATCGGTTTGTGGCTTTTGACCGACTCCCCCAAAAACAACAATCGTTTTTAATCCAAGGTTTCTACCATAGGTGCGAAAACTATCTTGAATTTGCGCTGCTAGTTCTCTTGTTGGAGTAAGAATCAATGCTTTGATTCGTTTTTCTTTTTTTGTGGGCATGGATTTGGAATACAACTTTTGTAAAATAGGGATGGCAAAAGCAGCGGTTTTACCAGTACCCGTTTGTGCACTTCCTAGTAAGTCACGTCCCTCAAGTAATGGGGGAATTGCTTCTAGTTGAATCGGGGTGGGGATGGTGTAGCCTTCTAAAGCTAGGGATTCTAAAATCGGTTTGATAATATTTAATGAGTCAAATGTCATTGGTTCTCCTTCAATGTAAAAAGGAATCAAAGTCGCACATGTTGGGCTTACTTGATTCCTTTACGTGTTTTTTTTATTAGACGAATGTATTATACACGAAATGTCGTGAAATGTAAAGAATTCTATTTGAGGGTTGCTTTATTTTGACTGACCTTTAAAGATGCAAAGGATTGTAAGAATGTACTAAAACGGGTAAATCCAAACGCACGATAATCGAAACTTTTTAGATTCTTCTCTAAATCTGTTTTAATTTTGTTTAAATCGATGGGTTCGCCTTTTTTCAATATCTTCAGTATTTCGGCTTCGATTTGTTCAATGGTATAAGAATTGATCAATTTCACCAACATCACTTGCTTGGGATTCATTTTGAGTTCCATACCTTGAATGCCTTTGACTAAATCAGACAACGATTTCGATCCATATTTCCGTGGGTCAAAATCCGAATACCGTTTGATTAGTGTTTCACCAAGGGAACTTAAATACATTTCATTGTCGGGACCATCTTCTACAATGATTTCGCGAATAATCGCTTCAATCTCTGCTAAGTCTTTCGTGGATTCTTTGATGGATGGCACACTAGCCGCTTCTTCTTCCACTAAGTATTCGAAATATTTAAACTCATTACAAGAAGCTTTAAAGGCAGGCGTTACTTGTTTTTCTTTGCCAATCCCAACAACGAACTTGCCGTATTCACGGAGTTTCGTCGCAAGGGGAGTAAAGTCAGAGTCAGATGTTACTAAGACGAAGGTATCCGCTTTTTCTTGGTACATAATTTCAAGACAATCAATAGCCATTGCCATATCCGCTGCGTTTTTCTTAGAAGCAACGACGTATTGTTGCATCGGTTTTAAGGAAAACTTTAAAGCGGCTTGGATCCAATCCGCGTTAGAAATCGTTTTGTCACCATAAAAACGTGAAATCACGAGCGTTCCATATTTGGGTAGTTCATTCATAACGGCTTCAATATATTTGGGACTTACGTTTTCAGAGTCAATGAATAAAGCAATGCGTTTATCTTGTCGTTCCATATCGGTTTCCTTTCGGGAAGTGATACTTCATTGTAGCACGTTTTGATGTTAGATTCAACCACCCATTGATACTAGAAAAATTCCGATCATTTGTCGTTTTAAAAAAGAAGAGTAAATTGATCATTAAGGTGGGATTTCATTGGGAGAAAAAAACTCATTCTTTACACAAGACTTCTTAGAGATGGTACTTTAAGATTAGTACGGATGGAAGGTATGAGTATTGCTTTACTTGGATTTTTGCCATCACTGTTCAGTCTATCACGCTGCCCCAATGAAGATAATTTCTTGTTACGATTATGCGTTTATAAGCACATTTGCATTTTTGACTGTGTTTGCGGATTCCAGTTGTTCCTCAGAACAAAGGGTGAAGATTTCACCCTCAACGAATCATGGATTCGTCTTGATGTAGACGATTACATTCCGAATAGAAATGTTCGTTTGGGTGTGTTCACACCCTTATCCCCTATCCAATTGGCATTGGGATTACCTTTTTGAATCATATTCAATGCGGCGTTTTGATCAGAGTTGATCAAGATGCCGCTTTTGCTTTGATATAACCCG
>JAUXXX010000068.1 GCA_030684695.1 bacterium
GCAGTGAAGCAAGGGGTTAAGGTCATGTTTTGTACTCCACATTATATTAAATCGCGAAACTATTTATCGGTATATGAAGATAACGTAGTTGTTTTTGAACAACTGCAACAACTTGTGAAACAAATTGGCATACCCATTGAACTCTATTTAGGTACTGAAATCTATTATTCGCTTGATTCCATCAAAGACTTACGTGAAAAAAGAGTGGTTCCGATAGGGGCAACCAACCGTGTATTGCTTGAATTTCATGAAACGGAAGAACAAGAAGATATTGCAGAAGCTATACATAATATGAAAGCTCTCAAACTCGTTCCTATTATTGCTCATATAGAACGTTATTCTTATATTAACAAGGTAGAACACCTTCAAATTATCAAGAAAATGGGCGGATTGATTCAAGTCAATGCATCTTCTGTCTTAGGGAGAAGTGGAAAGGTCGATCAACGCATTTTGCTGAAATGGATGAAGCTTGGCCTCATTGATTTTATAGCCTCTGATGTTCATGTCTTTCGTAAGAATGATTTACTTGAAGCCTATCGCTTCGTTGAAAAAAAACTTGGCAAGGCAATCGCAGACAAGTTGTGTAACAACCCGGCAGCCTTTCAGTGACCCTTGTGCAAGGGTCACTTTGTTTTTTACTTATATATTTTACAAAAATGTTTATATTTCACACAAAATCAAAGGAATACTCACAATATCTCCATAAATAATTGTTATAATCGAGATATAGAAAATTCAAGGGTTGTCATAACGCATAACTTCTCCCCCTATATCCGATATATAACCTTGGATTTTTACGGTATGGGCAACTGGTTTACCGGTTGTCCATGCTTTTGTTTTAACAGCGAAGACGAAAACGTCTTTTCTTTTCAAAGGATGTGTGATGAATAAATGAGGAATTTTAATGTTTTAGTTGCGGACGACGAGTTCAGAATTCGCAAATTACTCGCTGAATTTCTACAAAGAGAAGGGTATAAAGTCATTGAAGCAGAAGATGGTGAGCAAGCCATCGATGCATTGTTTGAATCCAAGGTCAAAATTGACTTGGTCATTTTAGACGTGATGATGCCCAAATACGATGGCTGGTTTGTTTTAGAACGGATACGTGAGTTTTCAACAGTTCCGGTTGTGATGTTAACCGCACGAAGTGACGAGTACGATCAATTAAAGGGCTTTAAGCTTGGTGCCGATGATTATGTCACAAAGCCATTTTCTCCTTCTGTATTGATGGCTCGAATTAACAAGTTGATTAAGAAAGAAAAAATGGATCAAGAAGAAATGATTTTTGGAATCATTCGGATGAACTTGTTAGCACGTGAAGTCTTCATTGAAGGCAAAAAAGTCGAACTCACTCCCAAGGAATTTGAGTTATTGAAGTTTTTTATCGATAACAAAGGGATTGCACTGTCTCGAGATAAAATCCTTAATGCAGTCTGGAATTACGACTATTTTGGGGATTTACGAACTGTCGATACCCACATTAAACAACTAAGAGCCAAAATTGGTATTGCTTCTAGTTATATCTCGACCGTTCGAAGCATCGGCTATCGTTTGGATCAAGAACATGAGATCATCGATTAAAAGCCGCTTATTCTTACTAACTTATGGCGTTATTTTAGCGTTCATTGTGGGATTGATTGTTCTAAACAATACATTTTTAGAACGATACTACACAAAAGAGCGCGAAAAAACGCTTATTTTTGCTTTCGAAGAAGTAAAAAAGATCCCGTTGAATGATTTAGAATTTTCACAAAAAGTCATGGAAGTTGAACAAGCTCATAATATTATGATTCAAATCTTGCATGAACCTTATGTCCAATCGCCACCAAATCCAGAAGATGACTTTACGAATCTTACCCCACCATATACACGGTTGTTTGGGAACCCTTTCTTTTTAAGAGATCATGTAATTGTCCAAATCATTACGGAATTTTCAAAGAGTGAATCTTCTCAAGTCAATTCTCAAGCGATGTCCATTGTGGATGAAGCAGGCTTTTTATCTTATTTAGCAGAATTAAGTCCTACTAATATTCCCAATCAAAATCAATTTCGAATATTGGCTCTATGTGTACAAGAAACGCTTGATAATAACGATTATATCTATTACATCATGACAGTTTCATTCCAAAGCATTCGAGATAATATCGCTATATTTAATGCATTTACGATTTTTGTTGGCGTCATTTTTATGTTTATTTCTGGGTTTGTCATGTATTTTACTTCCTACCAATTTACCACCCCCATTCTAGCGATGAATCAAGTAACCCAAGATTTAGCAAATCTCGACTTTTCACAAAAAGTTGTCGTTAAAACCAACGATGAACTAGGAGATTTGGGAGATTCGATTAACAAGATGTCCAGCCAGTTGGAATCTTCCATTAAGGCGCTTCAAGAAGCCAATCAAAAACTGGAAGTGGATATTGAATTGAAAACCAGAATTGATGACATGCGTAAAGAGTTTATTGCAAGTGCTTCGCATGAGTTAAAAACCCCAATTTCATTGATTCTTGGCTATTCTGAAGCCTTAAAACTTACTGGGCTTGATCAACAGACCATCGAGGAGTACTTAAATATCATCATTGATGAGTCTAACAAGATGAACAAGTTGGTGATGGGACTTTTAAAGTTAAGTCAGCTAGAGAGTGGCTTCCAACAAGTGAACATCACTTGTTTTGATGTTAGACATCTTGTGGAAGAAACCGTGAATTTAGTTCAAATATTGTTGGATGAATCCTCCATCCATACTCAAATCATTGGACTAGAGTCTTTCGAGGTGGAAAGTGATTACGACGCCTTACAAACTGTTTTATCTAACTATTTAACCAATGCGATTCATTATGTAGATGATCGACTACGCATTACTATTCGCTTGATTGCGTTGGAAGATGGATGGATACGCGTTGAAGTAGAAAACACAGGAAAACCAATTGAAGAGTCGCAACTCGCAAGAGTATGGGATAGTTTTTATAAAATTGATAAAGCAAGAACAAGACAGTATGGAGGACAAGGACTTGGATTGTCCATTGTAAAGAATACACTGACCAATTTAGGGTATCGCTATCAAGTTAACAATACAAAAACAGGAGTATGTTTTTCTTTCGATATTTCCCCAATATATCACATGGAATAAGCCAAGAGTTCATCTGGCTTATTTTTTTTTGAAAAGTATTCGTTCTCACACGCAATATAATGCTCTACGATTGATAAATTGTTCGTTTTATGCTATTATACGATACACTGGAATCAATTCTTTAGGAGGTTCTATGCGTAAAGGCAGCTCAGTACCCATTGGGGAATACATGAAAACTATGCGCGTTGTTCAGTTTATTCTGATTGACGTCATTTCCATTTTTTTAACTTATGGAGTTGTGATATTTACCATCTACTTTTCAAGGGTAGTTGGTTTTACCCCTTCTAATGCATTAATGTTACTCCCAGGTGTCATTGTATTTAAGATTATTGTCTATTATTTTTCTAAATTGTATAAGTTAGTTCTTGATAATGTCGGTATTGATGAAGTGTTTCGAATTTTCGTTGCTGTAACATTTACCAATGTTATCATTGTCATTTTTTTCTTGTCGATTCCACAGTTTCAATTTATACCAGAGTTTTATTTTATCTTTACCACAGTCATTGAAGCAGTCTTGTTATCATCCACACGCATGGTAAAACGTTTTATTAAAATGTTTGCCTTTCGTTTACGGGAACAAAGCGGTAGAAGAACTCTTCTTGTCGGCGCCGGAGCTGGTGGGAGAATGGTCTATAACGAATTACGAAACAACCAAGACTTAACGTCCAGTCCGATTGCTTTTGTCGATGACGATCCTTTGAAAATTGGAAAGTTGATGGCTGGACTGCCTATTTATGGGCCAATTTCCAAAACTCCAGAAATCATTGATCGTTTAGCCATTGAAGAAGTGATTATTGCCATTGCGGACATTGACTCTGTCCGACTGCAACAAATTATTCAAATTGTTGCTCAAAGACCAGTGAAAATGCGTCGCTTGCCTCAGTTTAAAGAATTGAAGAAAGACGCTCCAAAACGATTACTCGAAGTCAATGTTGAAGACTTGTTAAGTAGAGATGTTATTGAACTTGACACCTTTGGTATTCAAGAATTTATTGCTGGCAAAAGAGTATTGGTAACTGGTGCGGGTGGATCAATTGGGTCTGAGCTTGTTCGACAAATCATGAAGTACAATCCTGGTACGGTGTTATTGCTTGATATCTATGAAAATGGAATTTATGATTTACAAATGGAACTGAATCGGATGTATCCTTACGGATATTTGAATCACGTTGAACGCAAAGTATTGATTGCATCCGTATATAATTACGAACGGATGCATCAAATATTTGCGGATTTCCAGCCGCAACTCGTTTTTCATGCGGCCGCATACAAACATGTACCTCTTATGGAGGATTCTTCTGTAGAAGCCGTCCGTACTAATTTATTGGGGACATATAACGTGTGTAAACTTTCAGATGAATTCCAAGTGGAAAAAATGGTTTTAGTTTCAAGTGATAAAGCCGTGCGTCCGACCAACGTCATGGGGGCCACGAAGCGTTTTGCTGAGATGATTTTACAACACTTTGACAAAAATTCGAAAACAAATTACTCTGCTGTTCGTTTTGGAAATGTATTGGGTTCCAATGGATCCGTTGTTCCATTGTTTAGAAAACAAATTGAATCTGGAGGACCAGTAACGGTAACCGATCGCAATGTTATTCGTTATTTTATGACTATCCCGGAAGCTGTTAGTTTAATTTTGCAATCAGGTGCTTTTGCAAAAGGGGGCGAAATCTTTATTCTTGATATGGGAGAACCAGTTAAAATCATTGATCTAGCAGAGAAGATGATTATGTTGTCAGGTTTCAAGCCCTACATCGACATCGAAATTGTCATTACCGGACTTCGTCCTGGTGAAAAACTATTTGAAGAATTGCTTGTTGATAAAAACTTGCAACAAAATAAAACAGCGAACAAAAAGATTTTCTTAGAAGACATTCAGGATTTACCTGAAATTGAAAAGGAAATCATCCAGATTAGACAAGTATTAGAAACCTTATCAAACATCGAAGTGAAAGCGATGGTTCAACGTGTTGTACCAACGTATTCATTTAAGAAGTAGTAATCAAGCATACCGAGTGTATGCTTTTTTCATGGTTTTTGATATAATGAATTGAGGTGATAATTTTGGACACAAGTTGGATTCATATCGGTGATCAAATTGAATTAGAAATTAGGAAACAAGGCATCAATGGAGAAGGCATTGGCTATCACAATAAACTAGCTATTTTTGTCTTTGGAGCGATTGCACAAGAAATCGTTGTTTGTGAAATTACTCAAGTATTTCCAACGTATGCAAACGCAAAGATACATGTAATCAAGCAACCATCCTTGCGTCGTGTAGAAGCACCATGCCCATATTACGATCGATGTGGTGGATGTCAAATGCAACACATCGAATACAATGAACAACAAAAAATCAAACAAAGCATCCTGAAGCAAGCATTGAAGCGTTATACGACACTCGATGTAGATCGACTTCCTATCTTGAAAACTTTAGGGAATAAACCGGGATTTCATTATCGAAACAAATCTCAAATGCCATTTCGAAACACCACTCAAGGGCTTCAATTAGGCTTATTTCAACCTGGTACAAATCACTTTGTTGGGATTCCTTCTTGTTTGGTACAAGAAGAGATGGTGAACAAAGTGAACCAGTTGGCATTAGAACTTTGTCATAAATATCAATTAGCAGCAATTGATTCTCAACATAAGGATGGAATTTTACTTCACTTGGTGACCAGACATTTATCTTCTACCAATCAAGTCCAAGTAACCTTTGTTGTTACAAAAAAAGTACCTATTTTGACAACCATTGCTAATGATTTAATCAAACTGGAGCCCAAAATAGTTTCTGTACATGTTTCTGTCAATTCTCCAAATTCCGTTCAAATATTTGGACGCTCAACGACATTGCTTCTAGGAAGTCCTTCAATTGTAGAAACGATTTCAGGATTGCAGATTTCATTAAGTCCAGAAGCGTTTCACCAACTCAACTCCTATCAAATGGGAAGAATGTATGATGCCATGATTAAAATGGCCGCAATTAAGCCAACAGACATAGTTATTGATGCATTTTGTGGTGTTGGGATTACTTCTTTGCAAATCGCTAAAATCGCTCGTAAGGTCATAGGTATCGATTATTCAGAAGTGTCCATTCAAGATGCTCAAAACAATGCAAAAACCAATCAAGTTTCCAACGTTCGTTTCATCGCAGAAAAAGTAGAACGGGCACTTCCTCAATACATTGTGAATAATTCTACGCCCGATGTGATCGTTTTTGACCCACCACGAACGGGACTAGACGAATCGATGATTCAATTATTAATCAAAACTAGAATTCAAAAGGTGGTGTATATTTCTTGTAACCCATCAACGTTAGCTAAGAACATTGCCTCTCTTGCTCAAAGTTATCAAGTCAAGCAAATTCAACCGATTGATATGTTTCCTCATACAGCGAGCGTTGAAAGTATCACGTTACTTGAATTAATCTAATCTGTTTCCATAGTAGAACAATCAATCTTAGAAACGCCATCGACCAATCATTACGGTAGATGGCTCTTTTTATGCAAAAACATTCAAAAAACCAGATAGAATACTCCCCTTGTACCTATGCTAAAATTGTGCAAAGATATTCAACTTTCTACATGATTATCGTATAATAGAGATTGTTAAACGCTTTCATTTAAGATATTAGTTTATGAGGTTTAAAATGTTTACAAGAGTTCTTGATAATCCTTAACAAATAAAACGAATCTACACCTTAGGAGTATGAAAATGAAATCAGACTTAGAAATTGCTCAAAGTGCAACGATGAAAAAAATAACTTCAATCGCTTCACAAATTGGACTTTTAGAAGATGATATTGAGTTATATGGACATTACAAAGCGAAAGTTGGTTTTAGTGCTATTCAAAGCAATCGATTCCAATCAAAGGGTAAAATTATCTTAGTAACAGCAATCAATCCCACTCCTGCGGGAGAAGGAAAGACCACCACTACCGTTGGACTTGGTGATTCGCTGAAACGATTGGGATACAAGACCATGATTGCTTTACGTGAGCCATCTTTAGGACCGGTGATGGGAGTAAAAGGAGGCGCAGCGGGTGGTGGATATAGCCAAGTTGTACCAATGGAAGACATCAATTTGCATTTCACAGGAGATATTCATGCCATTACTGCTGCGAATAATCTGATTAGTGCAGTAATTGATAACCATCTATACCATGGCAATGAGTTGAAGATCGATTCCACAAGAATTATTTGGAAGCGCGCAATGGATATGAATGATCGAGCCCTTCGAAAAATCGAAGTTGGACTCTCTAGTAAAAAAGAAGTGGAACGACTCGATGCTTTTGATATCACCGTTGCTTCTGAAGTAATGGCTGTCTTGTGTTTATCAAGCGATTTAGATGATTTAAAACAACGGATCTCGAACATGGTCATTGCTTATAATACGGATGGTTTTGTGGTCACTTGTGCAGATTTAAAAATCCAAGGTGCTGTTACCATGTTGTTAAAAGATGCCATCAAACCAAATCTGGTCCAAACTTTGGAAAATACGCCAGTATTGATTCATGGGGGACCTTTTGCAAACATTGCTCACGGATGTAATTCAATCATCGCCACTTCATTTGCACAAAGAGTGAGCGAATATGTAGTTACCGAAGCAGGATTTGGCGCAGATTTAGGTATGGAAAAATTTATGGACATTAAGATGCGCCAACTTCAAACAATGCCATCTTGTGTCGTGATTGTTGTTTCCATTCGAGCATTGAAAATTCATGGTGGGGTTTCCAAGGATTTGATGAATCAAGAAAATGTTGAAGCGCTAAAAAAAGGCGTTGCGAACTTACAAAAACATATCGAGAGCGTATCGTTATTCCACGTACCTTATGTGTTGGCAATCAATAAGTTTTCTACCGACTCACAAGCAGAAGTTGATTGGTTAATGCAATGGACAAGAGATTTTCAAATTCCAGCACAGTTATCTGAAGTCTTTGGAAAAGGAAGTGAAGGCGGTGTTGAGTTGGCCAAAGAAGTGGTACGCTTAGCTTCTTTACCAAAGCACCCACTCGCGGGACCATTATATGATCTTTCTTTATCGATCAACGACAAAATAAAAACCATTGCCACAAACATCTATGGAGCAGATGATGTTGTGTTTTCAGAAAAAGCATTGACTCAAATTCAAGATTATATCAAATTAGGATGGGATAAATTACCCATTTGCATGGCTAAAACCCCCTTATCATTAACCGATAATCCAAAAATAGTTGGTAGACCCAAGGGATTTGTGATTACTGTGCGTGAGTTCAAACCATCCATTGGTGCAGGATTCCTCGTTGCATTAACGGGCGATGTAATGACAATGCCTGGTTTGCCAAAACTAGGAGCATATGAAAATATGGATGTCGTAGACAATGTAATCGTTGGATTATTTTAAGTTTTTTCACAAACTAATTGTTCTTCATTTCTCATGTTAGTTGATTCGTGTGCAAAGATAAAAACATTCAAAAACAATGTTTGATTCAATCAATTAATAATTCTTTGGATATACTCTATTAAGATGGGAACGTATTTGGTACAATTACATTAGTAGTTCATCGATTCAATTAATCATTTTTCACAAAGCAAAGGAAATATAGAGTTTGATTCATAAAATAGGAGTGATAATTTGAAAGACTTTCCATCGAAATTAAAAGAGTTAGGTTTAAAAGTAGTAAAACGAGTAGAAGAAGGAATCGACTTTGCGAAATCATCTGTTGATTCGACCATTCTTCATGACAATTTGCGACGTCGTTTTAACTTGGAAAATCCATACCGGTTCATTGTTTGTGAGCCTAATACCAAACCTTCTATTTTGCAAACATTACTCCCAACCAATGCAAAACGGTATGAAGAAGATGATCTATTTGTATTCTTCGGCTCGAAGGAAGAAACAAAGTTACGTCCAGGGGATATTGTTCATGACTTGGCAGATTCAGCGAAATATGAAATCAAAGAAATTGAAACAGTATTGGTTGTTGTTTCATACAATAACAAAGATTATGAAGTATCAGGAACCGCAGTAAAATGCAAAGTATTGTAATCGACTATTCCAATCCAGTAGATTCCTTTGTGTCGATCTTTAAGCAGTATATCAAAAGAGAGGGCTCTGACAAACTACTTCTTTATCTGTTATCTCAGGAATGCGACTTTTTCAGTGCACCAGCTTCGACGAGATTCCATTTATCCAAGAAGAGTGGGCTTGTGATACATAGCCTTCACGTTTTGGAATGTTTGGTGGATTATGTATCTCGTCCACGGATGGAATCGGTGTATCAATTTAATCCTTCGACAGAGTCGGTTGTGATTGTGGCGTTACTACATGATTTGTGTAAAATTAATGTTTATAAGCCAAGTAAGCGCAATGTCAAAGACAAGGATGGAAAATGGAAAGAAGAAGATACCTATGAATTTAGGGATGAACTACCCTATGGTCATGGAGAAAAAAGTGTCTATATTATCTCTGGCTTTATGCGCTTAACAAGGGAAGAAGCCTTTGCCATTCGTTATCATATGGGCTTTTCTGGAACAGAAGATAAAATGAGTGTCGGTTCTTCGTTCGAACGTTTTCCGCTTGCATTCGCACTTTCCACAGCAGATATGGAAGCCACTTTCTTTTTAGAAAAAAACTAAATAATCAGAATTGATATTATAAGTTAAGAAACTTCTTTGGAAGTTTCTTTTCTCATTCAAGTCTGATTTTCCATGATATAATGGATGAAAGGATGGTGATACATTGAGTACAAGTTATAACACAACAGAAGGATCCATCTTAAGAAAACTTTTAGCCATCGCCATTCCTGTTTTACTGACATCCATTTCACAAATGGCTTACAATCTGACCGATATGTTTTGGTTGGGGCAAGTAGATACGATTGGATTATCAGAAAGCGAAACCATTGCAGGAGTTGGAACGGCTGGTTATATCACTTGGTTTGCCTTTGGTTTAATCTTGATTGGACGAATTGGGACATCCGTGAAAGTGAGTCATGCAGTGGGTGAAAAAAATCCTGCTAAAATTACCAAATATGCTTCCAATGGTTTGTTCATATTAATTGCATTTGGAATCATATTTAGTGGTAGCGTATTAATCTTTCAACATCAGATTTTAGGCCTGTTTCAAATTACAAATCCACAAGTAATTCAATATGCGTTGGATTATTTACGAATTGTTGGTGGATTATTGGTCATACAGTTTGTAATCAGTGGCTTCGCAGCTATGAATGAAGGCTTAGGAAAAACGAAAAAGAACTTCTTGGTGTTGGTTATTGGTTTGGCACTGAATATTGTTCTCGATCCACTATTCATTTTAGTCTTTCAGTGGGGAGTGAGTGGAGCGGCACTAGCGACTATTTTATCGCAAGGCATTTCGCTCTTGGTGTTTATTGGGTTACATGTCTTTGCCAAAGAAAAGGTATTGAAAATTTCACTAAAAGCCATCGATCCATCTGCGATGCGTGAAATCATTCGAATCGGTGTTCCAAGCGGTGTTCAAAGTATGATTTTTACATCCATTTCGATTTATCTGGCTCGAATGGTGTATGTGTATGGCGAAAACGTGATGACTGCACAGCGAATCGGGACTCAAATTGAACAATTTACATGGATGATTGGTGGAGGGTTTCAAACAGCACTTGGAGTTTTTGTAGGTCAAAACTATGGTGCGAAGCAGTTTGCAAGAATTAAGAAAGGAACGATCTTGTTAAGTTCAATCTTAATTCCTTATGCCATCTTCATTGCGCTGTTACTATTGTTTGAAGCAGAATGGTTGATGCGTTTGTTCGTGGATGATGAACGAATCATTGCGCACGGGAAAGTTTATTTACAAATCATCAGCTTGGCTCAAATCTTTATGATGATGGAAACGATTGGATCGGGTCTGTTTAATGGAATCGGAAAAACTAAAGTGCCGTCCGTTATTGGCATAATCGGAAACGTACTACGGATTCCTCTGGCCATTTTACTTATTTCTTCCTTTCAAGAACAGGGAATTTGGTGGAGTTTGAACATTTCCGATATTGGAAAAGGAACAGCGTTGGTCATCGCCTCCTTATGGATGATTCCACGATTAGAAACTTGGTATCAAAAAGATCAAGCAAGGAAACAAGTACTGCGACCAACGCTTTGAATTTAGTAACCACACAAGGTGTGGTTTTCTTTTTGGCTTGTGTTGTATGAATGGTCATTTAAGAGTATAATATAGGATATCCTGTTTCATGTTTCTACCTAGGAGGTAAGCGATGATTGCATCGGTACTCCCACTGATTCTTGGTGGGATCAGTGTTTTACTCATAGGGATGATTGGGCTTTCTTTTTACATTGCACTTTCCCTAGTTCATCCAAAAAAACGTTCCATAGAAGAAACAAAACAGTTGGAGTTGGAACGAACCCCAACGATTTTTCGTGACTTTGAAACATGGGAAAAGATTAATCAAGAGGTTACTTCAAACAAAGGGTATGTACTAAAAGGCTGGTGTTTCCCAGCGTTAGGCAAGAAAGCATTTACCAACCAATTCGTTGTGTTGATCGTCCATGGATTTTCATATACCCATCATGGTAGTGTCAAATATGCATCGATTTTTCGAAATCTTGGAATGGATGTCATCATGTATGACCAACCCAATCACGGGGAAAGTGGAGGTACGATGACTTCCATGGGCTTTCAAGAAAGCATCGATTTGCAGCAATGGATTTCATTGATTCAAAAGAAGTATCCTCACGATGTACGTATCGGCTTATGTGGTGAATCCATGGGAGCTGCTAGTTGTTTGTTAGCTCAATCAAGAACAGATCAAATCATTTTTACCGTTGCGGATTGTTCATTCTCGACATTGAAGCAATTAATGATCCACCAGCTGAAACATCGACGAAGCATTCCACTCTTTCCTTTCTACTTTTTATCCAATTTCTTTTTCCGGATGTTTTCTGGAGCTTATTATGAAAGTATTTCTCCAAAAGGTGCAGTAAGAAACGCCAAAGCACCCATCCTTTTCTGTCATGGATTAAGCGATTCATACATTCCGCCACATCATAGCGAAGAGTTGCATCATGCCTGTAAAAGCCCTTCGATGTTGTATCTTGCAGGCAATGAAAGTAAACACGCTCAAGCATTTCGAAACAATCAAGTCGAGTATACTGCCTTTGTTCATTCGTTTTTAAAAGAAGTGGTAGGACTCAAAATAGAAATAGGTGAAAATCATGTTTGATGTATTGATCATTGGTGGCGGAGTCATCGGATGTAGTGTTGCCAAGTATTTATCAGAATACCAACTCAAAATCGGACTCCTTGAGAAAGCAAGTGATGTATGTGAACTGACTTCCAAAGCCAACAGTGGAATCGTTCACAGTGGAATTGATGCCCATCCTGGATCATTAAAAGCAACTCTAAATCTTCAAGGGAATCAGATGATGGAATCTTTTTGTAAAGAACTAGACGTTCCGTTCATTCGAAATGGTTCCTTGATTCTTTGTTTTGAAGAAAGTGATTATCCAGATCTACTTAGACTATATGATCAAGGGGTCAAAAATGAGGTTCCTGGAATCAAGATTCTTAATCAAGAAGAATTGCTTCAACTAGAGCCTAATCTAAATCCCCACGTATATGCAGGAATTTTGGCTCCTAGTGGTGGAATTGTCGATCCCTTTAAACTGACTCTTATGCAAGCAGAAGTTGCTTCAACCAATGGCGTATCATTCTTTTTACAAACCACAGTGTTCTACATTCAAAAGAAACAAGATTACTTTCAAGTAGAAACCTCAAAAGGGGTATTTCAAGCAAAACTCATTGTGAATGCAGCGGGGATCTATGCCGATGAATTTAACAATCAAGTCTCCAATCATATATTAAAGATTATCCCCAGAAAGGGCGAATATTGTCTCTTTGATAAGCAAGTGGGATCACTTGTAAAACATACCATTTTCCAACTGCCAACACCTCTTGGAAAGGGAGTTGTAGTAACACCTACCACCGATGGAAATTTATTGCTTGGACCCACAGCCTACGATATTTTAGACAAAGAAGATATTTCAACTACGGTAGAGGGACTTAAGTTCGTGGTCGAAAAAGGCAAAAAAACCATCAAAGAAGTTCCGATGTCGTTCGTGATTACCGCATTTGCAGGACTTCGAGCTACAGAAGCGAATGGAGATTTTATCTTAGGGGAAAGCCAAGATGTCCCAAACTTCTTTAATGCAGCGGGTATGGAATCTCCAGGATTAAGTGCAGCGCCGGCCATTGGGGTGTATTTGGGAAATCAAATTACAACGAAGTTACGCGCAAAAAAGAAAGATCACTTTGTTACTCGAAACAAATCTGTTGTCGATTTTGATAAATTGTCTTTAACAGAGAAAGCAAGATACATTGAAAATGATCATGATTTTGGGCAAATTGTTTGTCGATGCGAATTGGTCACATTAGCACAAATCAAAGAAGCGATCCATAGACCCTTAGGGGCAACGACCATCGATGGCATCAAACGGCGTACGAGAGCAGGAAGTGGACGTTGCCAAGGTGGATTTTGTTCTCCCCGGATTTTAGATATCTTGTCCAAAGAACTTCACAAAGATCCCAAAGAAATTGCGAAATCAAGTGAACAATCCACTTATCTTGTGGGACTTGATAAAGAATTATTGTAGGTGACATGATGAGAAATGTTGACGTTTGTATTATTGGAGGAGGTCCAGCTGGACTAGCAGCTGCTCTTTCTGCACGAAAAGAAGGCATCGAAAACATCCTAATTTTAGAGCGCGAAACTTTTTTAGGTGGAATCTTAAATCAATGTATTCACAACGGCTTTGGTCTTCATACGTTCAAAGAAGAATTGACCGGTCCAGAGTATGCTGCTCGTTATGTTCAAATGGTTGAAGAAGCAAGCATTCCAGTATTACTCGATACGATGGTGATTGACATATCCAAGGATAAAGTGGTTACCGCAATTTCTCCGCAAGCGGGACTGATACAAATACAAGCAATTTCGATTGTATTGGCCATGGGGTGTAGGGAAAGGCCACGTGGTGCGTTAAACATTCCTGGGTTTCGACCTTCAGGAATTTACTCTGCTGGGACGGCTCAACGCTATGTCAACATTGAAGGATTTCTTCCTGGGAAAGAAGTGGTAATCTTAGGATCTGGAGACATCGGACTCATCATGGCAAGACGCATGACACTCGAAGGTGCTCATGTATTAATGGTGTGTGAAATTTTACCCTTTTCAGGGGGGTTAAAAAGAAACATTGTTCAGTGTTTAGACGACTTTAATATTCCTTTACGTTTAAGTCATACGATTACGAAAATTCATGGGAAGTATCGGGTGGAAGGAGTTACCGTTCAGCAAGTCTCCTTGGACAAAACTCCCATTGCTGGAACCGAAGAATTTGTAGCGTGTGACACCATTTTATTATCGGTGGGGTTGATTCCTGAAAATGAGTTGTCTCGAAAAGCAGGTCTTAAGATACATACTACCACTCAAGGACCTTTGGTAAATGACCGCTTTGAAACCTCCATTCCAGGGGTGTTCGCCTGTGGAAATGTCCTTCACGTTCATGATCTGGTCGATTGGGTGAGTCAAGAGGCTGAATTTGCTGGCCAGTTTGCTGCTCAATTTGTCAAATTAGGAAGTCAAATTTCACGGCTTCTTCCCATTGTATGTGGATATGGAATTCGCTATACGGTCCCTACCACTTTATGCATTGATTCTATGAAGACCTTGACTACTGTTCGTTTTCGGGTTACGGATGTTTTTAAGGATTACTATTTGGATGTATTTGTCGGGCAAGTTCGTGTAAGTCATCAAAAGAAGCGGATTGTAGCACCAGGAGAAATGGAAAGTATTCTATTTAAAAAACATTGGCTTGATTCAAAAACAGAAGATGAAGAAATCACGATATTGCTTCAAAAGGAGTAATATATGAAAGAAACCAAACAATTAGTCTGTATTAGTTGTCCCATGGGGTGTCGACTAGAAGTGGAAATGGAAGATAAAACCATACTTCAAGTTTCAGGAAATCTTTGTTCTCGAGGAATTGTGTATGCAAACAAAGAACTGACCAATCCCACACGAATCTTAACGTCAATCTTGCCTATCATTGGTGGTGTTGAAGAAATGGTATCTGTGAAGTCAAAAACAGATATACCCAAAAATCGGGTATTTGAATGTGTAAAATCACTCAAGGGATTGGTATTACAAGCACCCATTCACGTAGGAGATGTGATCGTTAAAGATTTATGTGGTACGGGAGTTTCATTGGTGGCTACGAAAACGGTGTTGAAGAAATGATTTCCGAATATGTCACGTATCGTAGTCCTATAGGAATGATTGCTTTTGAATGTTCTATTGGAAGTGTAGAGTTTTTGGATTTAGCTCCTCAATCCAAAGAATTACTGCTGCCAACTTCACCGTTAGCTCAAGATGTATATCGTCAATTGGATGAATACTTCCAAGGAACTCGACAACATTTTGATTTTCCCATTTCCGTTCAAGGAACTACTTTTGAACAGCGGGTGTATAAAACACTTTCAAATGTTCCTTATGGTAGTACCATTTCATACCAAGAACTGGCTTTCCAAGCAGGTTACCCACGCGCTTCACGTGCGGTTGGTTCTGCCATGAAGAAGAACAAATTCCCCCTCACAATTCCTTGTCACCGCGTTATTAAAGCCAACGGATCTTTGGGGTTTTATGGAGGTGGAGAGCAAATGAAAGCATGGCTACTATCTTTTGAAGAAGAACATAAACTCAAATAGTTAACAATATTTAGATAGATAGGAAATATTGGCCCTTTTTTTAAAAAGGGTTTTTCTTTTTAAATTTTTATTTGACTTTGAGAATCGCTCCTTTTATAATGTTAATGTAGACTAACTTAAGTCCTTCTTTTTTGGAACATAAGTTAGCTTTAACTAACTTTTTAGCGTAGGCGGAGGAACAACATTTCATGACATTAAAAGACATCAAGCCAGGACAGACATGTGTAATTGTCAATGTATTAACCAATAATTTGAGAAAGCGCATTATCGATATGGGACTTACCAATCGCACATTGGTGAAGGTAAAGAAACTAGCACCGCTTGGAGATCCCATGGAGATTTTAGTAAGAGGATACTTACTGACCATCCGGAAGGCAGAAGCACGTACCATTGAAGTCACACTTGTTGAGGAAGTAAAATGAGTTTACGTATTGCTTTAGTCGGAAATCCCAACAGTGGTAAAACCACGTTGTTTAATGCTTTAACAGGCTCAAATCAAAGTGTCGGTAACTGGCCTGGGGTCACTGTAGAAAAAAAATCAGGGATTTATAAAAAAGACAACTTCGAAGTTGAAATCATCGATTTACCGGGGATTTATTCATTATCCACCATTTCACTAGAAGAAGAATTGACTTCAAACTATATCAAGAACCAAAAAATGGATGTTATCATCAATATTGTCGATGCATCTAATTTGGAACGGAATTTATACTTAACGTATCAATTGTTGGATTCCTCGATTCCCGTCGTGGTTGCTCTCAACTGCATGGACATCGTCGAAAAGCAACTCGCAAATATTAACACAGTGAAACTGGCGCATATTTTAGGTGTTCCAATTGTGCCAATCACCGCTTCAAAAAAAATGGGGATTTTAGAATTAATGCGTCAGGTAGAAGTGTTGAATCATACGAAAAGACAAGTTCATCCCATTTACAATCCATTGGTGGAATCCACCATTCAACGATTTACTGACATCTTGCAAGATCGTTTTTTTGCCATTCGCTATTTTGAAGACGGTGAAAAAGCATTTACAAAGGATTGTGTATTAAAAAGCAAATTGCCTCAACTTGAGGAAGCAAAAGAAAGTGAAAAGGAAAAACATGGCATCGATTTTGATATGGTTTTACCCAATGCACGCTATGAATCTATTGAGCAGATACGGGATGAAGTGTTATCGAAACCACTATTGGAAACCATTTCTACTACAGAAAAAATTGATCAAGTATTAACGCATCGTTTGTTTGGGATTCCTTTATTTGGACTGATTATGTTTTTGGTCTTTTTCATTGCATTTGGACCGATGGGGTCCTTCATCACGGATGGATTTGTTTCCTTAATCGAATTATTCTTTCAGTTGATTGGGCAAGGAGTTGAAGCTGCTGGAATGGCTCCGTGGGTCACAAGTTTAATTAACAACGGCTTTTTTGGTGGGTTAGCAAGTGTGGTTGGATTCTTACCACAATTGATGATTTTATTCTTATTTTTATCACTACTTGAAGATAGTGGTTATATGTCCAGAGCAGCGTTTATTATGGACCGAGCATTACGTAGATTTGGACTATCTGGGAAATCCTTTATTCCGATGCTCCTTGGGTTTGGCTGTAGTGTGCCAGCCATGGTTTCTACTAGAACGCTTGATAAAGCAGAAGACCGAAAACTTACTACGATGATCATCCCATTTATGTCTTGTGGGGCGAAAGCACCCATTTATGGGGTATTTGCAGGAGCGTTGTTTGCTAGAGGGGCATATGTTGTGGTATTTTCAATGTACATTCTTGGAATTTTGGTCGCGTTGTTATCGGCATTATTGTTCAAAAAGACGATTTTAAAATCGGCATCCGCCAATTACTTAATGGAGTTACCAGAATATCGTCGTCCCACAATCAAGAACACATGGATTCACACTTGGGAACGATCCAAAGGCTTTTTAATCAAAGCAGGAACCATTTTACTTGGTGCGTTCATCGTTATTTGGTTCTTAAGCTATTTTGGTACCGTAGATGGAAGTTTCCGCCTCTTAAGTGAAGACGAGATAGAGTTCAGTTTACTGGGTCAAATCGGACAGTTTATGTTACCTATTTTCCAACCCATGGGAGTGTATGACTGGCGTGCAACTGTGGCGATACTTACTGGATTTGTTGCGAAAGAATCGGTCGTTGGAACATTGGGAATTTTGTATGGAGTATCTGGAGATGTGATTGAAAACGGGTCTGCGTTGTATCCTTACATTCGTGCAGCGTTTACCCCCGTTCAAGCGTATGCCTTTATGGCCTTTGCATTATTGAGCGCTCCTTGTATCGCTGCCTTGGCTGCGATGAAAAAGGAATTAGTGTCTATGAAATGGTTTTTATTCGCCTTGGTATATGAGATGGGTGTCGCTTATCTCGTTGCGTTTTTAATCTATCAAATTGGTAGTATGTCTAGTGGAGGAATACTGACGATTGTTTTCTTACTGATTGTGATTGGAATCGTTGCTTCTACGGGATATAGAGTCTTTAAAAACAAAGGAAGTACGTGTGTTACTTGTAGTGGATGTGTTGTGGACAAAAGTTGCACCAGAAGTGAATTAGAACGAAAATCAAACACAGACGTCACCCAAGAGTGAGGGTTGTATGAAAAAACTCATTACCGATTTTTCGGAATCACTGGAAGACTATTTGGAAGCGATTTATGTATTAGGTGGACAAAATGTACGTAGTGTTGATTTGGCCAACCATTTAGGCGTATCAAAGGCAAGTGTGAATCATGCCATTCATCAGCTATCCTTGAATGAGTTGGTTGAAAAAGCTCCGTATGGGGATATTCATCTCACTTCGCAAGGCATGGATTTTTCTGTTCGTATTTTACGCAAGCACCAAGTCATAAAGCAGTTTCTCACAGACATTCTTGGTGTAGATGATTCAACAGCGGAATTAGAAGCCTGTGGAATTGAACATAACATTAGTGATGATACCTTAAATCGATTGATTTCTTTGATGGAGTCAAAAAAAACTTCGACCGAATAAAGGTCGAAGTTTTTATTAGCATTTGGTTGTTTCGCGATCAATCAAGGTAACATCGATTTGAACATGGAACTTTTCAATAGGTTCTTTGTTCATTAACTTCACTAAGGTGTCGACGGCATATTGCCCGATTTTTGCGGTTGATTGGGAGATTGTTGTCAATTTAGGACTAATGATGCGGGATAACTCAATGTTATCAAAGCCAATGACCTGAACATCCTCAGGAACACGTTTGCCTGCAGATTTTAAACTTTGAATCACGTTTAGTGCAATGATATCCGAATCACAAAAAATTCCGTCACAGTCTAGATTGGAGTTCACAACGTTTTGGATGTCCTCTTGACTGGGGTTTTTAAAGTCTAGATCGAAGCTGAAATTATATATTTTTAGCTTTTCTAATACGGATTTAAACCCAATAGTACGATCTTGTACTGGCAGCAAGACACTCGGACCTCTGAAATGGATGATTTTTTTACATCCACAATCCACAAGTTTTTGTGCAGCTAACCTGCCACCCATGGTATTGTTGGAAGTAACTGAGGGAACGTCTTCTGTTAATTTGTGGTCAATGGCAATAATTGGAATGTTTAATGATTTGTAGTCTTGAATCCGAGTGGTGTTTGAAATCATAATCACACCATCGATGTTGTATTGTTGGAAGACTTGGAGGTATTTGGTTTCACGTTCCTTGTTGTCCTGAGAGTTACATACCATCATACGATAGTTATGTTTTACTGTAATGTCTTCGATGACTTCGAGTAATTCTGCAAAGTAATAAGATGTCAAGTGAGGAACGATGATGCCAATGATTCTTGATTGTTTCTTAAACAGGGAGCGAGCTAATTCGTTTGGAACATACTGTAACTCTTTAATTGCTTCATACACAAGTTCTTTGGTAGTTTCATTCACGTATCCTTTTTTGTTGATAACGCGTGAAACGGTCGCAACACTGACGTGGGCTAGTTTCGCGACATCTTTAATGGTAGCCATGCATACACTTCCTTTTTTGGTCTATGCCTCTATTATAACGACACTTCTTTGTTTTTGAAAGCATAAATGTAGAAAGTATGTAATTAATTACACATTATAGTGAAATACTGAAAAGGTCTATGTAAAAGCCGTTACATACGAGAAATGACCATGCATTTCACACGAATACTTCATATCAACCATACATTCACCAATCTTCATTCGATACGAGGTTCTTTTGGGATATATGTAATACACTGCCTCTAAAGTATTCTTTTACATAAAAAACGTGGATATTTGATATGAACCAATACCATAATCGTTTTATGAATGGACTAGTAGAACAAAATACGATATCATAAAATAGAAAACGTTTGAGAAAGGATTTATTATGTTAAAAACAAATATCGCTTTACGAAATAAAGTCATCTATCAAGTATTTATTCGAAACCACACATTAGAAGGAACCATACAAGCACTGATTCAAGATTTAGACCGTATCAAAGAACTAGGAGTCGACATGGTGTATGTGTTACCTGTTCATCCCATTGGGGAGTTAAAAAGAAAAGGTTCCATGGGAAGTCCTTATTCCATTCAAGACTATCGTCAAATATCACCAGACTTAGGAACGATGGCGGATTTCCAAACATTAATTCACGAAGTACATAAGCGAAATATGCAGTTCATGATGGACATTGTTTTTAATCATACATCTCGGGATTCCGTTTTACTTAAGAGTCATCCAGAGTGGTTTTATAAAAATATTCATGGCCAATTTGCCAATCGTGTCGGGGACTGGTGGGATATCACCGATCTTGATTTTCGGAAAAGTAAGGATTTATGGGTTGAACTCATCGATATATTGGAGTTTTATGCGATTCAAGGAGTCGATGCTTTCCGTTGTGACGTGGCGAGTATCGTTCCTCTTGAATTTTGGGCACTAGCGCGTAAACGCGTTTCCAGAATCAACAAGAACATCATCTGGCTGAGTGAATCGGTTCACGGAGGATTTGTAAAGTACCTTCGTGATCAAGGAATTGATGCATGGAGCGAAGCCGAAATGTACTCTGTTTTTGATATGGCATACGATTACGATGTGTTTCCTTATTTGGAAGATGCAATTGCAGGAAAACGTCCTTTCAAAGACTATTTAGAAGCACTACATCGACAACTTGAAATCTATCCAGCTAATTATGTGAAAATGAAATATGTTGAAAACCATGATGTGGAACGAATCATGACTTTGACAAATAACAACATTTATAAAAGCATGAATTGGATTGCTTGTTCGTATTTTCAAAAAGGGGCGATGATGCTTTATGCAGGGACGGAGTATTTGTCTAACATTCGTCCGAATTTGTTTGAAAAGGATGTTTTTACCAAAGAGGTTGATATTTCTTCGTTGATCAGCAAACTGAGTAAAATCAAAAAGAAAAGCATCTTTTCTCAAAGCATATATGAAGTTCATATTCCTGTGATCGAGGGAGTCATCTATTTGAGTCATCGTTTAGGAAATAAGGAGTGGCACGGAATCTTTAATGTTGGTCAAGTAACTGGTCAAATCCAAGTTAAGTTGCCCGATGGAGTATACATGAACCAGTTAAACAAGAAACGCATTCACGTCCAAGATTCATCCATCGATTGTGGAAAAGATCCGATATACATCGAAGTTAAAAATTCAAAGAGAGCGCGTTAGTCGCTCTTTTTGAATTCATCGATTTGGGTACTTGAATGTGTTATAATAAAGAAAAGGTGATATAAATGAAAGAACAAATCGTCCACGTTATTGGAGCCGGGCTTGCTGGTTGTGAAGCCAGTTATCAATTAGCGAAGCGTGGGATTTTCGTAAAACTATATGAGATGAAACCGAAAAAAAAGAGTCCTGCACATTCGCTTGATACATTTGCGGAGCTGGTATGTTCAAATTCCTTTCGCTCTGACTCCCTTGAGAATGCCGCAGGCATTTTAAAGGCTGAGTTACGGATGCTTGATTCACTTGTAATGAAAGCTGCTTCCAAGTATCAAGTACCTGCCGGTAGCGCATTAGCTGTGGACCGGGAAGGCTTTTCAACGTATGTGACTCAACTGCTACAAGCTCATCCATTGATTGAAATTGTGGAAGAAGAAGTTAAGACTATTCCACCAGGATATGTGATCATCGCGACTGGGCCATTAACTGCAGAAGACTTATTCGAAGACATTAAGAAGCTTTCAGGAGAAGAAAGTTTATATTTTTTTGACGCTGCAGCACCCATTGTCGAATACGATTCCATCGATTTTTCGATTGCTTATTTTAAGAGTCGTTATGACAAGGGAGAAGCTACTTACATCAATTGTCCCATGACAAAAGATCAATACGATCATTGGTATAACGAACTCATTCATGCCCAGTGTGTCGTTCCTAAAGATTTTGAAATGAAAGTATTTGAAGGTTGTATGCCATTTGAAGAAATGGCCAAACGTGGAAAAGAAACCTTACTCTTTGGACCAATGAAACCTGTGGGTCTTCGACTCCCAGATGGAACGAAACCGTACGCTGTGGTTCAGCTACGCCAAGATAACCTCCAAAAAACGTTGTTTAATATTGTTGGTTTTCAAACACATTTGACATTTTCAGAGCAAAAGCGGATTTTACGCTTGATTCCGGGATTGGAAAAAGTAAATATTGTACGTTATGGGGTCATGCACAAAAACACGTTTGTCAATGGACCTCGTCTATTGAATAGTTGTTATCAAATGAAAGAACACCCATCAATTTTTATTGCAGGTCAGCTCTCTGGTGTGGAAGGCTATGTAGAAAGTGTAGGATCCGGAATGGTCGCTTCCATCAACATGGCTCGACTTTTGAAAAATCTTCCACTGATTGAGTTTCCTAGACATAGTGCTATTGGTGCACAAGCCTTTTATCTTGCCAATGCATCTCCAATCGATTTTCAACCGATGAATGTTAACTTTGGACTGTTTCCTCCTCTAGACGAAGACGCAAAAAAGAAAGAGCGAAAGAGCCGATATGCAAATCGAGCACTTCAGTCCATCCAGGAAGGATTGGAAAGAGGGATATTTGATGAGTAAGCAGTATTTATCACAATATATGGATTATCTGAGAATTGAACGAAACTATTCGATTCATACCATTACAGCATACCAAAATGATGTGGTGATGTTTAAGAAGTTTTTAGAATCGGAAGAATTAGGAGATTATTTAGAAGCATCGGAACGAGTTGCCAAGTTTTATATTGCTTTTCTACATGCCAGCTACTCACCCACTTCCATCCGACGCAAAATCGCCTCAGTGAAAGCTTTTTATGATTATTTGATTATGGAAAAGCACCGTCTTGAGAACCCTTTTGCAAAAGCAGTTTTACCCAAAGCGGAAAAAAAGCTTCCTAAATTTATCTATGAAACAGAAGTCGCCACGTTCCTAGATTCCATTGATGTAGCTACCTTAAAAGGCAAACGGGATTTAGCAATCTTTGAACTTTTATATAGTTCGGGTCTTCGAGTCTCTGAACTCACCTCGTTAACCACTTCAAGCATTGATGTTTTTTCAAAAACCATCAAGGTTATGGGCAAAGGGAAAAAGGAACGAGTTGTGCCCATTCATCAAAAAGCTATTGATGCCATTTCTGCGTATTTATCGTTTACCCGCCCTGTCTTTTTAGCGCGAAGTGAGCAAGTCGATTCCAAAATGCTGTTTTTAAACTTTAAAGGGTTTCCGCTGATGGATCGTGGTGTTCGGGCCATACTAGATAAAGAGTTGACGAAGCAAGCTTCCACTCAACAACTATCTCCCCATACCTTCCGTCATAGTTTCGCTACGCATTTACTAGACCATGGATTGGATTTGCGAAGTGTTCAAGAATTATTAGGACATTCCTCCCTTCGTACCACTCAAATATATACGGAAGTATCCAAGGAAAAACTCAAAGATGTCTATGTGAATACCCATCCAAGAGCAAAGAGGACAAAAGATGAATAGTATCCAAATCATTTGCATTGGCAAAATCAAAGAACCATATTTGATTTCTGGTATTCAAGAGTTTTCCAAACGATTAAAACCGTATGCAAAACTTGATATCATTGAACTTGATGAATGTAAGAGTACCATGAACCCTAGTTCATCTGAACTACAATCAGTGATTAGTGAGGAGTCAAAACGAATTCTCGATAGATTACCAAAGGATGCTTATGTCTTTGCGTTGGCTATCGAAGGAACACAGTATTCAAGCGAAGAGTTTGCAAAAAGAATCGATGAAATATCCATCTATCAAACCAATAAGATTGTCTTCATCATTGGAGGTTCTCATGGATTAAGTGCTACTCTAAAAAATTCAGTCCACCAAACGCTGTCGTTTTCTAAAAGCACCTTTCCCCATCAATTAATGCGTTTGATTTTACTTGAGCAAGTATATCGGGCCGTTACCATCTTACATCATTTGCCTTATCACAAATAAAAATGACGCACATAATCGCTGCGTCATTGTTTATTTTATAAGGAAAAATGTTCCACAATTGTTTTTAAGATGACGAGTGAGAGATTCATTTCCTGAATACTCGCATATTCATAAGGACCATGGAAGTTATAACATCCGGTTCCTAAGTTTGGACAAGGCAGCCCCATGTATGTTAATCGAGCTCCATCGGTTCCACCACGAATTGGTTCAATGATGGGAGTAATACCATGTGCCAATATCGCATCTTTAGCGACATCAATAATTTCTTGATGATTTACGAGTAAATCTTTCATGTTAAAATAGGAATCTTTGATTGTCACTTTTACAGTATTTTTTCCATATTTTGCATTTAAGAACGCTTCTGCACGTACAAACTCGTCTTTTTGAGATTGGAATAGGGTTTTGTCGTGATTGCGAATGATGTATTCTGCTTTTGTAACTTCTGTCATACCTTCAATGAAGTGAAGATGATTAAATCCTTCGTATTTTTCGGTAAGTTCTGGACGAGCAGAACTGGATAACAATCGATCAAACTCCATAGCAAGTGAAATAGCATTCACCATTTTATGCTTTGCACTGCCTGGATGGACACTTTTTCCGTTAAACTCAATGACTGCACTCGCTGCATTGAAGTTTTCATAAGCGATTTCACCAGCAGCAGAGCCATCCAAGGTATATCCAAAATCCGCTCCAACTTTCGATAAGTCCAAATGATCGGTTCCTTTGCCCACTTCTTCATCGGGAGTGAATACAACTACAAGTTCTCCGTGAGGGATGGAAGGATTTTGTATATAATATTCCACTAAAGCCATAATAATCGCTACACCGGCTTTGTCATCTGCCCCAAGTAGTGTAGTACCATCGGTGGTGATTAAATCAGATCCGATGTGACGCCTTAAATTACTAAAAACACTAGGATCTAGAATGATATTTTTTTCTTTATTAAGAACAATAACACCCCCATCGTAATTTTTAACAATCGAGGGTAGCACGTTGTAACCACTGGCATCAGGTGAGGTATCCACGTGAGCTACTAAAGCAATGGAAGGAATCTTCTTTGTGGAATTACTTGGAAGTTTACCAATCACATAACCAAATTCATCAATTGAAGCACGAATGCCTAAATCGATTAATTCTTTTAACAAGAGTTTAGAGAGTTCCAATTGTTTTTTTGAGGAAGGATAGGTTGTCGAATGGGGATCAGATTGGGTATCAAATTGGACATAACGTAAAAAACGGGGAATGAGTGACATAATTATACCTCTAGTTTTGTAAGATAATTCTATTATAACCTATCGTTGAAAATTTCATCTTTTATATGACAAAGAAACACAAGAACCCTTGTTTTTTTTATACACACAAAAGTTTGTCCATGTGATGATATGTGCAATTTGTGGTATAATAATATCACAAAACACTACAAGGAGTAATTTATGCTTGACGTACGCTTTAATCGAAAAACCATTCGGGGTAGTTTAGCAAGACAACTACTCAAAATGGGCCAACAATTATCGTTTATAAAAAAGCACGGTCCTGTGGATTTTGGAAGAATTTATACCACAAAATTAAGTGTCGATTTCGTATTTCCAAAGAAATTTATGAATGAGTGGATTACTTACAAAACAGCTCGAATGGAACGGATTTCTTTACGAAGTGGAAAATCACCCAACATCATTTTGCAGTTTCATGGGGGAGCCTATGTTTCTGGGTATAGTGATGTCTATCGCAGAAGTGCTATCAAATATTTTAACATCTCCTGTGGGACAGATGTTATTAGTTTAGACTATCGTTTGGCTCCAAAATATCCATATCCCGCAGCATTAGAAGATGCTGTTGCGGCATACGAATATTTGCTAGTGGAAGGATATCAAGCCGACCAAATCATGATAGTGGGGGACTCAGCAGGTGGTGGACTGGCGTTGGCACTAGGTCTATATTTGCGCGATCATGAGATAGCACTTCCACGCGCGATTATTACCATGTCTGCTTGGACTGATCTCGCGCAAGAAGGAGAATCATACTTGCGTAATCGACACCTTGATCCATTACTTGGAGAAGGAACACAGCCACTTGATATTTTGGCGTATGCAGGAAGCAAGGAAATGATTAAACATCCATATATTTCACCAGCATATGGAAATTACGAGGATTTTACCACACTGATGATGCATGTAGGAACAGATGAAGTGCTTGAATCCGATACCATAACAGTGGCGAAAAAGGCAGCGAATGCAGGGAACCAAGTCTCAGTAACCATGTATCGCGGGATGTTTCACGTTTTTCAATTGGCTTTTGATTTAATTCCTGAAGCAAAAAAATCTTGGAATCATATTCGTGATTTTATTCAATACGAATTTGGGTGCGCAAGAATTAAAAAATAGTTTCACTGAGGAGTCACGGTATGGCAAAACATAAAACATACGCCGATTGGTTTAAACTAGACAATGCGGCGAAGATATTTCCTGTAGTTTCAAATCGAAAAGAAACCAACACGTTTCGCGTTCAAGTGGAGTTAAAAGAAGTAGTTGATGTGTCTGTTCTACAATTAGCCACGGATGCGATTTTAGAAAGATTCCCCATGTTTAAAGTCCGCTTAAAAAGCGGGCTCTTTTGGTATTATCTCGATTATAACGAACGCCCTTTAAAAGTATTGCCATTACCACTTCGTGTTTGTGGGAGTTTATCCCCTAAGGAAAACAATGGGTATATGCTTCAAATCTATCATCGGGGGCCATTGATCGCCATTGAAGTATTTCACTCCCTAGCAGATGCTGGTGGAGCGTTTATGTTGTTAAAGTCGCTTCTCTATGAATACTTTGTTCAAAAAGGGTATAAAGTCACTCCAGATAACATGATTATTACCAAGGATTCCTTGCCAACATTGTCTGAGTATGAAGATTCTCAACAAACATACTACAACCCTAAAAATACCAAACATATACCAGAAGAAAAAGCATATTTGATCAAAGGGACGCCCATTAGCGACAATTTTGTTGGTCTAATTTCAGGAACTATCTCGACAAAAGCAATATCTGATATAGCAAAAAAGAATCAAGCAACGATCACTGAATATTTGGTTGCTCATCTGATGGATGTGTTATATCGAACTCAAATTCAGCACAAGGAACACTTAAAACAGCACAAAAAACCAATGAAAATCTTCATACCAGTCAATCTTCGGAAACACTTTCCGTCAAAGACATTGCGTAATTTCTCCATCTTCCTAAAAACGGATATGGTCATGGACCGTTCCGATATTACATTTGAAGAGATGTTAGCACATACTAAAGATTGTTTTAAACGTGGACTTGATAAACAAGAGTTGAACCGTAAAATGAGTGAAAATGTCTCGTTTGAACGCAATATTTTTCTACGTTTAGCCCCATTATTTTTAAAACGCTTAGCGATGAAAATCGGTTATTCGTTTTTAGGGATGAGTTTAAATACGATGAGTTTTTCCAATGTAGGTAAGATTGATTTTCCAAAATCCATGGAACCATATATTGATAATGTATCCGCCGCAGTATACTCAGGTAAGAACAATACCATCAACTGTGCTCTTTGCTCGTTTCAAGATAAATTCAAAATTACATTTACTCGATCCATTGTGGAAACGACTGTAGAACGTGAATTTTTCCGTATTTTCACTTCTATGGGCATTCCCGTAGAAGTCGAAAGTAACTTTGTGGAGGAATATTAAAATGAAACATTGCGATCAATGCCACGTCGATGTGAAATCTCATCGTAAATATTGTCCATTATGCCATCAGTTATTGACAGGAGAAGTCGAAGATTTTATTCCAGAAGTATATCCCAAGTTTTTTCCTCTACGAAGACCCTTGTTACCATTTACTAAAAAGGTGTTGCGTGTCACAACGATTGTAGCGATTTTTTTGTTAATGATCATCAATGCAATCAATTTTGATGGTAAGTTGTGGTCCATTATTCCGATTGGAGCGATTTTATACTTTTGGGTCTTGGTTCGTTATGGGTTGTTAACCAATCAAAACGTTCCATTTCGAATTGCGTTTTTAACAACAATTTTAATCGTTTTACTGGTTATTTATGACACCAATACCATTGACTACTCCCAAAATACTACATCCGTAAGCTGGGCACTTAATTACGTGACTCCTCTTGGACTACTAGTTGCTAGTGTGGCGATTAGTTTTATCATTTGGTTAAAACGGATTAATTACCGTGATTATTTGTTTTATTTGGTCACAATCTTGGTGTTTTCCTTTGTTCCACTTGTATTATTCTTTCTAGATGTAATCCAAGTAGCTTGGCCGAGTATTACTACATTTTCTGTCGCGATTTTAATTTTAGCGATCATTGTTTTCTTTTTTCCTAAACACATCAAAGACGAAATTAAGAAACGTTTTCATCTATAAAAGACTCATACTCCACTGTGTTGATTGACAAAGTTTGTGAACTGTGTATAATGTATAGAGTAGATTTTTGTTAGAAAGAAGGGAATCCATTGACGAAAAAAACATTTGCAGTCATCGGTGTTGGACGGTTTGGATATGCACTCATTGAAGAGTTGGCAGAACTAGATGCGGATATCTTAGTGATTGATCGAAACTATGATAAAATTGAAAAAGTGGCGAAAATGGTCACCAATGCAGTTTGTTTGGATTCAACCGACATTGATGCATTAAAAGAAATCGGAATTACTTCCTATGACACGGTTGTTGTCGCAACGGGTGTCAATGTAGACAACTCGATTCTAACGACACTAATTCTAAAAGATTTAGGTGTAGAAGATGTCTATGTGAAAGTACAAAGTGAGTATCACTCGAAAGTACTTAGCAAATTAGGTGTGGGTCACGATCATCTTATTTGGCCGGAGCAAGCCATGGGAAAACGTTTGGCAAAGATGCTTGTTTCTGGAGACATCATGGAGTATTTAGAACTTGATCCGGAATTTAGTTTTGTTTCGATGCAGGCTACCAAGCGCTTGATTGGAAAACATTTGCTAGAACTTGATATCAGAGCCCGCTTTTTTGTAAATATCGTCGCATTAAGACGAAATGACCGGATCATTATCCCGTCATCTACTACCTTGTTTGAACAAAATGATGAAGTGTTGTTTGTTGGAAGTAACGACAACATTACTAAGTTCGCTGCTTGGCTCAATAAATAAAAACAACCTCCAATCCAGATAAACTGGGTTGGAGGTTTTCATATAAGACTAACCGACAATGATTCGTTCTGTAGCGTATTCGACATTGGACGCATTGGGGTGACCCCAGTTTTTATTAAGAATTCCAAAGATGGTGATGGGTCCCAAACGACCAATAAACATGATAATCGTTAGGACAATCTTCGATGCGGGTAACAAATGAGGAGTGGCTCCTAAAGACAATCCAACGGTAGCAAATGCAGACACCGTTTCAAACAATAGATTTTGATAAGACATATCAAATAATGGGTTATCCGCTTCAATGCGAGAAACAAACAAGAACGCCACAAACACAGAAGCAGCAGCGAGTATTGTAATGGTAAAAGCTTTTACACGTGATACTTCATCAATTTTTCTATTTTTAACAACGGGAGTCTTTCCTTGTAAAAAGCAAGTAATCGATTTAAATATTGTATAAAAAGTCGTTGTTTTAATCCCCCCACCAGTAGAGTTTGGTGAGGCACCAATAAACATTAATGCCATCATAAATGTTAAGGTAGAACGATGTAGTATGGTGATGTCAACGGTAGAAAAACCTGCTGTTCTAGTGGTGACGCTTTGAAATAAAGCCTCTAACCATGAAACTGAACTATAATCCGATAACTTGATGAACAAAGCACCGATGATGATTAACGCTGCACTGGTCTTGATAACGATATGAGAGAAGAGATTTAAGTGTTTCCAACTCCGTTTTTTATAAATATCTTGTAGGACAATAAATCCAAGTCCACCTAAGATAATCATGACCATGGTTGAAAGATTGAACAAAATATTAGTAGAATAAACTTGAATCGATGTAGCGCCTAAGATATCAAATCCTGCATTGTTAAATGAAGAAATGGAATGAAACACACTGTGTCCGAGTGCGCTCCAAAAAGAGTAATCTTGAATAAAAACTATAAAATTAAAGGCAATACCGACAGACTGAATTAACAGAGTGGTAAGCACAATGGCTTTGATTAATCGCACCAATCCCCCCATGGAAGACTGATTTAGGGCTTCTTTAATAATGTATCGTTCGGTGACACCAATTTTGATTCCAAAAATGACGAGCACATAGATGGCAATTGTAACAATGCCAAGTCCTCCGACTTGGATTAAGAAGCCTAATACAAATTTACCAAACAAGGTCAGTGTCGCTGCTAGGTTCGCTACAGGAGATAAACCTGTAACACACACTGCTGAAGTAGACAAGAATAAGGCATCAACGAAGGAAAAATTAGCACCCTCCACTGTAGAAAATGGCAGTAAAAACAAGATGGTGCCGATGACAATCATCGCAAGGAAACTGAGTAATACAATAATTAATGGCGAAATATGTTGGTGTTTCATATCATTTCCCCGATGTTTCAGGTACTCCCTTCTATGCAAGTTTTACACGTTGCTATATTATACTACTTTTCTAAAAAATGTGCAAATACGTTTATTCTTAGCTGTTTTTTTAAAAAAAACCATCGCTATGAATGGTTTTTACCATTATTTCTTTTCAAGAAGTGTTTCATAAAATGGATGTGGTCGTTCAAAAACTCGAAGATGTAAATCATGAAATGGATGAGCAAACTCTGGGAAGTTAAATACAAGTTTGGTCATCGATAACGCTTGAGATTTTAAACCCAGTTGTTTGTTTTTTACGATATTTCCATACAAGGGATCTCCAGCCAATGGATGTCCAATCGACGCAAAATGAGCCCTGATTTGATGAGTTCTTCCAGTCAGAAGCAACACTTCAATCCAAGAGAGTCCATTGGCTTCTTTTAATACTTTATAGCCAGTTTGAATGATTTGGGTATTGGGAAGTTCCGTTGGACTAATACGAACGACAGCAGACTGCTCGTCTTTTAATAAATAACCGGTTAATAAATCCTCCGATTTTGGTAAATATCCAACGACAACACATTGATAATACTTTTTGATGTTGTCTTCTTCATTGGCCATTTGTAATAGATGCTGAATGGCTTTATTTTTAGAGATTAAGACAATGCCATCGGTATTAAAATCCAAGCGTGTTACCACTTGAATATCGACGTGTGCAAGCTTCGGACGCAAACTTCGTAGCGTTGTTAATAGATCTGGTTCCTTGAGCTTTTTATCGGGATGTGACAATAATCCAAACGGTTTATAGACCACCAATAGACGGTCGTCTTCGTATAAAATTGGGATGGTTTTACTGGAAATAGACGACATAGTGGAACTCCTTTTTGAACACTCAACTTGATGAATGAACGATATTGTATTATACCAAACAATTGCTCATAATTCAAGTTTGGTCGATAATGATAAAAAAGTAAAGACTTCCATAAAAAAGATTTCGAGGAGTGAACTGATGTGATATAATAGGTTCAAAGTTAGGGGGGATGACATGTTAATTTTACTAGGACCTAGCGCGTCTGGAAAAACAGAATCGGCGAAAATCATGATTAACCGTTATCCAATCTCTCGGGTTGTTACGTGTACCACAAGACCGATGCGCATCAATGAAATTGACGGTTTTGACTATCAATTTTTAACGGAAGAAAAGTTTTTTGCTTATAAAAAAAACCGATATTTTGTTGAAACTGCCCAATATAATGGGTATTGGTATGGTACTCCAATCAAAGAAGTACGTGATGACAAACTCATTATTTTAGAACCACAAGGATTGAAGTCATTTTTATCTGTTCAATCCGATTCGATTGTGGCTATCTATTTACAAACCACCGAGCAAACACGGATCCAACGGATGCGTCAACGCAAAGACAGTGAATCAAACATTAAGAAACGGATTGAATCGGATCGGGTTTTGTTTGATATGAACCGGATAGAAGGTCTTGATTTAATCATTGAAACATCCAATCTTTCGTTATCTGATTTGGCAGATTTGGTCTATGAAAATTATCAACGATTGCTTTCAATTAAAAAGCATCGATTTGTTCAATTATCTATATTTGGAGAGTAGACATGAGTAATCTTACAGGAATCATTCGTCCACTTCAAGAAAATGAATGTGGGTTATTGCTTGATTTTATCAAAGGAATCGCAGAGTACGAACATTTGCTTCATCAAGTCGTCGCGACAGAAGAAACTTTATTTCAGTCCATTTTTGTTCAAAAAAACGCACAAGTCGTTGTGATGTGGGAACAACAAGTCGCAGTGGGATTTGCGTTGTATTTTTATAATTTTTCGACATTTATAGGCCGAAAAGGACTCTATTTAGAAGATTTATATGTGCTTCCTAAATACCGAAAAAAAGGGTATGGGAAACAATTGTTTTTGCATCTTGTTTCCATCGCTAAGCGCGAAAACTGTGGACGTATGGAATGGTCTGTTCTTGATTGGAATCAAGATGCTATTGGGTTTTACCATTCGTTAGGCGCAAAAGCCATGGATGGATGGACAGTATTTCGTCTCACAGAAGACGCATTAAAGGGTTTGTAAGCAAATTGTTAGATTTCCCGTCATCGATTTGTTACAATAGATTTGGAAATGTTAATTTCATAGGAGGACTTAAATTTATGCCAATTGCACTTACGAACGCGAACTTTAAAAAAGAAGTATTAGAATCTCCCATCCCGGTCATTGTTGACTTTTGGGCCCCATGGTGCCGCCCATGTCAAATGCTTGGACCCATCATCGAACAAATCTCGAATGAATTAGAAGGCACTGTCAAAGTAGGTAAAATCAATGTGGATGAAGAAGGCTTTTTAGCCAACGAATATCGCATTTCTTCCATCCCAACCGTCATGGTTTTTAAGAATGGAAAGCCCGCTGGTCAAGTAGTTGGATTGTTACGCAAAGAAGATTTGCTTAAACGCTTAGGCTTATAAGATGTTTGATGTCTTAATCGTCGGTGGAGGTCCAGCTGGTATCTCTGCCGCGGTCTATTTAAAACGTTTTCGACTCAATATAGTAATCATCATGAAAGACTATGGTACATTAGCCAAAACCGATCATATTGAGAATTATTATGGGTTTGTGGAACCAATTACTGGAACTCAACTTGTTGAAAATGGGATCAATCAAGCGAAGCGGATGGGTATATCGATCATCGAAGAAGAAGTTTTAAATATCGAATACTTTGATACCTTTACAGTGAAAACGAATAAATCAGAGTACCTTGCCAAAACCGTGTTGTTAACCACAGGAGCATCCCGTAGTGGACTCAAAGTCAAAGGGTTTAATGACTATGTCGGAAAAGGTATTTCTTATTGTGCCGTGTGTGATGGCTTTATTTACCGAAACAAACGTATTGGAGT
The DNA here is from genome assembly GCA_030684695.1 of bacterium. Taxonomy (GTDB): domain Bacteria; phylum Bacillota_I; class Bacilli_A; order Izemoplasmatales; family Hujiaoplasmataceae; genus JAUXXX01. Next base: position 33,705 of record JAUXXX010000068.1, read on the forward strand.
TGTTGGTGCTGGAGAGTTTATGCTCGAAGAGTATGAAGTCCTAAAAAACTTCACCAACGAGTTAACGGTGTTTACCAACGGGGTTCCACTAAGTGTGGATATACACGGTGCTACTCTTGTTAGTGAACCAATTACAGCAATTTTGGGCGATGAGCAAATTCGTCAAGTAAAGACCTCTTTAGCTTCGTATGATGTTGATGCATTATTTGTAGCAATTGGAACCCCATCTGCATCAGATTTTGCCCTGAGAATGGGAGCTTTTCTCAAGAATAATGATATTGAAGTCGATGAAACCTTTATGACCAACATTCCAGGATTGTTCGCAGCTGGAGATTGTATTGGTGGATTTTATCAAATTGCGAAAGCAGTATCCGATGGTGCACATGCGAGTGTGGCTATAAATAAGTACTTAAGGCAAAAGGCGTCTTTATAAGACGCTTTTGATTTTGGATGATTTTTGAAAGAACGTGTTCAACGTTCTTTTTTTTTGGTATAATGGTGTTGTTATAAAGACCTTAATGGAGGGCATCATGAGCGATTTATTGAGTTATCGAAATCAAATTGATGAAATTGATACCCAGATTCGTCAATTGTTTATCAAAAGGATGAATTTGGTCAAAGAAATTGCGGAGTATAAAATGGCACATGATATTGCTGTTTATGATTCCTCGAGAGAATTAGAAGTGATTGCAAAAAATATAGAGTCCTTGGAAGATAAATCATATCAGCCATATTATCAGTCAGTTATCGAAGAAATGATGAAAGTGTCCAAGGAATACCAAAAAGCATTGATTTTAAGGAGCACCTATGAGCAAGTGGATTGATTTACGAAGCGATACAGTTACCACACCCACCGAAGAAATGCGTCTTGCAATGTATCAAGCTGAAGTAGGGGATGACGTATTTTCAGATGATCCTACAGTCAATAAACTCGAGGAGTTGATTGCACAAAAATTAGGGAAAGAAGCAGCTGTTTTTTGCCCTTCTGGAACATTTTCAAATCAATTATCCTTATTCACTCATTGCCATAAAGGAGATGAAGTAATTTTAGATCAACAAGCGCACATCGTTCAACACGAATCTGGTGCATCCGCTGTCATCTCTGGGGTTCAGTTATTCACACTAGAAGGTATCAATGGAGTATGGAATCTAGAAAAACTCCGCAAAGCCATCAAAGTGAAAACCGTATCTACTACTAAAACAAAGCTTATTTGTATGGAAACTGCATTTAATGGAGCGGTTTTACCACTCGATTATATGGCCAGTGTCTATCAAATTGCCAAAGAGTTCCATCTAGCAGTCCATCTTGACGGTGCTCGATTGTTCAATGCCGCAACGGCTTTACAAGTGGATGTAAAAGAAATAGCCCAATACGCAGATACCGTAAGTGTATGTTTATCGAAAGGGCTCGCTGCACCTGCTGGTACCCTTCTTGTTGGTCCAAAAGCATTTATTGAAGAAGCCAGATGGAAACGTAAGCTCATGGGCGGCGGAATGAGACAAGTCGGTATTTTAGCAGCGGCTGGCATCATCGCCATTGAAAAAATGAGTCAGCGACTTTCGATTGATCATGAAAATGCAGCTTATTTGGCCTCTCGTTTAAAAGAGATTCCACATCTTCAAGTAGATGAATCTCAACGTCAAATTAATATGGTGTTTTTTGATATACCTGATCCTAAAAAGCATCAGCTGGAACAATATTTATTTTCGCACCATATCAAGATTTTGCCATATGAGTTCGGTTTTCGATTTGTTACACACTATCAGGTGAATCAAGGCGATATTGATATCGTCATTAAACTTATGAAGGAGTACTTTAATCATGCGTAACTTATACACAGTGTATCGAGATGAAACAGTACCAAAAACTGGAAGTTTTTATCTACGTGCTGCTTGTCGTGGCATTATCCACAAAGATGGTCTTTTCCTCTTTATTCGGAGTAAACGCTATGGCGAATGCAAATTTCCAGGTGGAGGACTCGAAGGCGAAGAAACCCATGAAAATTGCTTGGCTCGGGAAGTGCTCGAAGAAACAGGACGAAGAGTAATTGGAAGTCCAAGAGAATATGGAAAAGTCTTGGAAATTGGTCAAGACCATAAAATGTCGACGGATTTATTCTTACATGAATCGTATTATTATTGCTGTGAAGTATCGGATGATTTCGTAAAGCCGGTGTATGATGGGTATGAAATTGAATTTGGATATCGCCCTGTTTGGTTGACCATTCAAGAAGCCATCGAAATCAACTTATCCATTCCTGAGAATAAAGAAATCCCATGGAAAAATCGGGATACCATCGTCATGCAACGGTTAAAAAGAGAGGAAGACCAGCGTGCGGATTAATGTTTTCATTAGTTCCAAAGGCGTCTGCTCTAGACGTGAAGCGGATCGATGGATACAAAGCGGTAAAGTCCAAGTCAATGGAAAAATAGCATTAACCGGACAAGATATAAGTGAAGCGGACGTCGTCATGATAGACGGACGTCCGCTTGTCTCGAAACCAAAAATTGTCTATATCGCTTACCACAAGCCCATTGGGATAGAATGTACTACCGATCAAACGAAGAAAGCAAACATCATTGATGCGATTGGATATCCAGAGCGGATATTTCCAATTGGCAGGTTGGATAAAGACTCAAGTGGTCTTATTTTGCTCACCAATGATGGACAAATTGTAAATAAAATATTGCGAAGTGAAAATCAACATGAAAAAGAATATCTCGTGACAGTCGATCAAATCATAACAGATGATTTTATCGAAAATATGGCAAAAGGGGTTCAAATATACAATCCAGTTCGACATGTTACAACGATAACCTTACCTGCAAAAATATTCAAAATTCATGATCATATGTTTCGAATCATCATCGTTCAAGGCCTAAATTTGCAGATAAGACGAATGGCAGAATCGCTTGAAAACAAAGTAAGAACCTTGCAAAGAATTCGTATTTTAAATATCAATTTAGGGGATTTAGGAATTGGAAAATATCGAACGTTGACCAAACTAGAAACCCAAGAATTAATGCAACTAATTCAGTATTCACCACACAAATAACCAAAAAAATTGTGTTTATGTTCAGTTCTTATTATGTTATAATATCAAATGGTTTTTTATAAAAAGAAATGGTTTAAGGAGGATGACTATGATTGTACAAAAAGCAAAGGGAATTCATATTGACGGGCGTAAATCCATGTCCAAAGAGCTCCCATTGCAAGACTACCTCAATCCTCAGTTTGTCTATATTCATTTACTTCGTCAAACAGAAAGTTTGAAACGCGTAGTAGAAGTTGGCGAATACGTAAGAATTGGACAAGTTGTCGCTTTGCGGGAAGGATGGGGCCCACTGCCCATCCATGCTTCGGTCAGTGGAACAGTTACTGCAGTGAAAAAAGTGTGGCATTCATCAGGAAAAATGGTCGATGCAATTGAAATCAAGAACGACTTTTTAGGTGCAATGGATGATTCCATCACTCCTGAAAAAGATCCATCAAGCCTAACAAAAGAACAATTGGTTGAGAAAATGAAACAAGCAGGACTTTCAGGACTCGGTGGAGCTGGTTTTCCAACATTTGTAAAATATCAATCCAAGTTACCCATTAACACTGTTATCATCAACGCCGTGGAGTGTGAACCTTACATTACGAGTGATTACATGATGATTGACAGGTACCCAGAAAAACTACTAAAAGGACTTCATTACATGATGGCTTCTGTAGGCGCAACACGTGGTGTGGTAGCGTACAAAGCCTATAATTCTCATATTACTGATGTTCTTACACCATTCCTTCCACTATATCCAGGGATAGAAATCTATTTATCCAAGGATATATATCCAGCTGGTTGGGAAAAATATTTAATTCAACAAATTACGAAAAAAACATACAATTCTTTGCCTTCTGAAGCTGGAGCGATTGTGAATAATGCCCAAACAGCTATGGTTTTTGCTGATATGGTGGAGCATAATGTTCCACTGATTGCACGCGGAATTACCATCACTGGCGAAGGAATCAAACAACCAAGAAACTTCTTGGTTCCCATTGGAACACCAGTCAAAGATTTGATTGAACAATGTGGTGGCTATATCGATGGACTCGATTCGACAAAGACCAATTACATCGCTGGTGGTCCAATGACAGGAAGAGCGATTCTCATTGATGACTTGATTGTAAATGATACTTTAGGCTCCGTCATCATCCGTCCAATTCCAGATCCGAAACTTTCGGTAGAATGTATGGGATGTGGAAAATGCGCTGATGCATGCCCCGTCTTTTTAACACCTACTGAAATCTGGCACGCTTCCGAACGCGGCGATATTGAGGCTGTAAAAAGATTAAAGGCATCGAAGTGTATGGGATGTGGACTTTGTTCTCATGTTTGTCCTTCTCATATTGATATTACTGATTTTGTAGACAAAGCCAAAGCTTTGATTCGGAAAGGAGCGTAAAGATGGCCCGTTTTTCTGCTGGAAAAGCTCCATTCATCCGGATTGCGGATGAAAAAAATCAAGGAACACAAGTCATTATGCGTGACTTTATTATTGGTTTGTTACCTATTATTTTATTTGCTTGGTATAAAAATGGAATTAAAGTATATCTAGAAGGAAATGTTTCTTTTCTAGAAATGCTTTATCCTTTGGTATTTATCTTGCTTGGAGGACTGATTTCGTTTTTAATGGAAGGCTTATTTTTCATGATTACGGATCCTAAACTTCGTGAGTTAAAACCACTTATGAATAAAATATCGACCTCATTTGCATTGATTCCTGGATTATTACTTGCGATGGTGCTTCCATTGTATACTCCTATTTGGGTATTGATCTTTGGGGCATTCATGGGTACGATCGTTGGAAAAATGTTATTTGGTGGATTTGGTCACAATATCTTTAATCCAGCCTTACTTGGGTACATTGCGGTAGGATTCACCCTAATTGGGGTCATCAACGCCAATGGTGGTGTCATGAACCAAAGCGAAGTGTTGATTGATGCATATGCAGGAGCAACACCTTTATCACTTCTTGCTAACATCAAAACCATCAATTATGATCAATTGGTTACTCCTTACGGAACTTTGTGGAATTTCTTTATTGGAACCATTCCTGGAGCATTAGCAGAAACTGGAGCATTGGCAATTATCATTGCTTATGTTTGGTTAAGTTATCGCAAAGTATTAAAATGGTTTACTCCTTTGATTTATGTCGGAACAGTCTTTATCGTTTCATGGGTATTAGGTGCTGTCGTAGGAGATGGTGGAGTATGGTTCCCACTGTATAGTATTTTATCGGGTGGATTGATGTTTGGGGCAGTGTTGATGGCTACTGAACCTGTAAGTTCTCCGAAGAATCCACTAGGAAAAGTATTTATGGCCTTACTGTTAGGGGTATTAACAGTTTTATTTCGTTATGTTGGCAACTATCCAGAAGGTGTGGGAACATCGCTTATTCTTCTCAATATTTTTGCGATGCCACTGGATCGCTTTAGTGCGACCATTCGTGCTGAAGGATACAACAAAAAATCATCGATTATCAAAATTACATTGTTTCTTTTGTTTGTCTTAGCCATCGCAGCCTATGCGATCATTAAGGCAAATGGAATGTATACAGCAGGAGGTATTATCTAATGAAAGCATACTTCCAAAAGAATAAATTGTTATTATTATTTAGTTCGATTTTGATTCTTATCTTTGTTATTGGGGGTATCTACTCTCGATTCATGACCAACCAAATTACGTTCCATCAATATAAAGATTTATTTGTTGGAACGACGAATTTAGTCGAATATACGCCTGAAGAAGAGGTTGATTCTACGGTTTTAGGTCCGGACACTTCTTTAGTTCGTAGTTTTAAAGCGTATGTTGGACAAGAACATAAAGGATATATCTACGTAGTAGAAACCAAAGGCAGAATGAAGGGCCTTCAAATTGCCTATGCGATTGATCTGGCTACTGATCAAGTAGTAGGTGTCAAAGTGATGCAGTCCAAGGAAACTCCAGAGTATTTCTCACGGTTGACTCCTGAATTTTTCAATCAGTTTGTCAATTATGATTTGTTTGTTGTAACGATTTCTATTGATACAACAGCAGGGGCGACTGTTTCATCTGATGCTTTTAGAGTTGCGCTTCAGTATGCAAGAATGCAGTATATGAAAGATACGGATTTTGCTCTTCCTACCAAATTGGTTGAAGTAAACTCTGTTCGATACAACACCGATTTTGCGACTCTTGGATCCAATCCAATCATTGTCAATATTACAGACTTATCTACTAACAAAACGATGGATGTATCAGTGTCTGGGGTGTTTAATTTTATTCAAGTACTGACTCCTGGAATGCCTACTCCCTCAGTTGATGCGCTGTTAGAAATGAAAAATGATTTATCTCTCAATTATCTCTCTTACTCAAGAGTTTATGCAGTGAGTTTCGATAGTGATTCGTTACAGTTGGTGGTTCGAACCAGAGGATATGCAGGAAATATTACCTTTACTTTTGTACTAAATGCAGAAAAGACAGCAATTGTCTCAACCGCTTCGATTCAATCTGTAGAAAGTTATGAAGATGGTGGTTATAGCAATCATGGTTCTGTTCCTGGCTTAGAAACTTATTTGCTCAATCGCTATTTGAATAATCAGTCAATTGATACAACAGCAGGAGCGACTGGTACATTCAATGGAATGACCCGTTTGTTCACCTATTTAGACTTGATATTTTCAGGAAACGGAGGCCAATAACGATGAATAAAGGATTGATATCCGGACTCGTATTATTAGTGATTGGCCTTGTTTGCGGGGCTTTACTTGCAGGAATTAACGCATTCACTTCGCCAGTCATACAAGAAAATGCGATGAATGCAAAACTTCGAATTTTAAGTGAATTCTATATAGTTGAAAATTATGATGTAGAGGTCATCTCATTAACAGGCCCTATTGACACCGTCTTTTTACTAAGAAACAAAACAAACACCACCGTTATTGAACAAGTGGTTTATAGCGTTAGAGCAAGAGGATATCAATCAGACATCGTCATGCTTATTGCTTTAAATACCGATTTAACCGTAGACCAATATAAAGTAGTGAGTCAGGGAGATACTTCAGGCATTGGAGATGTCATTATCGGATATGATTTCGGCATGACTGGTCAACCAATTGCTAACTTGGACGCGTTTGCAGGTCCATCCCCTAAGTTTACAGTGGATGCTGTATATGCTTGTTTCCAACTCGTTGGAGCAAGAGCATTGATTGATCTTGCGGATTTTATTCAACCAGCAAATTTTACTTTAGACTCCATTCGCTATAATTTAGACCCCAGTAGCTTTGTACAAAGACCCTTTATTCTTACAGTTTCATTTAGTCCAGGAAATAATGTTGTCGAAATGTATTTAGCGATTGATTTTAGCTTTGTAGCATTGGTGGACGAATCTGTAAGTGTACCAAATGATGATGTTCTTGCAAGCATCAAACTACAAGCACAAACGATGACTGCAGTATCGCGACGTACATTTTTCCAAACATTCAATCCAGAGAATCAACAATTAGTGGTCAAATCATTTGGGTTTGAGGGAAATATTACGGTCACATTCCAACTAAATGGGACACTCGATGATGTGTTAAGTGTGGTATCTATTCAATCAGATGAATCCTATTCAGATGGTGGATTTTCAACCTACGGCCAAGCTCCTGGCTTTGAAACACACATTCTTAATCTATTTGTAAACAAACAAACAATTAACTTTGATGCATACTCAGGTGCAACATACACCGAAAATGCATTATCTAGAATGATCAACTTAGTAAACTTATTCCTAAATGCTGGAAATGGAGGTCAATAAGATGAATCAAAAAGAAAACTTCCTTAAAGGATTTATCAAAGAGAACCCATTGTTTGTTTCAGTGTTGGGAACATGTCCATCTTTGGCAATTACTACATCTGTTGAAAACGCCATTGGAATGGGAATAGCCGTATTGTTTGTATTGGTTTTATCAAACTGGATCATTTCGATGCTAATGGTGAATGAAAAAATGCGGGAGTGGATCAAACCGGTTCGAATTCCAGTATTCATTGTCGTTATCGCTACATTAGTGACGGTTGTGGAAATGGTGATGCATGCCTATTTAGTTAGTCTTTATGAAAGTCTCGGTGTATTCATCCCCTTGATTGTTGTGAACTGTATTATTTTGGGTAGAGCAGAAGCGTTTGCTTCGACCAACAAACCAGTCAGTGCGATTGTTGATGGGGCAGGGATGGCGCTGGGGTATACATTTGCATTATTACTTATCAGCTTAGTTCGAGAATTATTGGGAAGTGGGACGTTAACCATTTGGGGAGATTTATCTTTGAATTTACGATTCCTCTTTGATTTCCTAAGAATTACTCCCATTGACATGTTTACCAAACCTGTAGGTGCATTCTTGACATTTGGATTTATTTTGGCAGTTATTACTGCTTTATCCAATGCAAAACAAGCCAAATTAAAAAAGGCGGTGAAGTAACATGGCAGAGCTCATTACATTAGCGTTCGCAGCCTTTATCACTGAAAATGTTATTTTATCTCAATTTCTAGGGATTTGTCCGTTCCTTGGCGTTTCGAAAAAAAGAAGTTCTGCCATGGGTATGGGTTTTGCAGTCTTGTTTGTTACGTTGTTATCCTCGATTGTTACCTGGTCGATGTATCGTTTTGTTTTAGTTGCACTCGAGCTACAATACCTTCGTACCATCGTGTTTATTCTCGTCATCGCTGCATTGGTTCAAATGGTTGAACTGGTCATAAAGAAGATTTCTCCTGCTTTATATAAAGCATTAGGAATCTACTTACCATTGATTACAACCAATTGTGCTGTGTTAGGGGTTGCTTTGTTAAATATTGATAAAAACCATAATTTCGGCCAAATGCTAGTTTACTCCACGTTTATTGCACTAGGATTTATGTTCGTGATGTATATTTTCTCGATGATGCGTGAGAAAATGGAATTTTCTCCTATTCCAAATGCATTTAAAGGAATTCCAATAGCATTGGTTGTAGCAGCAATCTTAGCGATGATCTTTGCACGTTTTGGAGGAATTGTCTAATGCAAATATTGATTCCTGCGTTGGTTTTAGGAGGAACAGGGTTAATTTTAGGATTGCTTATCTACGTGGTTGGAAAGTATTTTCACGTTGAAGAAGACAAACGCCTTGAACGAATCATTGAGTTATTGCCAAGATATAACTGCGGCGCTTGCGGTTTTCCAGGTTGTCAAGGAATGGCAGAAGCTCTTCTTACTGGGAAGGTAAAGCCAGCACAATGTAAACCAATCAAAAAAGAAGATAAAGAAGTACTTGAGCGACATATGAGCGAAATTTTAGGTCAAAAATAGCATTACACACACATAGTAACAACACCACATACCTGTGGTGTTTTCTTTTGGTTTACTTTGTTCATATTTGTTAACAAAAAAGCTAATAAAAGTGCTTACATCGTTTTTCACCTGTTGCTTTTTTTCTAGTTTTGTACTATAATAGGTATCAACATGAATAAAAAAAACAGGAGGAACAAATGAAAAAATTAAGTTTATTAGCTCTACTTGTTGTTGCAACGTTTGCATTCATCGGATGTCAAACAACAGCAGCACCAACAACAGCTGCACCAACAACAGCTGCACCAACAACTGTTGCACCAACAACAGTCGCACCAACAACCGCTGTAAAAGAATTCAAAGTTGACGGAGATTTCACAGCGTTTGTAGCAGAAGTTCATACTAACGGAGCACAACAAGTTACAATGGTCACTGTAACAATCACAAACGGTGTTATCACCGGTTACAAGATTGATGCAAGACAAGCAGTTAAAGTTACAGATACCAAAGGTACTGAAGACACTGCAGATGACACCTACACCTTTACTTGGAATGCTCAAACCAAGGTAGAATTAGGTTTCAACTACAGAATGCATTATAACACCTACAGAAACTCTTTAACTGATCCTGCTACCGCCAACCAAGCAGGATACGAAGCTTGGTTAACAGCAAATAATAGAAACGAATGGCATACTCAAGCAGCTTTAGTTGAAGCTTATTGGTTAGCTAATGGCGTTGCTGCTATGGAATATGATGCAACTACCAAAGTGATTTCTAATGTTGCTGGTGTTACTGTGAAAAACAGTGGATATACTGCACTTGCTTTAGAAGCTATTGAAAATGCAAGAGCTGGAAAATTCCAAGCAATCAAAGCTACTGGAACAGACCTTTACATCGCTTCGATGATCAAAGCAGAAAATGGAACAATTTCTGAGTTAAAATTAGACGTTCGTCAATTATTTACAGCTAGAACAGACAAATCTAAATTTGCGTGGAACGTTGCTACAAAACAAGAACTTGGATTTGCCTACAGAATGCATTACAACACTTACAGAAATTCTTTAACTGATCCAGCTACTGCTACCCAAGCGGGATACGAAACTTGGCTAACTGCTAACAACAGATTAGAATGGTTCCAACAAGCGAACATCATTACTAATTACATTATGGCAAATGGTTGGAACGCTTCTTACCAAGCAGTTCCAGCAACATCTGCAGGAATTGGAATGTCTCTTGATGGAGTAACACCTATTTCCGCTACTGCAGGAGTAACCATTAAGTCTCAATCTTACTTCGATGTTTTATCTTACCTTTTCGCAAAAGTCGCTTAATTCACATACCTAAAATTAAAAGTTGCCTCGGTGGCAACTTTTTCTTTTTGCTTTGGAGGATGTAAGGTATAATATAATCACGACAGGAGGGATAACATGAATGAACTTCAATGGATTGTTCCAATCATCGGGATTCTTTTCAGTGCTTTTTCAATCTTTTTGTTCTTGTTTCGACTACAACGAAAAAAACAAGTTCAAGTGATTATGTCCATCATCACTCAAGAACTCATAGATTGTTCTTGTACCTACTTTTCTAACACTCATACTATTTCTTGTATTTCAGATAAGTACGAGTATTCATTCAAGATGGTATTTATGCCATCTGGAAGTGAACTGATTATTACCAACGAAACATATTGGTGTATCAATACGAATTTATCGGGATGGAAACGATCTACAAAACCCGATTTGGTTGATGGTGTAACCACTTTTCTTGCTAAAAAGCCTTCTAGGCAGATACCTATGAAAAGAATTGCTATTTTAACACCTTCAGCACATAACATTACCCGCTACCTCAATGAAAGTGATGTTGAGATTGTGAAACCTGGTGATATTGCATATGGAGTTTACTTTTTGCGAGTCCAAGATTTAGCTGATTTTTTGGCGAAGCTCGAGCGAAAATAGTTTACAAATGAGTCGATTTGCAGTAATATAATACTGCACGTAAATTTATGCGCTATTAGCTCAGTTGGTAGAGCAAATGACTCTTAATCATTGGGTCCTGGGTTCGAGTCCCCGATGGCGCACCAGTACAAATTAAACCGATCATGTCGATCGGTTTTTCTTTTTCTAATCCTTTATGGATTATCATGAAACAATGTTTTCAACAACAGTGAAAAAAAGTTCCAATTATCCATAATTTTGTGAAGTTGTTAGTGCTATAATTAAAATAGATATGGCTCATAGGGGGACTATTATGAGAAGGAGCATTTGGCTTTTTGTGTTATTTGCTTCCATGTGGGGATTACTAGGATGTAATACAACCACTTCATACACGCAAGCATCTACTACGCTTTTTACATCATCTACAAGTTCTATGGATATAGTCACACAAACGGCTACACAGTTTACCAATGTACAGACGACACAATCCACAACTTTGTCATCGACTATGTCGATTACTTCAACCACTTCGACTGCACAGCCGACAACATCAACTATCGCTTTGAACGGACTACTTTTTCAGTTTCGTGATGAATGGG
>JAUXXX010000069.1 GCA_030684695.1 bacterium
AACAAAATGCGGCATCTATTTGGATAATTTCACCAATGTCTCCGCGTTCCACACAGCGTTGGACTTCTTGAATTACAGGCAAGAATCTTGTCCACAATGCTTCCATGACAAATAGTTTGTGTTTCTTTGCTTTTTCAAAAACATCAAGTGCCTGTTTTTGATTGAGGGTAAATGCTTTTTCACACAAAATGTGCTTTTTATGCTCGATGGCTAAAAGCATGTGTTCATAATGCAATCCATGCGGAGTTGCAATGTAGACACAATCGACAAGTGGATCACAAAGCATCTCTTCGTAGGAACCATAGGCGACTTCAAAACCGTGCAGTTTTTTAAATTCCTCTGCACGCTGTACATCTCTAGCAGCGATGGCATATAAATGTTCTCCAATCCCACTAGCTGATATCGCAAATGTTGAAGCAATTTTGCCAGCACCCATGACACCAAATCGAACCATGATATCCCCCCCTTATTATGTGATTACCGAAATTATAACACAATTCATTCTAAAATGTTGTTTTGGATGATAATTTTGAACATAGGAAAACGATTCCCTCTTTTTATGATACAATTAAATAGGGTGATAACTTGGAAACTTGGCTCATTGTCGTAATAATTGTTCTTTCTATCCTCATTTATTTCTTAATTTCTTATCAGATTTATAAAAAGCTTATCCTAATTGACCCGAAAAAGAATTATACAGTCGTCAATCAAGCAGATGCTTTTTTTGCTCCTTCTTGGCAGTGGTTTCAAGAAACACCCAAAGAAAATGTTCACATACGAGCATATGATGGGACGCGACTAAGTGCTACTTTTATTCCTTCGATTGACAAAAACTCAGACTTACTAGCTATTGTCACGCATGGATATCATGCTAATTCCACTGATATGGTATTAATCGCAAAGATGTATAGTGATCTTGGTTTTAAAGTATTATTGCCAGATCAACGTGGTCATGGTTCTTCGAGTGGGACGTTTACTAGTTTTGGAATCTACGAAAAATACGATATGCGCCAATGGATCAATTACTGTCTAAGAATTTATGGATCTAAAGATCGTATTTTACTACATGGGGTGTCTATGGGAGCGGCGACAATCTTGCTTGCTTCGTCCATGAACATGCCGGAAAATTGTAAATTGGTCGTTGCAGATTCCGCTTATACCACGTTTCGACGGGTTCTTTTCCACACAATGAAACCAAAATTATTAGTATTATTCTTGCCTGGGGTTGATTTATTTACCTACTGGTACCATCGATTTCTTCTGTCCAAAGCTAATGTGGTAAAAGCAGTTCGTCATTCTACATTCCCTACTATTTTCATTCATAGTGATCACGACAAAACAACACCACCTTATATGATGAATGATTTGATTAAAGCGATGAAGAAAGCTCGTACAGCCGACTATTTGGTCAAAGACGCTCCTCATGGAGAAGGATTTGTTGTAGATAAAATCGGACTAGAAAAATTTGTTTTCGATCATCTTGTAGAATATTTTCAACTGAAGCGACCAAAACCCAAAAAATAAAGAAAAGTCCTTTCTCATCGATTGGACTTTTTTTTTGTTTTATTTCATTTTCAGATATACTCTAGCTTCATAAGGTTTCAATAGACGAGATTGTGGATGGGATGATTCATTACATAAAAGAAGTTCCATACCTTCAAACTGGACAATGTTTGGTAGTTTTAATGGCTTCTTGGAAAAGTTACAGACCACCAATAATTGGTTAACTTCATCACTTCGTGAATAACAATACATACGAGGATGGTGGTATCCAATGTCTTGATAATCGCCATAAACAATTACAGGAAATTTCTTACGCAACGCGATAATTTGTTGATAGTAGGACAGAATAGAGTGTTCATCGGTAGCGTTTTTCGATACATTAATATCCATGTAATTCTCATTGACTTCTATCCATGGAGTAGTCGTAGAAAAACCAGCATGTTCACTTTGATTCCATTGCATGGGGGTACGTGCATGATCTCGTGAGGCATAAAAGATTTTTTTCATCATTCTTTTCTTTGAAAAATGAAGAACTTTCGTTCCAAACTCAAACATGTTTAACGTTTCAATGTCTCTAAATTGGTCAAGTCTTGTAAAATGGGCATTTGTCATTCCGATTTCTTGTCCTTGATAGATATAAGGTGTTCCTTGTTGAAAATAGAGCATCGTAGCCAGCATTTTAGCACTTTGAGCATGAAATTCCAAACTTCCAAAGCGTGAAATACTTCGAGGCTGATCATGATTTTCTAGGTATAACGAGTTCCAGCCTTTCGATTGGAGTTCGTTTTGCCATTTAGATAATGGCTTTTTGAGATTCATGGGCTTAAAGCGACGAATAAACCATTTAACAAAAATAGCGTCTGCACCCATATGCTCAAACTGAAATACCATATCGAGTTCAAGTGTTGACTCTTTGATATACTCAAGGGCTATTTGAGGAGTAATAAAGACGGTTTCTCCAACAGTAAAACAATCATAATTAGAAAAGACGTCTTTCTTAAGTTCTTGTAAATATGTATGAATTTTTGGATGATTTAAGTAGTGCTCCTTCCCCCTGAGTATCAAAGCAAATTTTCCTTGGGGTGTAGAAGTTTCTTTTGCTATGATATTAATCACATCACAGCGGAATCCATCCACACCAAGATCAAGCCAAAAACGACAAATCGCCTTCACTTCTTGACGAACGATTGGATTATCCCAATTTAAATCCGGTTGCTTTTTCGAAAATAAGTGGAGGTAGTATTCTTTTCGAACTGGATGATACTCCCAAGCAGATCCTCCAAAGAAGGAAGTCCAGTTTTTCTTGGTTTTACTCCAGTGATAATAATCAGCAAACCCTGGAACTTTATTCACACTTTTTTGAAACCATTCATGTTCGTCTGAGGTATGATTCACAACCAAATCCATCACAAGCTTGATTCCATGTAAATGTAAGATTTTAATCAGTTGGCGCATATCTTCAAGTGTTCCAAAGTCAGGATGGATATCATAGTAATTAGAGATGTCATACCCATTGTCATCATTGGGCGAGGCATATACCGGACTAAGCCAGACAATCGAGATTCCTAAATTCACAAGATGCGGAATCTTTTGAATGATTCCTTGAATATCACCAATCCCATCATGATTCGAATCATGAAAACTACGTGGATAGATTTGATATACTACCCCTTCTTTTGACCAATGTTTGTTCATGGCTTTTTCCTCAGTAATTGAAAGATTCCCTTGAAAATGCGGTGATTAATTAAATGTAAAATGCCTTGAAGTTGATAGATAGATAACGTTCCACCTGAAAAAATAGCAATGCTTCGCAAAGGGGTTTGCATCAACGATTTTTTTACCATTTCTTGATAACTTAAGTCTTTATCTTGAATGGTTTTTTGTGTCAACTTCATGACTTGTTTGACGAAAATTTTCCCAATAAAAGTGTATTGAATGTCCTCTAATGTGTGATCAAGAAGAAATGGACGCTTTATGGTCATTTTAGCAGGGTTTAGTTTTTTACCCAGCAAATGTTCGAAATCTTCTTGAGTGAACGATAAATCGGATGCTTGATAACTAGATAATTGTGATAAATAAGAATTCAGTTCTAATGGAGATTTTGTTACTACCTCAATCTCTTCAGAAAGCAAACACTCATTTGCATTCTTCATAATCTCAATGATTGCTTTTCCTGGGAAGATGTCCCATTGATGAATGGAAGTATGAAAGAAACACACATCTTGGTTGGTAATGATAAACAATACTTCTTTACTTTCCTCAGGAGCTAATGTAATTTTTTGAAATTGCTTGAGTTCTCTAATTGGACCAAAGATAGGCGCATCAGGACGCTTAATAAACAACATCACCACTTCTTTGGCTTCCACTTTCCCTGTATTCTTGATTGTCAAACGTACTTCGAGTGGATTTCCAGGGGAATAGATGTGTTTGTCAACAACCAAGTTACTATACTCAAAGGTAGAATACGATAACCCATAACCAAAAGGAAACAACACTTCTGAACCTTTTGTCGAGTAATATCGATATCCTACATAAATGCTTTCTTGATAATGAACTTGATGATTTCCTTTTGCAAAGAATCGATTGCTTGGATGTGTTGTTAAGTCCATTGGAAATGTTTCAGCCAAACGTCCACTCGGAGATACCTGTCCTTTGAGGATACGATACATTCCTACATGTCCTGCTTGTCCGCCAAGATATCCATTCACTACTGCTTTGACCTTCGAAAGCCAAGGCATTACCACAGGAGAGCCTATTTGTAAAATGACGATTGTATTGGGGTTAACTTCACTAATAGCTTCTATCAAACGAGTGTGACCAAGTGGTAAATCGAGGTGCGTACGATCATAGCCTTCGGATTCGTATTGGTCTGTAAGTCCAACAACCACAATCGCAACATCCACACGTTTTGCTAGTGTTATCGCCTCATCAATCAGCACTTGATCAAATCCATCCGTTGTTAATTGATACCCTGCACAAAATGCTACATCATGCATCAATTCAAACAGTGATTCAATTTTTGTAGGTTGAACGTTAGAACTTCCACCTCCTTGGTATCGAACTTGACGAGCAAGTTCGCCAAATAAACCAAGTGTATGATTGGAAGAAAGTGGCAAGATATCATTTTCATTCTTGAGTAAAACAATACAATCTTCGTAAGCCTTTGAAGCAAACTGATGGTGATTTAGCAAATCGACTTCGATGGATGGTTGATTGGTATACGTTAGAATTAGATGAAGAAGTCGTCTTACACTGTGATTGATGTCTTCTTCACTGATTAATTTGTGTTGAAATGCATGCATCAGTTGATCAATCGAATATCGATGACCAGGCATTTCTAAATCTAGTGTTGCGAGTAAGGCATTCACTCGATTACTTACCGCTGTCCAGTCGGATACGATGACACCCATATATCCAAATGTTTTACGAAGAAGATCAACTAAAAGAGTTTTGTTTTCAGATGCATAAATACCATCTATTTTATTGTAAGAGCACATCACCATAGCAGGATTTGCTTCCAAAGCGAGCTCAAACCCTCGTGTATAGATTTCTCTAATGGCACGTTCGTCCGCAATAGAACTTGAAGTCATTCGATAGGTTTCTTGATTGTTTAAGGCAAAGTGTTTTAAACAAGCACCAACCTGAACACTTTGAACCCCTTGAACGAATGCTTTCGCAAGTTGACCACTAAGGATGGGATCTTCTGAATAATACTCGAAATTGCGTCCACATAATGGACTTCTTTTGATGTTCAATCCCGGTCCTAAAATCACATGAACTTCTTTGGAGCGGCATTCTAATCCGATATGCTTGGCTACTTCAAACACTAACGAGGGATCAAAACTGGCAGCTAAGGTAACCGCAGGAGGAAAACAAGTAGCGGGATATGATTCATTGATGGCGATGGAATTTGCACTTTCGATTTGTTTGCGTAGTCCATGAGGACCATCCGCCATCATCAATTCTTCCACCCCTTTGTTCGGATATGCAAAGGTATGCCAAGAATCAAAACCGACAAGTAACTGACATTTTTCTTCCAAGGATAGTGTTTCTACAATGGCCTCAATGTTCATGGTTTCCTCCGCTTCCGTTCACTGATAAATCGTTTTTTTACATAAGGAGACGTACATACTTGTAATAGTCCTGGATAAGTGAGTGTAAATCGTAATGTATCACCGACAACAAATCCACTTTCACCTAAATCGACAATTAAGTGATCACTCGATCCTCCCAATATCGAAACCTCTGGGTGAAGAGGCAAAAGATAGTGCGGATTAACATCTTGTTTGCCAATGGCTAGAATTCCTCGATTCATTCTTCCCTTGTCAATGATGGATGGAGTAGACCCAAAAGAGTCCATGGTCATCTCACCAATGGGCATACTGGGTTTTTGCTCACATTCGATAAGTTCTGCCTCCAAGATGCAAGTAGTTGGTTCACAACCAGGAATGGTTTCTCCATAGGCAGTTTCTCTTCCGAAAAAGATGGCTTCTCCGACTCTAAAATTATTAATTCTTCGTGGAAGCAATCTATCTTCAAGTAACGGGAAAATCGAAGAGTTTCCTCCTGAAATAACTTCTAGAGGTCGCTTAATAAGTTCTTCAATCTTGTTTGCGATTTTGATTAGTTCATTCATATTAAAGACACTGGGTACGACTCCGCCATAGCAAGTTAAATTCGTTCCAATTCCAAGAAGATGGATATGAGACAAGGCTTCAACGCTAGAAACGAGGGGAAGAAAATCTTCTTGATAAAATATCCCTTCCCGTAAATCCCCTACGTCAAACATTAACAGGATGGAATGAACTTTGTCTTGAAGAACTGCTTGTCTTTGCAGTTCAAAGATGGTTGGAAGTTGAGATTGAAGAGAAATATCACTATATTGGATGATTTTTTTTGCTTCTGATATTTGACCTAATCGGAGATGAACTTTTTTGAGAGGACTACTTGCGAACTTCTTTAGATTCTCAATTCGTGAGTCTGCAATGTATTCTAGTCCACTTTCTTCAATCCATTGTACGATACGATGGTCTCCTGCAAAGACTTTAACCACAGGGTAGATAGAAACATTACCATGTCGAGCAAAAAGCCGTTTGATTTGCTTGATGTTATGGTGAATCTTCTCTTGATATATGAATAGAGTAGCCATGTTAACGACCGCCTTTAAGAGTATGTTTCAACAATGCAGTTGCGCCGATAGGAAAATCTTCCACCAAGACTCCTATCGCTGCCATAATATAATATTGGTCGATATAAATGTCAGGTACTTCTTTGGGAAGCAACGCCAATGGATCGAGTTTTTTCCATGCTTCTTTGACCATTTCGATGGGGTTAGGTAATTTAACTAAAGCACCACCTGTGCAAATGATCGATTGAATCGCTGATAAGTCTTTTCCAGAAGCAAGTGTAATTTTACCTTGTTGGCTGTATGTAACAAATCGTTTGCCCACATGTCTTGAAATGGAGGTATGGACTGCAACTTTAGTCAACTCTTGAGCAATTGGTATAAACTCACCGCTTGGAATGGGGGGATATGAAGCAAGCAGTTCTTCAAGCCGATCTAATGACATGTTACAAGCAGTGGCGAGTTTTGATTTTCCAAGGAGCGAGACACAAGTATCTTTATTGATGTAAATTCCAATGTCTCCTTCGACCGTTCGTTTGCTTACTGGTTCGGGGGCTGTTTGGATTGCTTGGATTTCTATGGTACCTTCACTCACACTGTGTACATCACTGGTCGCACCACCAACATCGATACATAACACATCGCTCATAAACGTTGCGGCTAATTGGGTTGCTTTCATCACAGCTCCCGGGGTTGGAATGACCTTATTTGTAATAATTTGTCGGATTTTTTCCATCCCAGGGGCTTCAGTAATATGTTTTTCAAACGCATTTTGAATTAACAAACGGACTTCATCCACCTCCAATTGATCGATTTTTGGATATACATTGGGGGCAATGGATAAATAAGAAGATAATCCTTTTTCATGAAAAATAGCTTTTACAGCAGCATGATTCACAATATTTCCTGCGTATACAACAGGAACTGGCAATGACAAAGAAGCAATATTCCGTGCATTCTCTAACGCTGTTTTGCTCTCTCCATAATCCACACCACCAGCAATCAAAATCATGTTTAAGGAGTGATGGAGATATTGTTTCAAGTCTTCATCACTTAACAATCCAGAAGTTACCCAAGAGACATTTCCGCCAGCTCCTAACGCAGCTTCTTTTGCGGCTTTGACAGTCATGTCATAAACTAACCCGTGGACACTCATTTTTAATCCACCTGCTGCACTCGAAGTAGCATAAATCGATATTGGTTCAAGAAGATCTCCTGAAAAGGATTGTTGTAATTGTGCAATCGCTTCTTGCAATCCAATGGTTACGTCCCCAGACAAAACACTCGTTTGTGCCATTCCTTGGCCTAAAAAACGAGGTGTGTTGGTATGAAGTCCATCAAATGCAGAGACAACAGTAGTTGTTGAACCGATTTCTGCAACAAATGCATCAATCTTCAATTATATTTCTCCTTTAATGTTTGAACCAAATAAGTTGCAACATGTATTCCTTTGGTCCCTCTTCCAAATCCCATATCAATACCTTGCGATTTGGCGATTTCTGGAGTCACTTGAGTTCCTCCTGCAACGATGATTAGTTTATCACGAACTCCAAGTTCTGTCGCGTAATCAACGACTTTTTTCATATTTTTATAATGAATTTCATCATGTGAGATAATGGTAGACATTAAAATAGCATCGGCATTGGTTTCAACAGCCGCGTCTACCAATTTCTGAATGGGGACGGATGTTCCTAGATAATGGCAAGTTATCCCATATTTTTCAATTCCACCATGTTTTATGTCAATGATTTCTCGAAGACCAACAGAGTGTTCGTCTTCCCCCACTGTCCCAGCAACAATGCAAAGACCAT